>JADJQT010000001.1:597500-915000 GCA_016712595.1 Rhodospirillales bacterium
AAATACCACCCTTCCGGTCTCTGGTATCTAACCGCGCCGTGTCATCCACGGCCGGGACCCTGCATGGCGGGTAGTTTGACTGGGGCGGTCGCCTCCCAAAGAGTAACGGAGGCGCGCGATGGTGGGCTCAAGCTGGTCGGACATCAGCTGTCGAGTGCAATGGCACAAGCCCGCCTGACTGCGAGACTGACACGTCGAGCAGAGACGAAAGTCGGCCATAGTGATCCGGTGGTCCCGCGTGGAAGGGCCATCGCTCAACGGATAAAAGGTACGCCGGGGATAACAGGCTGATCTCCCCCAAGAGTCCACATCGACGGGGAGGTTTGGCACCTCGATGTCGGCTCATCACATCCTGGGGCTGGAGCAGGTCCCAAGGGTTCGGCTGTTCGCCGATTAAAGTGGTACGTGAGCTGGGTTTAGAACGTCGTGAGACAGTTCGGTCCCTATCTGCCGTGGGTGTACGAGACTTGAGAGGAGCTGCCCCTAGTACGAGAGGACCGGGGTGGACGAACCTCTGGTGGACCGGTTGTCGCGCCAGCGGCACAGCCGGGTAGCTAAGTTCGGACGAGATAACCGCTGAAAGCATCTAAGCGGGAAACTCCCCTCAAAACCAGGTCTCGCATGAGAGCCGTGCAAGACCAGCACGTCGATAGGCCGGATGTGGACGCGCAGCAATGCGTGCAGCTAACCGGTCCTAATCGCTCGATCGCGCTCGAAAAGCCCAACAATCCCCATACGCCAATACACACACAACACACAATACGCCGGCTGCGAAGACCGGGTGGCTATGGCGAGGGTGAACCACCCGATCCCATCCCGAACTCGACCGTGAAACCCCTCAGCGCCAATGGTACTGCGTCTTAAGACGTGGGAGAGTAGGTCGCCGCCCGGTCCTCCCAGCCGGTTACAGCAAATATCCCGTACAAAACCCTCCAAACGCGCCCGAGCCACGCCGGACCAAACCCGGCCCATGGCTCCCGTCCACCCATCCTCCGCGGGGTGGAGCAGCCCGGTAGCTCGTCAGGCTCATAACCTGAAGGTCGCAGGTTCAAATCCTGCCCCCGCAACCAAAATTCCCACATAATATCAAGGCGTTAGTAACTTGGCTGACGCCTTTTTGATGCCCGAAACACCAAAAAGCGCTAGCACAGTTCTAATACACTCTTCCCGGTTTACGCGAAACATGATAATCTGACGCGCGTACCGCTTGTACGTGGTGTACGTGCGATGGCGAGCTTTGAACGTACGCATCCGGTGATGGCCGCCTTGTGGTGAGGCGGGATTTTGTGCGGCATTTGGCTCGGATTTGGAGCTAGCGGCAGCGCAAGATCGATGTCTTATCGTCAGGGTGAGGTACTGGGACGGGTCGAGCGGCGGCGTCGGTTCTCGCTCGGGCAGAAGCTTGCGGTTCTGGCGGAGGCGTCGGCGCCGGGAGTGGTGATCTCGGCGGTGGCGCGGCGGCATGGGCTGCTGCCGGCACAGGTGTTCAAATGGCGGCGTCTGGCGGCGCTGGTCGTGATCGACATCCCCGGTGCTTCGGAATTGCCATCGTTCGTCGCCGTCGAGGTCGCGGAAGACGCGGCCGCGAACGAGGTGGCGGCGACGGAGGCCGTCGCGGCGGGGCCTGCGGGCAGGGCTGCGGGTGTGCCGGCGATGATGCCGCCCGCGAAGCCTGGGCAAGGTCGGTCGGGGGTGATCGAGATCGAACTCGGCGCGGGTCGCTGTGTCCGCGTGGTTGGCGATTTCGACGCCGAGGCGCTGCGGCGGGTTCTGGACGTGCTGGATCGGCGATGATTGCCGTTCCGACCGGCGCCCGGGTGTGGCTGGCGACCGGACACACCGACATGCGGCGCGGCTTCGATGGGCTGGCGCTGCAGGTGCAGGAAAGGCTGAAGCAGGACCCGCACTGTGGTCATTTGTTCGTCTTCCGCGGAAGACGCGGTGACCTTTGAAGATCCTTTGGCACGACGGCCAGGGCCTGTGCCTGTTCGCCAAACGTCTCGAACGCGGTCGGTTTCTGTGGCCGTCGGCGGCCGATGGAACGGTGACGATCACGCCGGCGCAGCTCGCGTATCTGCTCGAGGGCATAGACTGGAGGATGCCGCGGCGAACTTGGCGTCCGATCGCCGCCGGATGAGATAACAGCTTACAAAGGTGCGCGAATCTGATTCAGTTCGGGTCGTGATGACGACGCCCGAGCCGCTGCCCGCCGACCTCGCCGAAGCGCACGCGATGATCCTCGCCGAGCGCGCAGGCCGGCTCGCTGCCGAGGCCGAGGCGGCGATCGCGAAACAGACGAAGCGGGTTCTCGACCTGGAACTCGAGCGGCTGAAGCTGGAGATCGCCCGGCTGCGCCGGCAACGGTTCGGCACGTCGTCCGAGCGCAGCGCCCGGCTGGAGCAGCTGGAGCTGGCGCTGACCGAGCTGCAGGAGACCGTCGCCCAGGCCGACGCCGCGGTCGAACTGCGGGCGGCGGAGCGCAGCCCGACCCCGGCGCGCAGCGCCGCGACGCCACGCAAGCCGGCACGCCGGCGGTTGCCGGAACACTTGCCGCGCACCCGCGTCGTGTATCCCGCGCCGGCGACGTGTCCCCTGCAGCCGCTGACCGCGGCGATCGAGGCGCATGTCCGCGCCGCCGCCCGCATCCACGCCGACGAGACGCCGGTGCCGGTGCTGGCGAAGGGCAAGACGAAGGAAGGCCGGCTGTGGACCGTCGTCCGCGACGACCGGCCGTTCGGCGGTCCCCACCTGGACGGAACAGGCCCGCCGGCCGCCGTCTTCTTTTATTCGCCCGACCGCAGCGGCGTGCACGCCGAACGCTTCCTCGCGGGCTGGACCGGTATCATGCAGGCGGACGCCTTCTCCGGCTTCGGCCGGCTGTACAAGACCGATCGCCGGCCTGGCCCGATCACCGAGGCCGGCTGTTGGGCACATGGCCGCCGCGGCTTCTTTGAGCTGGCGGAGCTGCAGCAGGGGCCGATCGCCATCGAGGCGGTCAAGCGGATCGACGCGCTGTTCGCGATCGAGCGCGAGATCAACGGCGCCTCGGCCGAGCAGCGCGTGGCCGCGCGCGGCGAGCGATCCCGCCCGCTGATCCTCGACCTCGAAGCCTGGCTGCGCGACCAGTACGCGAGGCTGTCGGCGAAGTCGAAGACCGCCAAAGCCATCGACTACCTGCTGAAGCGCTGGACCGCCTTCACCCGCTTCCTCGACGACGGCAGGGTTTGCCTCTCGAACAACGCCGCGGAACGCGCGTTGCGTGGCATCGCCGTCGGCAGACGGAATTGGACCTTCGCCGGCTCGGACGAAGGCGGTCGTCGCGCGGCGGCGATGTACACCCTGATCGAGACGGCGAAGTTGAACGGCATCGATCCCCGCGCCTGGTTGGCCTCCGTCCTCGCCCGCCTTCCCGGCCACCCCACCAGCCGCATCCACGAGCTGCTGCCCTGGAACTGGCAGGCACCAGAGCCAATCAGCACCGCCGCATAGCCGCTCACAACTGCGCCGGTCCGGCAACCCACTCCAGCCGCGGCCCTCGCCGGATGGGTACGGACGGGATTGAGGAAAGCCCGTTCAAGCCGGAGACGATTCCCTGGCTGATTCGCCTCTATCGAGCGGACGAACGCTACCAACGTTTGGCGGCCTCGACCCGCCGTGGCTACGACCAGTGCCTCGGCGTCATTGAGAACTGGTCCGCTCGGGCCGGGCATCCTCCGGTGAAAAGTCGTCGCCGGACAATCGTTCGGGCCTTTTACCGCTCCATGGCTGACCCCCCCGCCCAGGCCAACGCTGTCATGCGGGTCCTGCGGGTTCTCCTGAACTCGCCGTGGACGAAGGGTTCCTCGACGAAAATCCGGCGAAGAAGCCGGGCATGAGATCGCGTCCGCCACGCCAGGGGATCTGGAGCAACGCGCAGATCGCGGCGTTCGTCGCCGCGGCACGCAAGGCGGAGCGCCCGTCGATGGCGCTAGCGGTGCTGCTGGGAGCCTAAGCAGCGATTCGTAGGTTTGCACACGTTTTGGATTGGCGTTCGTTGTTGAGGTCAGTGACGGCAGCATGGATGGCGCGGTCGAGATGGTCGAGGTCTCGGAAGGTCTGATGGGCGAGGAAATGCCGCTTCAGGTCACGCCAAGCATGTTCGATGTCGTTCAACTCGGGGGCGTACCTCGGCAGCCATTCGACGCACAGCCATGGCCGCGCGGCGAGGGCGGCACGCGACGCCTTGCTGGTATGAATGGGACCGTTGTCGATGACGAGCACGACCGGCTTCGTCGGTCGGCCGGGGCGCGGGCCATGGAGCTCGTCGAGCCGCGTCAGCAGAGCGATGAAATCGCTGCTTCGCTTGCTCCGGCTGGTCTCGACGACCAGCGTGCCGGCCGCGAAGTCGAGCGCGCCGATCATCGCCACCTTGCGCGCCTGGCCGGGCGCTGCGACGCGCAGGTCGGCGCCGCGCCCGGCCCACACATGCGCGAGATAAGGATGGGTGAGCGCCTCGGACTCGTCTTCGAACAGCAGCACGAGGTCGCCGGCCTGGGCCTGCTGCTTCAGCAGACGAAGCCGCAGGCCGGAGCGATCGACGGCCTGGGCGTCCTGCCGCCCCTTCAGCGTGTGCCGGGGTCGCCGCCAGCGAAAGCCCCTTTTGCGCATCACCACGCTCAGCCGCGACTTGGAAATCCGCTCGCCGGTGCGCCGCTCGATCTCGTTCTGCAACCGCGGCAGCGTCCAGTTCCGCCGATCGGCAACCTCGTCCGTCAGCACTGCCGAGACCACCGCCAGCGCCGCCCGCGCCTTCACCGGCTCCGGCCCCGGTGCCTTGCGGGCGCGCAGGCCCGCCACCCCCTCGCGACCGAACGTCCAGCGCCAATGGCGCACGCTGTTCGGCTCGACCGAAAACGCTTCGGCAATCCGAGCGCTCGACCAACCCTGCAGCGACAACAAAATCGACCGCGCCCGATCCGCTTACGCCCGATCCGGCGAACCGGCCAGCGCACGCAACTCCTCGCACTGCTCCGCCGTCGCCACTACCCGAGGACGACCCGCCATGACAACACCAAAATCCAGTGATCCCTCCACCAGAGCCTGCCATATGTGGATCGCCCAAGGGAATCCTGCTTAGATTCGACGCAGATGCCCCTTGGCGTTACAGTGTCCCAAAGAGAAGGGGACTGAGACTGATGAGGAAGTTACCAACCTTGATCGCGCTGACACTAATCGCCGGCGGTGCGATCGGGGCATCGGCGGCAGCCGAAACCTACAAGATGACGACGCCTATCGCACCGGGCATCGCAACCCCGGACGACGTCGAGACCTCCATCGGCACGCTGAGACTGCAAGATGGCGTTCCCTCGGCTGAGACCGCCCAAGCGATCTACGACCATCTCGACCGGTCGCGGGCGCTTCAGGCTTATCTTCTCGGTATTCCAATCGTCAACCAGATGGCCATGCGCAACGCTTTGCTCGAGTACGGTCCGGACAATACGACCGACGTCATGTGGGAGAACCTCGTCGATTCCAAGACCGTCGAGCTGACGGCCAACGACAACACGGTCTACAGCTTCATCTGGATCGATACGCGCAAAGGGCCGTTGGTTGTCGAAATTCCGCCCAAGGTGCTCGGGACTATCGACGACGTGTGGTACCGCTGGGTGGCCGATATCGGCATCACCGGCGCCGATCGCGGCGAGGGCGGCAAGTACCTGATCCTGCCACCCGGCTATGAGGGCGAGGTGCCGGGCGATTATTTCGTAGTGCGGCCGAGCACCTACGGCAACTGGATGCCGTTCCGCTCATTCCTGGTGGACGGCTCGCCCAAGCCCGGCGTTGACCTCGTCAAGAAGTCCCTAAAGATTTATCCGCTCGGCGACGCTGCCCATCCGCAGCCCATCAAGTACGTCAATCTCTCCGGCATTCCGTCGAACTTCGTCGCGCCGGCGGACTATTCCTTTTGGGGGCTGCTGAACGAAGCGATCCAGGAAGAGCCGCCGGAAGGGTCCGACCCGACGACGCTCGGCCTGTTCGCGTCCATCGGCATCGAGAAGGGCAAGGACTTCGCTCCAGACGAGCGGATGAAGACTATCCTCACCGACGCCGGAAAAATCGGCGCCGTCGCCGCCCGCGCCATTGGCTACAAGCTCCGCGACAAGGACGGCTACATTTACCCGGACAGCTATTGGCGCAAACCGTTCTTCGGCGGTTACAAGTTTGAGGTATCGCCGGGGGTGAGCAATCTTGATGGCGCGATCTTCTTCTATTTCCTCGCCACCGGCGTGACGCCGGCGATGGCCGAGAAGATGGTCGGCGAAGGATCGCAGTATCCGTGGGCCGCTCTCGATGCGCACGGTCATCCGTTTGAGGGGGGCAAGACGTACAAGCTGCATCTGCCGCCAAACATCCCGGCGAAGGACTTCTGGTCGGTCATCGTCTACGACACACAGACGCGCTCGATGCTTCAGACGGACCAGCAGTTTCCAAGCGTGAGTAGCCAGGACAGAGACGTCAAAGTCAATGCCGACGGGTCGGTCGACGTGGTGTTTGGCCCGAAGGCGCCGCAGGGCATGGAACACAACTGGGTGCAGACCATTCCGGGCAAGGGCTGGTTCATGATCCTACGGCTCTACGGCCCGCTCGAACCCTGGTTCGACCAGACTTGGCGACCCGGCGAAATCGAGCCTGTCTCGAACTGAGGGGCGGACCGACCCGCGTCAAGCACGGCGGATTACAACAGGGGTTGCAAGGTGACGCTCCGGCACGGGCGTGGGGCGTCTGGGTTCATGCCATGCGATGTCGGCTCCAGGCTATCAGCGTCGCTCGAGAGCTTCGCCGCGATGGACGCTCACGAAGGCAAAGCGCTCGCGGCTGACTGAACTCTTGCGTCTCCAAATGGCGACCCGCGTCATCTAAAAAAACAACAATAGCATCGAGCGGGTGCGGCCCATGGGGCAGGGCGGTGGCGGCCGATCAATGGAAGCAGACGCAAGCCATTCTCATCGCAGCGCTGAGCGTTCTCGCGAACCGCGGCAAACCTGCGCGCGTTTCTGCGCACAACATATTGAGCTATTGACACGAGAGCTCTCAACATGTATGCTGCTCTCATGATGTGAATTGATGCTGAAGCCGCCCGCCGGCAGGGTGCTTCGGAGCGAGAGGCCAGAGCGCGATAGGGCGAACCAGACGGTTCCTTCCCGGAACGCAACCTATGCTGGTGGGCGTGGCCCGGAAGTTCGATAGCGTCAGCCCCGAAATCGGGGAAGCCACCTGAGCCAGAAGCCACCCTCTCTTCTACAATAATCTCATAAAATCAGCGCACAAGCTGGACTCCGCGCTGGCCTCCAGGTGGATTTCGGAGTCCACTTTGGATCCAAAATAGGTGGATCCAGCGCCGGCATCCAGCCACGAAACCGGCCTTTCGCCGTTTTCCCTTCAAGGACATGGCCCTTGACCTCGTTGCCTTTCCTGCCCGAGCAGATCGAGCAGTGGCCCGTCGCGCGGCTGCGGCCGTACGCGAAGAACGCGCGCACCCACTCTGACGTGTGTAGGGCGGTGACAAAGTAGGCCACGTAGCGGCGGCGGTTGGTGCTGCCGCGGCGGAGCAAAATCCGGCCAGTGGTTAGGCTGTCTCCTTTGCCAGGGGGGCGGCCGGGGATGTTTGCCGTGGAAGTCTACGCCGCCGTTCGGCATTTTGTTTTCATCGAGGGTAACAGCCGGCGCGAGGCGGCCCGGGTGTTTGGGCTGAGCCGTGAGACGGTTTCGAAGATGTACCGGTTCTCGTAGCCGCCCGGCTACATGCGAACGAAGCCGGTGAAGAAGCCGAAGCTTGGAACGCTGCTGCCGGCGATCGACGCCATTTTGGAGGCCGACAGGACGGCGCCTTCGAAGCAGCGGCATTCTGCCAAGCGGATTTTCGAGCGCCTGCGCGACGAGCACGGCTATGCCGGCGGTCTGACGGTGGTGAGGGACTACGTCCGGGTTGCTCGGGGGCGATTGCGGGAGACCTTCGTGCCGCTGGCCCATCCCCCCGGGCAGGCGCAGGTCGACTTCGGCGAGGCGATCGGCGTGATCGGCGGCGTCCGGCAGAAGATCCACTTCTTCTGCATGGACGTGCCGCAGTCGGACGCGCCGTTCGTGAGGGCCTACCCGGCGGAGACGACGGAAGCGTTTCTCGACGGGCATGTGTCGGCGTTCGCCTTCTTTGGCGGCGTGCCGTTGTCGGTGCTGTACGACAACACGACGCTCGCGGTGGCGAAGATCTGCGGCGACGGCAGGCGCGAGCGGACCCGGGCCTTCACCGAGCTTCAGAGCCACTACCTGTTCCGCGACCGCTTTGGCCGTCCCGGCAAGGGCAACGACAAGGGCAAGGTCGAGGGGCTGGTGAAGTATGCCCGATCGAACTTCATGACGCCGATCCCCCAAGCGGCAAGCTTCGACGATCTCAATGCCATGCTGGAAGAGCGCTGCCAGCGCCGACGAGGCGAACGCGCCGGTCGCCACGGCGAGACCATTGGCGAGCGTCTCGTCGCCGACCTCGAAGCCTTCCGGGATCTGCCCGCCGTGCCGCTGGAGGCGTGCGAGAAGCGGGGGGCGCGGGTCTCGTCGACCGCCCTGGTCCGCTACCGCGGCAACGACTACTCGGTGCCGACGGCATACGGCTTCCGGGATGTTGTGGTGAAGGGCTTCGTCGACGCGGTGGTGATCCTGTGCGCAGGCGAGCAGATCGCCCGACATCGCCGCGCCTACGGCACCGGGACCTTCGTGTTCGAGCCGCTGCACTACCTCGCGCTGATCGAGACGAAGCCGAATGCCCTCGACCAGGCGGCGGCGCTGAAAGACTGGGATCTGCCGGAGGCGTTCCAGCACCTGCGCCATCTTCTTGAGGTGCGCATGGGCAACCGCGGCAGGCGGGAGTTCATCCAGGTCCTGCGGCTGATGGAGGCGATCCCGATGGAGATGGTGGCGAGCGCGGTCAGCGAAGCGATCCGGCTCGGCGCCATCGGCTTTGATGCGGTCAAGCAGATCGCGCTGGCACGCGTCGAGCGGCGACCGGCCCGGCTCGACCTGACGGCCTATCCACATCTGCCGAAAACGGACGTCAGGATGACGGTGGCGGCCGACTACGCCGTTCTCGTTCCCGGGACAACGGCATGACCGGCAAGGCGGGCGCCGATGCGATGCCGGCGGGAACGACGAGCGGCACCCCGCAAGTTCTGCTCGCTCATCATCTCAAGCAGTTGAAGCTGCCGACCATTCTGCGGGAATATGACAAGGTCGCGCGCGAATGCGCCGGCGACGGCGTCGATCATCCCCGCTACCTGCTGCGCCTGGTGGAGCTGGAGCTGATCGACCGGGAACGCCGAATGGTCGAGCGGCGGATCAAGGCGGCACGCTTCCCGGCGGTCAAAAGCCTCGACACCTTCGACTTCACCGCCACCGAGCCTCAACAAGATGCTGGTGCTCGAGCTCGCTCGATGTGAGTTCGTCCTGCGCCGCGAGAACGTCATCGCGCTCGGCAATTCCGGCACCGGCAAGACGCATGCAGCCCTGGCTCTCGGTCTTGCCGCCTGCCAGAAGGGGTTCAGCGTCGCCTTCACCACCGCGGCCGCCCTCGTGCATCAGCTGATGGAAGCGCGCGACGAACGACGACTCCTGAAGCTGCAGCGTGATCTACAGGCGGTGAAGCTCCTGATCATCGACGAACTCGGTTACGTGCCGCTGTCCCCGACCGGGGCGGAACTTTTGTTCGAGGTGTTCTCCCAGCGCTACGAGCGCGGCTCGACCCTCGTCACCTCCAATCTGCCGTTCGAGGACTGGACCTCGGTGCTGGGATCGGAACGGCTCACCGGCGCGCTGCTCGACCGGCTGACCCACCACGTCCATATCCTCACCATGAACGGCGACAGCTACCGCCTGAAGCAATCCGCCGGACGCCGTCGTCCCTCCACCCCGGCTGATCGGGCGGAGCAAAACCAGACCACCGTCGAGACCGTCGATCCCGAGACCGGCGAAATCAGCAAACCCTGAGCCTCGAGGCAAAGCCGACGACATGGCAAGGGGCCCGATCGGGCCCCTTGCCATGTCGCGCCACTTTCGCCCAAATGGCCTGCTTTTACTCCGCCACCGTGGCCCGGAATCGCTCCGCCGTTGACAGTTGACCGAGAGACCTTCCGCCCGCAGCATGACCGTCATCCACCGCGAGCCGAGGAACGGCCAAGCGGTGAACAGCCCGTCGATCCGTAGCATCAGCGCCAGATCGGCGTCGTCGTTCGCCGGCGCTGGCCGGTACACGCCCGGACCTCCTGGCTAAAAAATCCCGCTCGACCGTCAGCTGCCCGATCTTGGCGTGCGGCGTCTCGATCTCCCGCTCGCGCGCCTCGTCCGCGTCGATGCCGACGCCCGGATCGAAGGCCGGCGCCGCGGTGTCCAGCAGCTGCTTCTTCCAGGCATAGCCCTGGTTCGGATGAACCTCATAACGCACCGCCAGGCCCGCCACCGTCGCATGCTCCCGCAGCGCCTCCAGGGCGATCCTCGCCTTCAGCGCCGCATCGAGCTGCGTCTCCTCCCGTCTTCTTCATCATCTCCCTCTTCTACGACCAGGGCCACCCCCCCGCTCCAATCAAGCCACTGGTCCCAAATCCGGGGCAGGGGCGCACGGGCCTCGGTGGTGGTCGACCTCTGCCGTCGAGACGAAGGGCCGAGAGGTGGCCGCGACCCACTGAGAGCGAGCGGGACAGCCGCGGCGGCCCAGGCGAACGGTTCAGCAGCCAAGCGCGAAAGCGCGCGGCACGGTCACGCCATCCGTCGAGGGTTCCCCGTCCGCCGTACCGTCGCCGGCGTGTTCCACATACAGCCGGAGCAGCCGACCTCACTCCGGGGTCCGGTGGTCACAGCGCGCGTCGCGGGCCAGACCACCCGCCGGTCACCCGTGGACGGGAGCACGTTCGAACCCTCTGGGACCGCATCCCGCCTGCGCAACTCGTTGCGGTCCTCAGAACCGCCGTCGGCCGCCAACTCCGCCGAACCCGCAACGGCAGCATCTCGATCAAATCGCCAATCGCTGCGTTTTGCTTATAAACGCGCACAACGATAGGCACATCGAATCGGAAACATCCCAGAGAGTCCAGCAGTTCTCGCGCACGAATCTCATACTTGCTACCAGCTGCTACGCGGGATTCTCCGATTTTGGCATGATCGTACAGATCGCTTGCGCGTCGTCGAGACGGAGAACGACGCTCTCCGAAAAATAGAGGTCGTAGTGGATGCCGTCCTGACCGATGTAGCCAGCCTGCATGTCTTGACCAACAATGAACGGGCCTACTCGCGGATCGACGATTACGCCACCTTCGATCGACGCTTTGTGAATTCCCCGGAGGAATAGCCGGCGCAAGTGTTCAAGTTGTAGTAGATCGGTGCCGGGATATCGACGGAACAGTCCATTGTAAAGAGTGGGCGACAGCGCTAGCGCGTAGGGGCCGCGCAGACCACATTCATCAAGTTTGCCGACAGCGGCGATGACATCGGTTAGAACCTGATCGAGATCGGACCAATTGCCGCCATCGACGTGGTTGCGTCCCTTGGCGGTCAGTAAACCTTCCAGACCAAAATCCGGTTGACCCTGGTAGATCGTTTCCTCTTCACGGGCGGCAACAGCCTCGGCTGCTTCCTCCGCTGGCGCTAAATCGAACGGCATGCCGTTCTCCAGATATCCCGCGAGGCGGCGGATGCTCAATCGAAAGCTCTTACGAATCATCGGCACCGAAATGGCCCGACCGATGACCGAGCCCGCCTCATCGCTAGCCGGTTGGCGGCAATATCCGTCATTGCCGACCTCGATCGTCGTCAAACCCGGACCGTAGGGGCCGTCGATATCGAGGAAGCGTCGCGCTGTCAGCCGATCACGAGCGGCCCCCACGGCAGCATCGTCAATCATCTTCCAAACGGCCTCGCCGAACGGGGCCTGCTGCCTATTTAAGTAGTTCATTAGTCAGTTCCCCCCATCTTTCAGCGTGCCAATGGTAAACTTATTCACTGGTTTCGCGTCCGAAGCGTCGCTGGAAGACGTTGCTGCGTCACCACTGGTTTCCGTCTCTTCGACCTCAAGGATCGGCACTTCTGTAAATAAATACGTCTTCATCATCTCGCCCCAGTTCGGATCGGACCGGCGGAGCCATTCCAGGACCATTGAGGCGTGTTCCATCTCCTCACGCATGTTGTGCAGGAGAATTTCTTTCAATGCGACATCTTCGCAGTCGTCTGCGCGTTGACGATACCAGTCGACCGCCTCTAGTTCTTCGATCAGCGATACGATTGCCTGATGATGGGTGATCGTGGCCCGCGAGAGTCGTTCTCGTGGGGCATGAAGACTTTCACTCGACATTGAGTCACCTGTTTTTGTGTTGCGCAACGTGATACGTCCGGATGCCGCCGAACGGGATATGAAGACCAGACTGCCCAAGCGCGGCTACGATGCATGTAGGGCGCGAAATGTCCTGTTCGAGGATCTTAGCTATATCCTCGCAGGGTTAATGGCGAAAATGTCTAAGACCCGTGAACAGCATCGCCATTCCCCGCTCGTTCGCCGCGCCGATAACCTCGGCGTCACGCACAGAACCGCCGGGTTGGACTACAGCGGTTGCGCCCGCATCGGCACAGACGAGAAGACCATCGGGGAAGGGGAAAAAGGCATCCGATCCCACGACCGAACCCAGGGTGCGAGACTGAGGCTCGCCAGCGGCTTGGCGAACCTCCTCCGCCTTCCAGGCGGCAATGCGGGCGGCGTCAACCCGGCTCATCTGTCCAGCACCGATTCCGACTGTGGCTCCATTCTTCACAAAGACGATGGCATTCGATTTGACGTGCTTGGCGACGACGAAAGCGAGATCGAGATCAGTTCGTTCAGAGTGTGACGGAGCCCGTTCCGTTGCGACCTTCAGTTCTGTGCCGAGCGTTGCCGTATCGCGCTCCTGAATCAGGAGCCCACCAGTCAGCGACCGCAGAGTAAATCCCGGCAACGCCGCGTCCGGCACCGCTCCCGCAACGAGAACGCGGAGATTTTTCTTCGCCGCAAGGATTGTTCTCGCCTCGTCGTCAATGGCGGGTGCGATCACCACTTCAACAAACAACTTGCCGATTTCTTGAGCCGTAATTCCGTCGAGAACCCGGTTGACCGCGACAATGCCACCGAAGGCGCTGATTGGATCGCAAGCCAACGCCTTTCGCCAGGCATCGGTCAGCGTTGGGCCAATTGCGACGCCGCAGGGATTGGCGTGCTTAATGATGGCGACCGCCGGAGGGGAAAACTCGGCGACCAATTCGAAGGCGGCATCGGTGTCATTGAGGTTGTTGTAGCTCAGTTCCTTGCCCTGGATTTGTTGGGCAGTAGCAACGCCCGGCCTACTGCCGGTGGTTGCGTAAAATGCCGCCGCTTGGTGTGGATTTTCCCCGTAGCGCATCGTCTGTCGCAAGGTTGCCGCGAGGGTTAGCTGATTGGGGAATCGTTCGCCTTCTACGTTCGCGAACCAGGCGGCGATGGCTGCATCATATGCCGCCGTGCGTGCGTAAGATTTTGCGGCCAGTTTCCGGCGCAACTCGGCGGTGGTTGCACCGTTCGCGGCGATCATCGTTTCGATTACGGTCGCATAGTCGGCTGGGTCGACGACGACAGTGACAAAGGCGTGGTTTTTGGATGCCGCGCGAATGAGTGCCGGGCCACCGATGTCGATGTTTTCGATACAATCATCGAACGCGGCGCCTTTCGCGACGGTTGCCTCGAAGGGATAAAGATTGACGACGAGCAGGTCGATCGGGCGGATGTCGTGCTCGATCATCGCTCGCTCATGCTCTGAATTGCCGCGTACAGCCAGCAGTCCGCCGTGGATACGCGGCTGGAGGGTTTTGACCCTGCCGTCCATGATCTCAGGAAAGCCTGTGTACGAAGCGACCTCCGTCACCGGTATTCCTGCCGCCGAAAGAGCCTTCGCCGATCCGCCTGTCGAGAGGATCTCAACGTCGCGCGTGGCCAGGAAATGACCGAGCTCGATTAGCCCGGTCTTGTCGGACACGGAAATGAGGGCGCGGCGGATTGGATCGGACATAAGCGTAGTCCCCTATTTTCGTCATTCTGTCGGGATACGGGCACGATAGCGTGGCCGTTCTCTCCGGTCGAGCGGCGATGCGCCTTTGCGCGGCGGGGCGCGCGCATTAGAGTGCTGTGCGAGCGATTCGCGCCCGAGCCCGCCCGAGGTTAAGTCCGGTGCACAAAGATGTTTTGTTTTCCCAAGGCGTAAATGAAGCGCTCGGTGCGTTGTCGCTCGTTGATCCTGTTATGGAGCGGCTCATTCATATGTTCGGTGCATGCTCACTCGCGCCTGCATGGGATCGTTCTCCTTATGAGAGTCTCGTTCGCTCGGTCACGCATCAACAGCTTCGCGGCAGCGTTGCCGAAAAGATTCTTGGCCGCCTTATTGCTCTGTTTCCCAGCCAAGCATTTCCCAGACCCGAGGATATCGAGGCCGCCGATGAGGCAGCGCTGCGCGGGGCAGGCCTGTCCGCAAATAAAATCGCTTCGTTGCGCGACATCGCCCGGCATGCGATCGAGGGAAAATTGCCAACCCGCGTTGAGGCCGAATCGATGGACGACGCTGAACTGGTGTTTAGTTTGACGGCCATCCGTGGAGTCGGGCGATGGACCGTGGAGATGATGTTGATATTTACGCTGGGACGACTCGATGTCTTTCCGGCTGATGATTTCGGGGTGCGGAACGGCATGCGCCTTGCCTACGGTTTTGATGCGATGCCGACGAAGCGGCAAGCACAGACCGACGCCCAAACTTGGCAGCCATACCGCTCCATCGCGAGTTGGTATTTGTGGCGCGTGTCTGCTGTGAAGTCGCCCCCGTCCTCAGTGAGAGAATCCGAATTGTCTGACTGAACGGATGCCGCGTTCTTGTCGTGTTTCCGTCGTGTGCCATTGGGCTAGAGCTTGTGGGCATGCGATCCGTTTGTGACTTTTATCGAGCCGGCGCACGGGCCCCAGAGCTTTTACGTGTCCGAGCCTATCTGCCGAATTGACGGCGCGTCTACCAAGGTAAACGCCATGCCCTATCGGTCCTTGCGCGACTTCATCGAACGCCTGGAAAAGGATGGTCGATTGGTAAGGGTTCGCGAACCTGTCTCACCTGTGTTGGAGATGACAGAGATTCAGACGCGACTGCTGGCGGAACGGGGGCCGGCGGTCCTGTTCGAAAACGTCGTGCGCCAGGATGGCAGCAGTTACGGAATGCCTGTTCTCGTCAATCTGTTTGGCACGGTTGAGCGTGTGGCCTGGGGAATGAGTCGGGAACCGCATCAATTGCGCGAAGTGGGCGAAATGCTCGCCTTCCTTCGCCAACCCGAGCCGCCGGGGGGCTGGCGGGAGGCCCTCGATATGCTGCCGTTGCTTCGAACGGTGATGGCGATGCGTCCGAAGGTCGTGCGCTCGGCGCCGTGCCAAGAGATCGTGCTGGAAGGAGACGAGATCGATCTTGCCCGCCTGCCGATCCAGTCGTGCTGGCCAGGGGAACCGGCGCCGCTGATTACGTGGCCGCTTGTGGTAACCCAAGGGCCGAGTTCCGGTAAGTCTGGCGGAGACCGACGGGACGTTTTTAACCTCGGCATCTATCGGATGCAGGTCACCGGCCGCAACACTTCGCTCATGCGCTGGCTTAAGCATCGCGGAGGCGCCCAGCACCATGCACGCTGGAAGGCTGAGCGGCCGGACCCACTTCCAGCCGCAGCGGTTATCGGTGCTGATCCGGGAACGATTCTCGCCGCAGTCACCCCCGTGCCGGACACGCTCTCGGAGTATCAATTTGCCGGTCTCTTGCGAGGTAGCAAGCTTGAACTTGTCGATTGCAAGACGATACCACTGAAAGTGCCTGCAGAGGCTGAGATCGTTCTCGAAGGCTTGGTTTCGCTTGACGAATACGAAGATGAGGGACCCTACGGCGATCATACCGGCTATTACAACGCCATAGAGCCCTTTCCGGTTTTCCGCATTACCGCGATCACTATGCGGAAAAAGCCAATTTATCTGTCGACGTTCACCGGTCGTCCGCCCGATGAGCCATCGGTTCTGGGGGAAGCGCTGAACGATGTTTTCGTCCCGCTCCTTACTCAGCAGTTTCCCGAGATCGTCGATTTTTGGCTGCCGCCGGAGGCCTGCTCATACCGGCTGGCCGTCGTCGCAATGAAAAAATCTTATCCTGGTCATGCCAAGCGCGTCATGCTCGCGGTCTGGTCCTATCTGCGCCAGTTCATGTACACCAAGTTCGTTATCGTTGTTGACGCGCATATATCGGCGCGCGATTGGAAGGATGTAATTTGGGCACTATCGACGAACGTCGATCCGGCACGCGATATCACGGTGATCGAGAACACGCCGATCGACTATCTCGACTTCGCCTCTCCCGTGTCCGGTCTTGGCAGCAAACTGGGCATTGATGCGACGGCAAAGATCTCGCCCGAGACCGATCGCGAATGGGGGCGGTCAATTCGCATGAGCGAGGATATTGTGGACCTCGTCACTCAAAAATGGGTGAAGTATGGCCTGCCGGGACGCGGGCACCCAATCTGGAAGTAAGAATTAATCGCATGGAGGTCCGGCCGTGCCCGATACGAGGTCAAGAAACGCTCGATGAATGATATGTCTGATCGCACGATACGAAATGAGGGCCTCGTCGCCCGCTCATGGCCCTTTGTCGAGGCGCGCGCACTTCTTGACCGACATCGCGACGGCGCAGGCAATAAGGAATACGTGCTGTTCGAGACGGGATATGGGCCCTCAGGCTTGCCGCATATCGGCACGTTTGGCGAAGTGGTGCGCACGACAATGGTGCGTCGCGCTTTCTCGCTACTTTCGGACATCCCGACGCGGCTTTTCGCATTCTCAGACGATATGGACGCATTGCGCAAGGTGCCGGATAACGTTCCGAACCAAGGGATGCTGCGCGAATTCCTTGGCCGTCCGCTTACAGACATTCCTGATCCATTTGGTACGCACACGAGTTTCGGCGAGCACAACAATGCACGCCTGCGCGCTTTTCTCGATCAGTTCGGATTCGAATATGAATTCATGAGTGCCACAGCGTGCTATCGCGGCGGCCATTTTGACGCGGCTCTTCGCTTGGCACTACAACACTATGACCAAATTATGGATGTTATTCTGCCGACACTGGGCGCCGAGCGTCGTGCAACCTACAGTCCGTTCTTGCCGATTTCGGTCAAAAACGGATGCGTCCTCCAGGTTCCGGTTATCGCTCGCGACGTAGATGCCGGAACGATCGTTTACCGAGACGAGTCTGGTAAGGCCGTTGAAACGCCGGTCACCGGTGGGTGTTGCAAGTTGCAATGGAAGGCCGACTGGGCGATGCGATGGACGGCGCTCGGCGTCGACTATGAGATGGCGGGCAAGGATCTGATCGACTCCGTCCGTTTGTCGAGTCGAATTTGTTCGCTGATGGGTGGTCGTCCACCTCACAACTTTATCTATGAACTTTTTCTCGATGAGAACGGAGAAAAGATATCTAAGTCGCGAGGAAATGGGTTGGCCGTAGAGGATTGGTTAAAATACTCCCCAGCTGAGAGCCTGTCCTATTTTATGTTTCAAAAACCTAAGTCAGCTAAGCGACTTTATTTTGGAATTATCCCAAAGTCTGTCGATGATTATAGAGATCATTTGCGCCGCTATGAGGGGCAAGCGCCAGCCGCGCGTCTCGATAATCCTGTCTGGCACATTCACGCGGGTGACCCACCGCATGCCGACATTGACCTCAGTTTCGCGGCTCTGCTCAACCTGGTTGGTGTTTGCCACAGTGAAGATAAGCTCGTGATCTGGCATTTTGTATCACGCTCTTGGCCAGCGGCAACGCCACAAACCGCCCCAATGGTGGACCGCCTGATCGAATACGCCATCGCGTTCTACCGTGATTTTGTCAAGCCGGCCCAATGCTATCGGCGACCGACTCTCGACGAGACACAAGCCCTCGAGGACTTGGCGAATGAGTTGAGCGCGATCGATGGCGCGACTGACGCGGGAAGCCTTCAGTCACTGGTTTTTGAGATAGGCAAGCGGCATGCTTGCTTTTCGGATCTCAAGGCGTGGTTTCGAGCGCTCTACGAGATTTTACTCGGCCAGTCGGAAGGCCCACGCATTGGCTCGTTCATCGCTCTCTATGGAGTTGCAGAGACCATATCACTCGTCCGATCCGCGATCGCCGGGCAGAACCTGAAGGACGACGATACATAAAGGGCGCGCGGTTCGCCCTTTGCTTTTCTCGGATCATGGTTAAGCGCTGGTTATTGACTCGCCCAGACGATGCGGGCGATCCAATCAACATCTTCCGCCGCCAGCCATCGATCGGGGTGTTCGGTATTAAGCGAGCTTAATTCGACCTTATAGGCGGTGCGCCGACGAAGCGCCTTGGCCATTACCTCTCCCTCACGGGACCTTAAGACAACGCGGTCGCCGCGACGCAATTCGGCGCTAGGCGAGACGATAATCATGTCGCCATCGCGATAGACTGGCTCCATGCTATCCCCGCTAATTTCCAGCGCGTACGCGTGTGGGTCGCCCACATTTAGAAACGGAATTTCTTCCCAGCTTCCACCTGACGGATATCCGGCATCGTCGAAATAGCCGGCTGTTCCAGCCTGGGCGAAGCCGATTACGGGGATATTCTGGTAGGCAGTAGCTCCACCGCTTTCGCCGATTTGGGAAACAAAATCCGCCAAACTCGCATTTGTCGCTGAAAGGATCTTCGAGATACTTTCGGTGCTCGGCCACCGCTCCTTTCCGTCACGCGATTTTCGCTTGCTTTTGTTGAAAGTGGTGGGGTCGAGTCCCGCGCGACGGGCAAGCCCGGACGGGGACAGCTCGTTCTTACGAGCGAGTCGGTCAATAGCGTTCCAGATGTCTGAATGCCTGAGCATGGGAACATGGTCCCTCATCTCGAACGATCGTGCAGTAGGAACATATTGCTAGAAATTATTGACTAAGGACAATTATCCGATTATGTTGCGGAGTTCTTATAATGTTCCATCGGAGATTGCCGTGTCAGCTCCGCGCTACATCCCTAAAAGGTCGGCCGAAGTGCCTGCAGCCGAATTCTCCACCGCGGAGGAAGCATGGTTCTGGTTTGTTCGCTGCCAGTTGGTCCGCCGCGAGGGAGCGCAACTCGGGGGCGGGGGAGGGTCGTTTCAACGTCCCTGCGATCCTGATGACGTCTATCGCATTGCTATGAAGCTGTCTCGTAAGGGAGTCATCGGGAAGGAGCATCTTTGCGTTCTCGGAACCTTTGGCTTGACTGGAAGACCGCCCGACGCGCGCTGCGCCAATGAAGCCCAGGCATCGCGGTTGTGGAATGAAGCTCTTGATCGGTTGTCAACGGTCCTGCGCGAAAAGGGTATCATCGCATGAGAAGGAGTGTAAGTATCCATCCGCCAGGCAAATTGGAAATTAATGCGGGAAACATATTTTTAACAAAATATTTAAACACCATAGACGGCGAAAATAAAAATTTCGTGAACGCTATTGTAGTATTTTCTGATGATACGGAATTGTTTTTTTTGAAATGGTTTCGTCGTGGATTCCGGCATTGCTTTGTTGCTGTATGTATTGATGATTGCTGGATTATTTATGATCCTCTATCTCATCAAACGCATTTTAGTCTTGTAAAAGGGATTGGCTGCAAGGAGCTTGCAAGCTAGTATCGCCAGTTTGGTCTGCATGTGGTGTACACGTGGATCCGCCAGGCACCTATACGCCTCGCACCTATCCGTCCTCTAACTTGCGTCGAGGCAGTCAAACGCGTCCTCGGTCTGCGTGGTCCCTGGATCTTGACGCCATGGCAACTTTACCGTGTCCTCGAAGAGGATGCTGGCCGGAAAGTAGCGCTTGACAGGAACAACAGAGTAGGTATATATACCTATCTGCGAACGCCATTCGTGCGTTTTTACCGCATCCTCGCAACCGAATTCAGGAGGGTCCCACGCATGGGTGGGCTGATCAAGGCGGCAACGCCGCCTAAGGTGCAATCGGTTGCAACGAGCACCGCGGTCGATACCGCAAGTGAAGAACGTCAGCGACGTCTCGATGCTCTGGAACGGGCGCGGGCCGGACGGGCCGGAACGATTACGACGTCACCGCGCGGCATGCTCGTGACTGCGGAATGGGTTCCGCAGCGCAAGTCCCTCCTCGGAGAATAAACGTGACCGACCTGACACCACAAAACGCATGGTCGCGTTACCAGCGCGCGCGAGAACGACGTTCGGTCTGGGAGGGCTTGTGGCAGGAGTGCTACGACTTCGCGCTGCCGTCTCGTGATACTGCAATATCCAGCAGCACCGCCGGAGCGCGGCGTTGGGACCGGATCTTTGACGGGACTGCGCCTGATGCCGTAGATCAGCTTGCTGCCAGCATGATGGCGAACCTCACCCCGCCTTGGGCGCGCTGGTTCGGTTTTGCCGCCGGCCCGGACATCAATGCGGAGGAGCGCGCCGCAGTTGGGGCCGGGCTTGAACGCACGAACAGCGTAATGCAGTCGCACTTCGACCGTTCAAATTTTGCTGTCGAGATGCACCAGTGTTATCTCGATCTGGTGACCGCCGGAACGGCTTCTTTGCTTTTTGAAGAGGCGGCCTCTGGCGATGCATCGGCCTTTCGCTTCACCGCAGTTCCGCTGTCGCAGATCGTTCTAGAGGAAGGTCCGACGGGACGTCTGGACGTGAGTTTCCGTCGGAACGATTTTACCGTGGCGCAATTATTGGCGCGCTTTCCTGCGGCACGGGGCATAGCGCAACTGGTCAAGAAGGATCGCTCTGGGGACGCTGATGTGCGGGTGTCCGTGCTCGAAGCTGTCGTTCCCGATGGCGGAGTCTACAGTTACCTTGCCGTTACCGAGTCCGACATTGCCGGTACCGGCGAGCCTACGGTTCTGGCGCAAGGTCGCTTTTCCTCATCACCGTTCATTAATTTCCGCTGGCTGAAAGCGCCGGGGGAAATTTATGGGCGATCCCCCGTGATGAAGGCGCTGCCGGACATTAAAACGGCGAACAAAGTCGTTGAGCTCGTATTGAAGAACGCATCGATTGCGGTCACCGGCATCTGGCAGGCCGACGACGACGGTGTGATCAATCCGGCGACAATAAAGCTCGTTCCCGGCACGATTATTCCCAAAGCAGTCGGATCCGCAGGCTTGACTCCGCTCGCAACGCCAGGCCGTTTCGACGTCTCTGAACTCGTTCTCGATCAGTTGCGGGAGCGCATCCGCAAAGCCCTATTCGTTGATTTTCTTGGCCAAGTGAACGGTCCGAAAATGACGGCGACGGAGGTTCTGGAGCGAGCCGCGCAGATGGCTCGTGTGCTCGGAGCCACGTACGGGCGTCTGCAGACAGAGTTGCTCTCGCCACTGGTCTCGCGCGGACGCAGCATACTTGCGCGTCGGGGCGAAATTCCAGACTTGCCGCTAGATCATCGTATCGTCGCCCTGGAATATAAATCACCGCAGGCACGCTTTCAGGCGCAGCAGGACGTACAGAACACGCTGATCTGGCTTGACTCGGTCCGCTCCCTTGGCGACGTGGCCATAAGTGCCGTGGATCTGGCGGCGACGACGCGCTGGCTTGGCCGCACTCTCGGCGTACCCGGAGAACTGATGCGCGACGTTCCAGTGGGCGAACCTCCTGTCGCCGAGATCGGCCGGACGGCGAGCCATGAGGGTGGGAACAACCCGGGTCTGCCGACGACAGAGGACATCGCGGCCCTGCTCTCTCGAGTCTTGAGATGACGACCACCACCAATGATTGGACGTGGTTCGAGCCGTTATCCATGAGCGGGGATGATCTCGCCGCGCATCAAGATGCTTCGCCGAGCGTCAGCGTGTCGTTTGCCCGGTGCTTCGGAACCCCCGATGGAGAACGTGTTCTCGGCTACTTACGCCGATTAACGCTTGACCGTTCCCTTGGCCCGAACGCGCCCGACCAGCTTTTGCGTCACATAGAAGGTCAAAGGCAATTGGTTGTCCACATCCTCGGGCTCGTTGCCAAGGGCATGAGCAATGAATAATCAGCGCTCCCTCACCGCAAGCCCATTCGTTTCGCTAAACAACGGAGAGCTAAGATGACCGAGAACCTGCTTGAATCCAGCTTGGCGGATGCGCCCAATCCAGGCGGCTCCGACTCGCAGGTAACCGCGCAAGCGGCCGCTGCACGCGGCGATCGTCCAGCGGGGCTTCCCGACAAGTTCTGGGACGATAAATCAGGTCAGGTTCGAATTGACGCACTCATAAAGTCATACCTGGAACTTGAACGTAAATTAGGTACTCTTGGTAATCGAGAAATCCCGCTCGGTCCGGACAATTATAAGTTAATCGTCAAAAATGACCTTATGAGTTCTGATGCCGATATCAATAAGCGGCTTCATGCTGCTGGATTTACCCAGGACCAAGCACAGCTCGTTTACGACCTTGCCTCCGAACGCATGATGCCGATGATTGCGGAACTCGCCTCGATGTTCGAGGCGGAGAACCAAATCGATCATCTCGTTCAGCACTTCGGCGGCGAGGAGCGGTGGCGAGAGGTTGCGCGTCAACTTGACGCCTGGGGTCGCTCGCGTTTGCCCGCACGCGTATTCGAGGCGCTCTCGACGACCTTCGAAGGCGTCATCGCCATGCAACGCATGATGGAGGGCGAAGAGCCGGGCCTCACGCGCGATGGCCAGGGCGGCGACGGGATGGTGACTGAAGCAGGGCTGAAGCAATTGATGCGCGATCCTCGTTACTGGCGTCAACAGGACCCTGCCGTCGTTGAGAAGGTCAGGGACGGTTTTCGGCGTCTCTATCAACAGAAGGCATAAGCGCCCTTTTTACATGTGCTGTGCCGCTTGGGGGACGTCAGTTTCCTCGGCCAGCGCTCCGCATTGATCTGAGCGGTACGGCGTTACGTCTCCTTCAGATCAAAGTGTTCTATCCGCGTCTCTTCGAAAATGGACAACCTGCTGCGGACGACGCCCGCGGCGAGGCCCTTCGAAACGCGCCCCGCCGGCGGAAAGTCCACAACCGGCCGTTTGTTCAACCGTCAATCTTCAATGAGCGCAACAGGAGCGCAAACGGATGTCGACATCGGTCGAACTGTCGTTCGTAAAAAATTTTGAAGCCGAAGTTCATCTCCAATATCAGCAGATGGGATCAAAACTGCGGAACACCGTAAGGATCAAAAATAGTGTCATTGGAGCAACAACGACATTTCAGAAAGTCGGTAAAGGTACGGCGTCGACGAAGGCGCGGCACGGCAAGGTGCCGGTAATGAATGTCGATCACGTTCCGGTCGAATGCACGCTACAGGACTACTATGCTGGCGACTGGGTCGATCAGCTCGATGAGCTGAAGACGAATATTAACGAACAGCAGGTCGTCGCCAAGGCAGGCGCATACGCACTGGGCCGTAAGACGGATGATCTGATCATCAGTCAGCTTGCCTCTTCCGCCCAGTTCGCCGGTGCTGACACGGACGGTCTGACCAAGGCTAAAGTCCTTACCGCATTCGAGATGCTTGGCGCGGCCGATGTGCCGGACGATGGCCAGCGGTTTGCCGTCGTTGGCTGGAAGCAGTGGAGCGATCTGCTCAACATCGAAGAATTCGGCAATGCCGATTACATTGGCGATGATGAATTGCCGTGGAAGGGTACGCAGGCGAAGCGTTGGCTTGGTGCCATGTGGTTACCGCACTCCGGTCTTCCGAAGACAGGTTCCGTTCGCAAGTGTTTCTGGTTCCACAAGACGGCCGTGGGACACGCGATCGGTGCCGATGTGAAAACCGACATCACTTGGCACGGTGACCGAGCCGCGCATTTCGTCAACAACATGATGAGCCAGGGCGCCTGCCTGATCGACGTGACAGGTATCGTCACGATGCGCTGTCTCGAGAGCTAAGGGGGGAAAGATCAATGGCGTACAATCCACACAATCTCAGTGTTCTCGCTTACGCCAACGGCTTTACGCTTTGGCATTACGTGACAACGGATACAGCAACCACGGCAGATACAGTGGGGTATTTCAATTCCGCTGCAGATATGCTGCGTGTTGGTGACATGATTATGGCAAATGTTGATACCGCCGGGACGCCTGGCGCGGGCATCTTTCTCGTCAATTCAAATTCCGGCGGCATCGTCGATATTGCCAACATTACGCCGGTCGGCACGGCCGATACCGACTGACCTTCGTTTTTTCTCCTGTTTTCGGCGGCCCTGCAGATGAGCTCTGCGGTGCCGCCGACGCACTTTGCCGGCAGGACGGCGACGTGTCGTCATTTGGTTGATTTCATCCGCGCTCAGAGGCGCGGGCGCTCACCAGGAGGTCTCGTGAATGGCCCTTTCTGCGATCGGATTGTGCTCCCGCGCACTGCTCAAGATTGGCGCACAGACCATCACCTCGTTCGACGAGGGAACGATGGAAGCCGAAGTGGCCGCCAGTCTTTATCCGCCGGTACGCGATGCCGTGCTATCGGCGCATCCGTGGAATTTCGCCATAGTTCAAACCGTACTCGCAAAGCTCTCCGACGTGCCGATCGCGGATTATGCGAACGCGTTTCAACTGCCAAGCGAATGCATTCGCGTGCTTTCAGCCGGCACCGGAGGCCGTGGCCAGGGGATTCGCTATCGTGTTTCACGCCGACAACTTCACGCTGACGAGGACGACGTTGTCCTTACCTATATCTATCGCCCTGACGAGGCAGATTTTCCGCCGTTTTTCGACATCGCATTGATCGCTCAGCTAGCAGCGGAATTCTGTATTCCGCTGACCGATAGCACTAGCCGCTGGGACAACCTGCAGAAGCTTGCCGAAGCCGAGCTCCGGCGCGCCAAACTGATCGATGCACAAGAGGATACCCCCTCGGCAATTGAAGATTTTACCCTGCTCGAAGGACGGCAGTAATGAGTCGGATTCGCTCGGTTAAGACGAGCTTTGCTGGTGGTGAAATTGGCCCGGAGCTGCTTGGTCGCGGCGATTTGCGCGCATACGACAATGGCGCGGCAAAGCTGCGCAACGTCTTCATTCATCCGACGGGTGGACTTGCCCGACGCGATGGACTGCGTTACGTCGACATGGCATTTGGCCCCGGGCGTCTCGTCTCGTTCGAGTTCAACACAGAACAAGTCTATCTTTTAATATTTAGTGATCGTCGCGTTGATGTCTACCGCGACGGTCAGCAAATGACCGCTTTTGATGCTCCATGGACATTTGAACAACTGTCTCAGATTTATTGGACACAGAGCGCAGACACGTTGCTCGTCGTGCATCCTGACGTTCCTCCGAAAAAGATTACGCGAACGAGCGATACGGCCTGGGATATTGCCAACTGGACATTCCAGTCGAAGGATAGCCGAATTTACGCTCCGCATAACAAGTTTGCCGCGCCCGCAGTAACTATGAAAGCGAGCGGTACGAGCGGGAACGTCACCTTGACTGCTTCTGCGGCGACGTTTGTCGCGGCACACGTCGGTGTGCGAATGAGAATCGAAGATAAAGAGCTTGAGATTCTGAGTGTTACCTCACCAATTCAGGCGCAGGCTTCGGTAAAGGAAACACTCGCGAGTACAACGGCGACTGAAGACTGGTCTGAACAAGCATTCTCACCTGTCCATGGGTGGCCGACTTGCGTCTGTTTCCATCAAGATCGGCTCGTCATCGGAGGCTCCAGAGATCTGCCAAATCGCCTATTACTTTCAAAATCTGGAGATTTATTTAATTTTGATCTTGGTGATGGGCTTGATGACGAGGCAATAGACTTCGCCATTCTCTCCGATCAGGTTAACGCGATCCGCCACGTATTTTCCGGGCGGCACCTACAAATATTTACCTCAGGCGCCGAGTGGATGGTAACCGGCGAGCCGTTGACACCCACGAGCATCCAGCTCTTCCGTCAGACGCGTGTCGGATCGCCAATTGATCGCACCGTTCCTGTGCGAGACATCGATGGCGCCACCATATTCGTGCCGCGCTCCGGCCCGCAGCTTCGCGAATTCCTTTTCGCGGATACTGAGCAAGCCTATCAGGCGGCGGACCTCGCGATGCTGGCGCATCATCTCGTCGATCGTCCGGTTGATATGGCTTACGACCTAGCGCGTCGCTTGCTGCACATCGTCATGACCAATGGTTCGATGGCGACGCTGACTGCCTATCGCGACGAAGAGGTGAGCGCCTGGACGTTGCAACAGACCGTCGGGCGCTTCCTTTCGGTCGCCACTGTCGGTGAAACGACCTACGTGCTCGTCGAGCGCGACGCCGGCATCTCAATTGAGGCCTTTGACGATACGCTACAGGTCGACTGCGGTCTCTCTGGCACGGCGGCGGCTGCCAAAACGGTTTGGACGGGGGCTGGACACCTCGAAGGTCAGGTCGTCGCTGTTGTCGCCGATGGTGCCGTCTTGCCCGATCTGATCGTCGAGAGCGGCGCAGTGACCTTGCCTGAACCGGCGAAAGCGGTCCAGATAGGTCTTGCCTTCACCCATATTGTCGAGCCGCTGCCACCGGCCACTCAGACGATCGCCAATGGACAATGGAGCCGGTTGCGTCCCGTGTCTCTAACGTTCCGCGTCTGGGAAACGAGCGCCCTTTACCTCGATACCGGCCAAGGCGCCGTGCATGTTCCGTTCAGGCGGTTTGGCGCCAATATCCTTGATACCCCGCCGCCGCCGTTCAGCGGTGATGTCAGTATTCGCACCCTCGGCTGGCGCGAAGGGGGGCTGCAGCCCTTATGGCGGATTGAACAAAACACGCCGCTACCGTTTTCACTTCTGTCGGTTTCGACCGAACTCGGTGTGAACTGATGATACGCGGTAAATACCTTGTTTTGTATGGAGTATGATCGCATGGGAGGAATGTTGCCCACCGCCGCGATGAGTGTCATGCAGATGGGCCTCGAATCGGCCCAGCAGGGCGCTGCGAGTGCTCAAGCCCAGGCTGAAGCCGACGCACAAGTCCAACAAATTCGTCAGACTCAGCAGATTGACTCTCAGCAGAGACGCGATCAACTCCGCCGCGCACTCGCGACACAACGCGCCCGGTTTGGGGCCCAAGGAATCACAGGTGGTGCTTCCTCGCAGGCCGTGCTGTCGGGTATCGAAGCGGACGCCGCTCAGGAAGAGGCAGATTCTCAGGCTTTGAGCAACCTGAGAATCGGAAAAATTCAGCAAGACGCTGACTGGCAGCGGCGACGCAATCTTCTCGACGCGTCTTCGCCAACGTATCGTTCGGCATTTTCCCTTGTTCAACGCGGCCTTCGCTCCGTGCCGTTGCTCGATAGCCGCGAGTAGAGCCAAGGCGATGGGTGCAGGCCCCGAAGGTTTGCCATTTGACCAAGAGGCGCATGGCAACCGACCGAGGAACGGGCAATGAACGAGAACAGTAAGCCGTGGTACCTTTCGAAGGGATTCGTCGGGCCGCTGGTCACTGCGATCCTCTTTTCCTTGCGTAATCTCGGTATTGTCGATGTCGATGCGGATACGGCACTGGGTGTGATCTACCAGTTCGCCGAGTTCTCAGGTGTGATCACGGCGATGGCCGGACGTGCATTGGCCCAAAAGCGGCTGACCTTGGGAGTTGACATAAAGGCCATGTCATTTCGTGAAGCATCGGCGACAAAATCGGCGGTGAAGGAGCAGTCCGCGCCCGAAACACCTTAAGCCATTGCGATAGGCACCCTATACGCGCGCGCGTTTGGATCGCAGCAATCGAAAGCGCATCAAGAAAACAATGACGCCAACGCACAGCAGGGAGGCCGGATAATGACCGTCGGGCAAAGGCGAACCGACGACACGGCGGGTGTTCTTCCTCCGCAGGAGGGGCTCGCTAACCTACGATCCGAACTATTATTAACTCTGCCGCGTCTGCTCAACCGCGCAATGCAGGGCTACAGCCGGTTTGCAGCGGGTTGTCCTCCCGATGATCCAAAGGGATTTGTTGCCTATCAAGCTGGTTGTCGGGCGGCGCTTTCTCACGTCCAGCTTCTTGTCAAGTTGGCACACTGGGCTCGAGCGAATGGGCTCGACGAACCGCCCGAATTTGATGCCGATCGCCTTGATGGCCTAATCCGCGAGGCTGAGGACGCGCTGAGAAACGAAACGATCGACGACCAGTGACGGGATCGTCCTCGCTCATCTGATGCGCGATGGTTCATTCCATCATCGATCTGTTCAACGCATCAACCCCTACTATGAGAGTTTGTCATGATCGGTGTCATTTGCCGCGCTCGCTCGCGAGCGCGGGGCATTTTCCGTGTGCGTATGTCATTAGGAAAAAAAGAAAACCGTGGCGAGTCCGCACTCGATCTAAGTTGCTCATCCGCGCGCGTCCCGCGCGCTTCATACGTCGCAAATACAGTCCTTTTTGCGCTCTTGCCCGTGCTCGCCAACTGCAGCTACATCGAAAAAGTTCGGACCATTACTGATACGGCGGTTGGCGTATCACAGCGCGCAACGATCGAAACTCTCGTCCAGGCGAACATCGAACGGCAGCGCGTACGTCGCGCTCGGTGCTTTAGTCCATTGATTACTCCAGCAACCCTGAGCGGGGCTGCGGTCGATCAGCGTCTCGGTTCCGCCTGGATCGACGAATTGCTGCGGGATTGCCCCGACTTCGCCGCGTTTCTCTCAGAGTTGACGTTCCGACGGGCGGTATCAGCCGGGATTCTGGCGCCGTCCGCCGTGCCTACGGTTGTGGGGCAGACGAATGCTCTCACGGCGACAACCGATACCCCATGACGAAAAAAATGGCGTCGCTAGAGTAAAGAGGGCTTGGCTGAACAATGATAGACGTTGGTTTCGCGGAGTTCGTATGGATCTGGAACAAACGTCAAAATCAGAATACTCCAAAGCTGCACTTGGAAATCGCCCGTTGGCTTGCCGAGCGGTGGCACGATGGTGATCGTGAGCTTCTTTTGCTCGCGTTTCGAAACTCCGGAAAATCAAGCCTTGTCGGCCTCTTCTGCGCGTGGCTGTTGCATCGAAATCCGGCACTTCGCATCCTTGTGTTTGCTGGCGACTTCGCGCTGGCAAAGAAAATGGTGCGTAACGTCAAGCGCATCGTTGAGCGTCATCCCCTGACAGTGGCTTTGAAGCCAGCACACTCCGAGCATTGGGCATCCGATCAGTTTACTGTGCGTCGACGTGTAGAGCTGCGTGATCCATCTATGCTGGCTAAGGGAGTTTCTGCAAACATAACTGGCCTGCGAGCAGACGTCGTCATATGCGACGACGTCGAGGTTCCAAATACATGCGATTCATCACTAAAACGTACAGAATTGCGCAATCGACTGCATGAACTAGAATATGTTCTTGTTCCAGGTGGATTACAGCTATTTGTTGGAACGCCGCATACATATTACTCTATTTATTCGAGATGTGCCCACTCTGATCTTGGTGAGCTGCGGCCGGTTCTCGATGGATTTCAAAGGCTCGAGCTTCCATTGTTCGATGAATGCCAGCAAAGCCGTTGGCCGGAGCGCTTTACCGCCGAGCGCATCGAAGCAATCCGCAGGCGGACTGGTCCGGCAAAGTTCGAGAGCCAGATGTTGCTACGTCCTCGAAGCGTGACCGAGGGCCGCCTGAACGCAGACCACTTGGGCGTTTATGACGATGAGTTATGTTACACCGAAGGCAATCAGGAGGCGATGCTAACGCTGCAGGGACGACGACTCGTCTCCGCCTCGTGCTGGTGGGACCCTTCGTACGGGTCACCCTTTAAGGGCGACGCCAGCGTCATTGCCGCCGTGTTCGTTGATGATCGAGGGAGTTACTGGCTCCATCGAATTCGCTATCTGCAGCATGATCCTCGACAGTTGGAGGATGTTGACGAAGCGACGCAGCTTTGTCGTC
Organism: Rhodospirillales bacterium; assembly: GCA_016712595.1. Classification (NCBI taxonomy): domain Bacteria; kingdom Pseudomonadati; phylum Pseudomonadota; class Alphaproteobacteria; order Rhodospirillales; species Rhodospirillales bacterium. The sequence continues at coordinate 627,397 of JADJQT010000001.1, forward strand.
AGGTTGCTGAATTTGTCCGTGCCCTCCATCTGCCAGCAATTGCGCTCGAGACCAACGGTCTCGGACGGTTCCTTCCTGGGTTGCTGCGTAACGAATTGCGGGTCAGCGGCCTTGCCTGTGCAGTCGTAGAGAAGTGCACGACGCGGAACAAAGACCTGCGGATCGTTGACGCGTTCGACGCCGTGCTAGCGGCGAGTCGCCTCTCTGCGCATCGGAGCGTGTGGTCGAGTCCCTTTATCGAAGAGATGCGTGAGTGGTCGCCTGGGCGGCGAGGGCGAGACGATGGCCTTGATGCCGTTGCCGGTTGCCTTGCCAGTGAGCCTGTGCGCTTGCCGCGGTCCCAGACCAACACACAGCCAGCCTTTCGTAATTGGCGACCTGGAATTGCTGGCGTGCACAGCGAGCGGGCCGACTTCGATCTTTGAGAAGGCCGCTTTGGGGCGAGTGCCGCCAGCGCTGGATAACCGCACGCACCGTCGTATCAATCGACAAAACTCGTGGAGACCTACCGTGGACGCTGGAACTGAATTGCTCGCGGGCGACGACGGCGTTCGTGAAGCCATACGTTTGCTTGCGCACTTTTTGTACGCTGAAGCTGGTGGCGAATCTGTTCGCGCGCGCGAGGCTCTTGCGGCGACGATCTCCAATCAGGTCGACCAACTGCTCGGATCAAGCGGAGACGAACTTCGTGGACCCTGGCGAGTCGAGGCTTTGAGAGGGCTTGCCTTCGTGCACTGTCTCGACCGTCTCGGGGCGACCGCGGGCGTTCAATCACATGATGACGATGCTGTCTTCGCGTCTTGCCGGCGAATAGCGAGGCGTGCGCTTAGCGGTGCCCTGCGCGATCCGACGTGTGGAGCGACGCGGTTTCACGCGATTGGTATCAGTCCGGCCTGGTCACGATCGTTGAACCCACGAGCTTGGATCGGATCCTTCCTTTTCTACTCTGAGGAGGAGGCGGAGGGAGGTCAAGATGACGACGGGGCCGAGCCTCGAGTAACGACGGATTGCGAATCGGCTTGACGTTGCCTGAAGTCGAAGGCAAACGGCGAGAGATGGCGACGATAGTGCTCATTTCCGTCAAGATCTCAAAATCTTGTGGAAAACTCAATATATTGTGGACAGCGCGCATATAATTCGCAAGAATGTGGGCTATCACCAGGGCGTTAGCGCGAACGACGTTCGCCGAAGAACTCTGGATATCCCTAATTTCTCTGGACGCAGGTACTGGCAGAGAGATGTCGACCGCCGACTGGACGCCCGAACGGATTGCCGCACTGATTGCTTTGTGGAACGAGGAGCTTCCCACGAGCGAAATCGGTCGCCGGCTTAGCATCACTAAGAATGCGGTGATCGGAAAAGTGCATCGTCTCGGACTGCCGCAACGCCGGCCAAATTTGAAGGATGAGCCGACGCCCGCGGATGTTGTCCGCCTCGACATGCTGAACGCCAGCATGTGCAGTTGGCCAGTTGGCAATCCCGGTGAATCCGACTTCCATTTTTGTGGTGAGCCGGCGGCTTCAGGCAAGCCTTACTGTGCGAAGCACTGCGCCGTCGCCTATATCCGGACGAATCGTGACCGTGGTGGGGCGTCTTCGGTTGCCTGATCACAAGCTTGGCCATCGCCCTCGTCCCTGCTTCCGCGGAATTGCGGCGCCAGCGTATAGTCAACCTTCCCGTCGGAGATAATCATCCTAGGTCCGGCGTGAAGGAGGGTTGATGAGCTTCGTCGAAAGGCTTCAGGCGTGTGCCGTGTTTGACCCGGCAGGATATCTGCCGTTCTCGATTGAGGGGGCGGATGTCGGGCTGATGCGGCCGGAATTTGCTGCTCATCTGGCGGAATTTCCCGCGGTTTTCGATGTCGATGCCGATTTCGTTCGGCTGCAGCCGGCTCTTGATCATCCGGACGTTCGAACACAGGCAGTGGATGATGTGCTCCGCCTGCTGGCGACACGGGGCGTGCTGAGCGGTTGGCGGGAAGAGGTCTATCCGGTTGCGCCAAGGCCGGAGATGCGGCCGCTCATGACTCTGGAGCGAGCCGCCGTGCCATTATTTGGCGTCTGGGCGTCGGGAGTGCATATCAACGGTTTCGTACGCGACGGATCAGAACTACTGATGTGGGTCGGCAGACGTAGCCCGGATAAGCAGACGGCGCCGAATAAGCTTGACCAAATTGTCGCTGGGGGCCGCTCAGCCGCGTACAGTATTTTCGAGACAGTTATCAAGGAAAGCGAGGAGGAAGCCGGGATTGAAACGGGACTCATTCGCTACGCACGTCCCGTTGGGGCTTTATCATACTGTACAGAGCGGCCAGAAGGTCTGCGCCGGGACGTCCTTTATCTGTTTGATCTTGAGCTTCCCCCAGACTTTGTTCCGGTAAATCGCGATGGCGAAATTGCCGAGTTTATGCTGTGGCCTGTCGATCGTGTCCGTGAAATGGTTCGCGATACGGAGGCCTTCAAATTCAACTGCGCGCTCGTCGTGATTGATTTTCTTATCCGACATGGGGTGCTTTCGCCGGACGATGAAGCCGACTATCTGGCCATCGTTCACGGCCTGCACGCCCCTCGCTGATCTGATCTCGCTCCGTGGGGCGGTCGGTGGTTCTCCTCGCCACGGCCAGTCTTTTCCGTTACGTATGCCGCCGTAAACGACGGCGCAGGACAGGGAAACGACATGGCTAGCGATCGGCTGCTAAATGGTCCGTCGGTGCCACCGATCGGCGGCGGCACCGCAAAGCAACTCATTGTTCTGCTTCACGGTGTTGGCGCCGATGGCAAGGATCTCATTAGTCTTGCGGGGTATTTGCAATCAGTTCTACCGCAAGCATACGTGGTTGCGCCGAACGCGCCGTTCCCATTTGATATGGCTCCTTTTGGGTATATGTGGTTCAGCCTTGGAGACATGCGTCCCGATACGCGGATGAACGGAGTGCGCGCCGCCGCACCGATGCTAAATGCCTTCCTTGATGCCGAACTTTCTCGACATCAGCTGAAAGACGCGAACCTCGTCTTGCTCGGCTTTTCGCAAGGAGCAATGATGGCCTTGCATGTCGGCCTGAGACGCGCCCGGCCGATCGCCGGCATTATCGCGCATTCCGGAATGCTGGTTGCCGACCAGCGTTTCTCCAGCGAAATCACCTGTCGACCGCCGGTGATGCTGACACACGGCGCCGCCGATGAAGTTTTACCCGCGGCCTGCCTTCCCGCCGCGGAGGCGGGTCTCAAGGCGGCGGGAATCACTGTTGAATCTCACCTCGTGCCGGGTTTGGGACACGGCATCGACGAGACGACGCTGCGGTTTGACCTCGCGTTTCTAGCGCGCGTTTTCGCTGCGACAGCCTGAGCTACTGGCAGGTCTGAGAATTGCGCGGCAATTCACCAAAGATTCACGCACCTGGGATTTGGCGTTTGGCCACTCCTTGTTGTACGCTGCGCGCGCTCCAGCGGGTGAGAGAGCGATCTTATGGGCACCCAAGATTATCCAGCCCTTGTCCTCAATGCGGATTTCCGCCCGCTTAGCTATTTTCCGTTGTCCTTGTGGTCGTGGCAGGAAGCGGTGAAGGCCGTTTTCCTCAGACGCGTCAATGTCTTGTCTGAGTACGATCGCGCCGTGCGATCGCCGACGAAGGAGATGCGCCTGCCGAGCGTGATCGTCCTTAAGCAGTATATTCCTGTCGCGCGCCGGCCAGCGTTCACGCGCTTCAACGTTTTCCTGCGTGACAGTTTCGCCTGTCAATATTGCGGCCTGTCACTGCCGACGGAGCGATTGACATTCGATCATGTAATCCCCCGCGTGCGTGGCGGACGCACGGAATGGACGAATGTGCTGACCGCCTGCGAGCCCTGCAACCTGAAGAAGGGCCACCGTCTCCCGCGGGACTGCGGTATTTGGCCACTGCATCCGCCGCACGAACCGAGCACGTACGAATTGCAGGAAAACGGCCGTGCATTCCCACCTAACTACTTACACGAGAGCTGGCGCGATTACCTCTATTGGGATACCGAGCTCGAAAGTTGAGCACCGACCTAGGGGACCTGTGCGCGGGTGGCGCTGGATTTACCGGTATGTCTCTGATCCGATGTGGCTGCCGTGCTTTTGGAGGGAGCGATGCCCCTGAAGTGGACCCCGAATTTGGGACCAGGGGCTTGATTGGAGCGGGGTCGGCTCCGTCGTGGTAGACGGAGATGATGATGAAGAAGCCGAGACGGAAGCTCGATGCGGCGCTGAAGGCGAAGATCGCCCTGGAGGCGCTGCGGGAGCAGGCGACGGTGACGGGCTTGGCGGTGCGTTATGAGGTTCATCCGAACCAGAGCTATGCCTGGAAGAAGCAGCTCTTGGACACCGCGGCGCCGGCCTTCGATCCGGGCGTCGGCATCGACGCGGACGAGGCGCGCGAGCGGGAGATCGAGACGCCGCACGCCAAGATCGGGCAGCTGACGGTCGAGCGGGATTTTTTTAGCCAGGAGGTCGGGCGTGTACCGGCCAGCGCCGGCGAACGACGACGCCGATCTGGCGCTGATGCTACGGATCGACGGGCTGTTCACCGCTTGGCCGTTCCTCGGCTCGCGGCGGATGACGGGGATGCTGCGGGCGGAAGGTCTCTCGGTCAACCGCAAGCGGGTGCAGCGGCTGATGCGGCGGATGGGGATCGTAGCCCTGGGGCCGAAGCCGCGGACGACCAAGCCGGCGCCGGGGCACAAGATCTTCCCATATCTGCTGCGCGACCTGGTGATCGACCGGCCGAACCAGGTGTGGGCGGCGGATATCACCTACATCCCGATCGGCCGTGGCTTCCTCTACCTGGTGGCGATCATCGACTGGGTGAGCCGGGCGGTACTGGCCTGGCGGCTGTCGAACACGATGGACGTCGCGTTCTGCGGCGACGCCCTCGACGAGGCGCTGGCGCGCTTCGGCCGGCGCGATATCTTCGATACCGACCAGGGCAGCCAGTCCATCAGCGCCGCCTTCACCGGCCGGCTGGCGAGCGCCGACATTCCGGATCTCGATGGACGGCCGATGGATGCAACGTCTTCATCGAACGGCTGTGGCGGTCGCTGAAGGACGAGGACGTCTATCTGAAGGGCTACGCCGACGGCCGCGATGCACGTGACGGGATCGCCGCGTGGATCGGCTTCTACAACACCCGCCGGCCGCATCGGGCGCTGGCCGGCCGGACCCCGATGGCGGTGTGGCGCGATGGCATCCACGGCTCCCTGCCCGGCAACGCCGTGGACATGACGCTGCGCTTGGACGACGCTGCCGCGTCGCCCACATGCCCACCGCGACAACAGCAACAAACGCCTTGCGTGGCGTGATCGACAAGGACAGAGCCGGCCAGCCTTCCAATCAGGAACGATGCTCCAGTGATCCCACCAAAGGGGTCCATCTCATTACCTTGGTCAGGCGATGCTCGATCCCGTTCCTCGGCAACGCATGCCGAACAGGCGCGTCATGCAGCGGCCGACTTCTCAGTTCAGCAGCGAAGCACGATAAAGCTCGGCGTTGCCTGCGACCGTGGCCCGATGCATGCGACGAACATACTGCCCGGTATCGAAAGCCGTGCCCTTGTGGTTAACGGCGAGGTTGTCCCACATGACGAGATCGCCGTTGAGCCACTGATGAGCGTAGACGAAGCGCGCGTCTGCTGCATGCGCGAACAGTTCGTGCAACAACGCATTGCCTTCGGCGCTAGGTAGTCCGACGATGCCGGTCGCATAACCGGGATTGATATACAGCGCTCGGCGACCGGTGCGGGGATTGCGGCGCACGAGCGGATGGTGAACGTCGGGAAAGAGCGCGCGGCGGGTTTCGGTCAGCTCGGGCTGGGTTGGATCACGGTCGCGCAGCGCTTCATAATATTCGGAAAAACTGTGAACGGCATGCAGTGTCTGGATCCGCGCGCGCATATCCGCCGATAGTGCGTCATAGGCGGCATACATGTTGGCGAACAGTGTATCGGCCCCTTGCGGCGGGCACTCGACGCCGTACAGCAGCGAGCCGATGGCCGGATACGGCAAAAATGACTGATCGGAGTGCCACAGCCGCCCAACCGACGGATCGCCTATCGGTCGCCCGTTCTCTTCGACGTTGCCGATGATGTAGATCTCCGGCTTGCCGCGCATCTGATACTGCTTTTGCGCCACCTCTTGCAGCGCGCCGAAACGACGGGCGAAGGTTAGATGCGAATCGGCATCGAGGCGCTGAGCGCGAAACAGCAGTATACCATACGTATCAAGCGCGCTCCTCAAATGCGCGATTGCCGCGTCGCTGGCTGGACGGGATGTGTCTAGATCCACGACCTCCGCTCCCAGCGCGGCCGACAGGGGCCGCAGCATGATGTCGCTGAGGGGCTTTTCTGCGAGATTGATGTCCATGTGCGAGCCTCGTGTTCCGTTGCGGCGCGTGGAAGTCGAATTGCCACTATCAGAACATGTAGGATCGGCGCCAGCCTTCCAGCGTGTTTGCAACGTGTTGTCACATAATGTGATGCGGGTGCAGAGCTCGAGTCGCGCCTGTTTAGCGTAAAAGGCGCTCTATGGTTCTGTCGGGCAGCATGTCGATGCCCGGGAAGACATCAATCCCCAGCGCCCGCTTGCCGGTGTAAAGGATGGCGGCGGTACCGGCGGCGAACGTCAACAGGAACAGCACCACGATGATCGCGGAGGCAAGCGCTCCGAGTGGGCGCACGATTTGCTCCAGCAGCGATCGTTCAATCGTTCGCCGTTCACGCCCGGCGAGGAAAACGACGTACCACGAACGGTGTCCAAGGGGCACGGAAAGCCGCACGTCGATGGCGTGCACACCGCGCGCGCGCGCGGAGAACGCGCGCTTGATCGCATCAAGCTGTGGCGCATCGAAACTCGCCGCGACTTCTGCCGAAATGCGGGAAAAAAACGTATTGATGAACGGATCTTCGCTATCGCCACGCATCCGGCTCGCCTTTCGCTCGCGGGATCGGTTGCTCGCCGCATCACCCGGACCACGAGGCTAGCAGAAAACGGTTAATTTTCCCCTGCATCTGATCACCCCCACCTCGTGGGCAAGGCGAGCCGATGATTGGAATCGGGCGCAGACGGATTATCCGGCGTCGCGCCGTGTCGTTGCCGCGGCGCTCGGCCGCGGCAACTGCGAGAGCGGGTCAATTGCCTGCTTGCCCTTACGAATCTCGAAATGAAGCTGCGGACGATCGACATTTCCGCTGTCGCCGACCCGGGCGACCACCTGCCCGCGCTGCACACGCTCGCCGCGCGCGACGAGAACCGCGTCGTTATGCGCGTAAGCGGTCATCCAGCCGCCGGCGTGCTTGATCAGTAAAACATTGCCGAAACCGCGCAGCTCGTTGCCGGCGTAAGCGACAACGCCGCTATCAGCCGCTCGCACGGCCGACCCGGAACGGGCGGCGATGTTGATGCCGTCGTTATAGCGTCCGCCGCCCTTTGGCCCAAACTCCGAGAGGATGCGGCCTTGTACCGGCCAGACGAAACCTCCGGCACTTGCCGGCGGCGAAACCTGCATCGATGAATGAGCAACAACCGGGTGATCGGGGGGCTCGTCTGCGCGATCCGTAAAGACGGGCCTTGCCGCCGGCACGGCGCCGTCCGGTGTGGATGGCGTTAAATTGACGGCATCGCTCGCCGCAGTCGCACTCGAGGCGGGCAACGCGGCGGTGATCGTGGTTGTTTCTCCTGTCGATACGGCGCTTCCGGTCAGTGCCAGGCGCTGGCCTTCGAACAGATTAAACGGTGCCGATAGCTTGTTCAGCGTGATCAGCCGATAGGCATCGATGCCGTTCTGACGCGCGATTGTATAGACAGTTTCACCGGCGCGGACCCAGTGTACTCCCGGCTCGCGCGTTTGTGCAGCGACGCCCACCCCTGGCTCCGTGCCAGCCATAGCTGGTGCGCCCGCGGTTTCGGCGACCGGCAACGGCGCAGCCGGTCGGGGTACCGGCAAAGCAAACGCGGAAAGAGATGAGACCGGGTATCCGCCCGACGTCGAGACCGCCACCGGCTCAGGCCATGTCGAACACGCCGCCGTCGCGAACAGCAGCAGACTGCACGACGCAGCTTTTACAACACAGCGTGTGGCGCACAAAGCACTGAGCATGTCCCGGATTATGCGCGGGCCGCCGCCAGCCCGCAATCGCCGGTCCATATGTCCGCGTTGAAGCCCGGCTCCATGCAACAGTTTGGCAACATCTTCCGCCGAGATAAGGATGAACGCGCAACCGGCGGGGGGTCAGCGTCCAACGCCGAACATCCGAAAGAGCCAGTTGGCCCGGGGTTTCGGGGTCATCCCCGTTGCCGCGGGCAACTCGGTTGCGGGAATCGGCCGATCGGCGATATAGAACGTCCGGGCGGTGATACGGCCGTGCGCGTCGTATTCGACGGCCTCACCGTCTTTACGCCCGGCGCGGAACGACGTGCGACGGCGAATGGTGCCGGCCTCGTCGTAATCGACGGTGTCTCCGTCCATGGCTCCATGCACCCACTGTTCGGTTCGCAGCACGCTAGCGTCGGGGCGATAGAGCGTTATTTGGCCGTGGCGCCGGCCATCTTCGAACCGAACGACGGCGGCGATTCCGCCATCGGGCGCATAGCTGTGCATCTCGCCATGTAAAGCGCCGGCGCGATAGGGCATCACCGCCAGCGGCTGGCCACCGCGGTAGATCGTCAACGGTCCGTCGAGCACGCCGGCCGCGAAGGTGAGCCGGGCCAGCACCGTCCCATCGTCGCCGTTAACCGCAGCCGGTCCGTCGAGCAAGCCCTGGGCGAAGCGAAAGGATTGTCGCGGCGCGCCGTCGGCGTCGAATACGAGCGTCTCGCCATGCAGTCGTCCGCCGCTGATCCCGGCGCGCTCGAGTACCCTGCCGTCCGGCCCCTGCGTTTCGATCACGCCGTCCGCCAGATGTCCCTCGTTGCGCGCGTCGGACTCGAGCGACTCGGGCGCCATCAGTTGATCTTCACCAACCCACCCTTGAGCTCGAGCATGCCTCCGCCGTCGATGGTACCGGAAGCGCTTCCCGTCAGCTGCGCGGTCGTCCCGGCAGTCAGCGTAAGCCCTGTGCCGGCGGTGACGGTGGTCGACGTGCCGCCGGTGGCGGTCAGATTGGTGCCGGACTTCATCGTCAGCGATCCGCCAGCGTCGAGCAAGATCGAACTGCCTGCCTTAATAGTGATGCTGCCGTCGACCTCCAAGGTGAAATTGCCGGTGACTTTGTGGGTGAAGTCGGCGTCGTTGGTATGGGTTTCCGCCCCTGTCACCGTCAACGCGCGCGTGGACTTGACCGTGTGCGTCTCCTTGCCGGTCTCGACGGCGATCGTCCGGTCGCCCTTGGAGACCGTAAGGCTTTCGCTGCCTTCGCTGATTGTTACCGCGCGGTCATTTTTGATCGTTGCCGTGTCATCGTGGTTGATCGTCTGGATTCGGTCGTTTTCAACGGTCAGCATCAGATCCTTCTGCGCGTGCACGAAGATCTCTTCGCTGCCAGCCTTGTCTTCGAAACGCAACTCATTCGAACCACCGCCCCCGGCCGAGGAATTGCTCTTGAGCGTTGTCTTCGTCTGTTCGTCCGGCAAGGTGTAGGGAACCGGATTATCACCGTTGTAAACACAGCCGGTGACCAACGGCCGGTCGGGATCGCCGTCAAGAAAGCTCACCACCACCTCCTGTCCGATACGCGGCAAGGTGAACGCGCCCCAGGAGGCACCCGCCCAGTTTTGTGATATCCGCACCCAGCAGGAGCTGTTTTCGTCCTTTTGTCCCACCTGATCCCAGTGGAACTGGACCTTGATGCGGCCGTATTGGTCGGTCCAAATTTCCTGGCCCTGCGATCCGGTAACGACGGCGGTTTGCGATCCCGCGATCACGGGGCGCGGCGTCCGGCGCGGCGGGCGGAATACCACATCTGCGGCCTGCGCGACGAAGCTGTTTGTGTACTCGTTTTGGCGCGCGGTATGACGCACGGTGCGTAGCAGGTACGTAGAATTGAGTGTCTCGCTCGGATGCTCGCTAATAGTGAACGTGCACCCGGCGCTGAGCGCGCGCACTGGCGAGGTGCCGGAAACCAGCGTGATCCCAGCCTCGAATGCCTGCATCCGGCGGTTCGCCGCCTGCTCGCCAGCATCGCGCGCAAGGAAAAGGCCGGGGTATTCGTAGACTTGGCGTGTACCCTCACCGGTGCTGACCTTAAGATCGGTCGACGGTGTCTCGAAACTGTAATCATCCGCCTGGTAGGCGGTAACGCCGACGTTGCGCTCCACGCTGAGGCTCTCAATCCGCGCATCGCCGAGCCACCCGGGAGCCGAGCCCAGCGGTTTGAACGGCAGCGCAGTGATGTTGGGGCATGCGGGATGGCCGCTAGGATCGTCGACGAGCACGAGACGATGAGCATCGGCTGAATGCTGGAAGAAATAAGCGATTCCGGCCTCCTCCATCAGGCGGCTGACAAAGTCAAATGCCGTTTCGCGGTACTGCACGCAATAGTCGACGGAGGGGTATGTCGTGGTCAGGCTTTGGCTGTAATCAGTAAAGCCGTGGTCGGTAAAGACCTGACACACGATGTCGGGCAGGCTCATGTTTTGGAAGATCCGGCATCCGCTGCTCAATGTCAGCAACCAAAGCCACGGGCGCAATTCTGCAGAGCAGACGATCCCGGACCGGTTAGCACGGGTGACGATGCCGTGAAGAAAACGCTCGTTGCCGTCACCGTCTATCAGCTTGACCGAAGAGGGTGCTCCGACCAGCGTTGATAAGTCAAAATCGGCGTCCTTGGCGGACAGGTTAAGCAGGAAGGTGAACGGCGCCGAGAGATGTTCCTCGCCATCGAGGCCCTGCAGCAAGAGCGCATCGGTGCCGAGCGGTGTCGTCACCTGCAGCGAGGAATGCGCTCGCGTCGGTGAATCCTCTGGCATTAACGCATCTCGAAGGCGAACTCGCCGACCGGATCGAGGCGAACGTGCACGGCGCCGATCTCCATGTCGTCTGCCAACCGGTCGAGAACAACGCCGGAAAGGCTCGGCAGGAAGCTATGGGTCAGGATCGCATCGATGGTTCGCGCACCGCTCTCGGTTTCACGCGCGCGTTCGACGATCGAGGTTACGATGGCGTCGTCATATGTCAGTTCCGCCTCCCGCGTTAGGGCGAAGCGTTCCTGGATGCGAGCCAGCTTGAGCCGCGCGATCGACTGCAGATCGCCGTGATCGAGCGGGCGGTACGGCACAATCACCAGCCGGGCGAGCAGAGCGGCAGGAAAACAGCGCAGGAGGGCGGGCCGGATCGCGGCCACAGCGCCGTCAATTGCGGGGCCGTCTCGGTTTCGCGCCCTGTCCTCCAGGATCTCCCAGCCCACGTTCGAAGTCAGAAGAATGACCGTATTGGTGAAATCGACCACCTGGCCGTCGGAGTCTTCGAGCATGCCCCGGTCAAAAACCTGATAGAAGACTTCCAGAACGTCCGAATGTGCCTTTTCCACCTCATCCAACAGTAGCACGCAATAGGGTCTGCGGCGCACGGCTTCCGTAAGCACGCCACCCTTGCCATGGCCGACGTAGCCGGGCGGGGCGCCCCGCAGGCCGGAGACCGAGTGCGCCTCTTGATATTCCGACATGTTGACGGTGATGAGTGCGCGTTGACCGCCGAACAGCAGGTCGGCCAGCGTCATTGCCGTTTCCGTCTTGCCGACACCGCTGGGTCCGACGAGGAGAAAGACGCCAGTGGGTTTGTTCGGCTCGCTCAGTTCGGCATAGAAGGTCTGAATGCGCCGGCAGATGGTATCCAGTGCCGCATGCTGGCCAATGATCCGCGCCTGCATTCGCTCGGCCAGCGTGCGTGCTGTCGCAAGCGTATCGGCCAGCATGCGGCCGACGGGGATTCCGGTCCAGCTGGAGACAACGTCGGCGACAACGCGCCCGTCGACGGCGGCCGGTACCAGCGCATTCTCCTCCTGAATGGCCTCAAGTTCGAGGCGATGTCCGGCGAGTTCGCGGCGAAGAGCGTCATCGTTGTCCGCCGGAGAGTCTTCTAGCCGCGTTTCGATTGCCCGAATGCGTCGCACCGTCTCGCGCTCAAGCTGCCAGCGTGCCTGGAGGCGGTTATGTGCTTCGTCCGCGGAATCGAGAGCAATCGTCAGGTGCTCGATCCTCTCGTTATGATCGGCGCCGGAGCGTCCCTCGCGCTCAAGCCGGGCGATTTCAGTGCGCAGGCCGGCGACACGCCGGCGGGCGTCCTGCAACGGCGCCGGCGAATCCGCCTGGGCGATGGCAACCCGCGCTGCCGCCGTATCCAGCACACCGATCGCCTTATCAGGGAGTTGCCGGCCGCTGATATAGCGATGCGACAGGCTCACGGCGTCAATGATCGCCTCGTCGAGGATGCGAACCTTATGATGTGCCTCCAGTGCGGCGCTGACTCCGCGCAACATCTCGATGGCAACGTCCTCGGGCGGCTCAGCGACCTTGATCACCTGAAAGCGCCGGGCAAGCGCCGGGTCCTTTTCGATATACCGTTTGTATTCGCCCCAGGTGGTCGCTGCGATCGTACGCAAACTGCCGCGGGCAAGGGCCGGCTTCAACAAATTGGCCGCGTCTCCCTGGCCGGCCTGGCCGCCCGCACCGATCATCGTGTGCGCTTCATCGATGAACAGAACGATCGGGTGCGTGGATGCCGAAACTTCGTCGATGACCAGTTTCAATCGATGTTCGAACTCGCCACGGACCCCGGCGCCGGCCTGGAGCAGTCCGAGGTCAAGCGTGCGCACGGTAACGTGGGCGAGCGACGGCGGCACCTGGCCGGCGATGATCCGCTGGGCAAATCCTTCGACAATCGCCGTCTTGCCGACGCCGGCATCACCGGTGAGGATCGGGTTGTTCTGTCGGCGCCGCATCAGGATATCGATCACCTGGCGGATTTCCGCGTCGCGCCCGACGATCGGATCGATGCGTCCGTCACGGGCGTCGGCGGTCAGGTCGTGGGTGTAAGCATCAAGGGCCGGCGTCGCCGAGCGGCGCGCGAGATCGCCCGTGCTCCCAGGCCGGGATCTAGCCTGTTCATCACGATCGGACGCTGCCCGCTCGGTGTCTTCGATACTCCCGCGCATCAATTCCGGTAAATCTTCGATCAACCGGTGGCGAGGGATGCGCGAAAGCAGTGGGACGGCGTTGAGCAAGAGACCGCGCAACGCCTCGCCATCCAGCAGCGCGCACAGCAGAGCCCCCGAACGGACCTGCGTCTCGCTCATGTCGAGCGATGCGATAGACCAAGCTTCGGCGAGCGCCGTGCTTACGTGCGGTGATAACGCCGGTGTGCGGACATTGCCGCGCTTGCACCGGTCGAGTGCCTGCTCCAGGTCGACGACAAGTGCGTCCCTATCAACGTCGTAGGTCGCGAGTGCCCGCACCACATCAGTATCGGGTATGGCAATGAGTTCGAGCAGCAGATGCTCAAGCTCAACCGTAAAGTGGGTCTCCCGCAGGCAGCGCTCGGCCGCCTTCTCCAACGAGCGCCGACAATGCGGATTAAGCCGGCCGATCAGCGCCTTCAACTCAGGCATGTCTTCCCCACTTCGGCGCTGGCGCTCGATAGTGTCGTACACGGAAGACGTAGCGCCACGACGCCATGTTGCTGGCGTGGGCGCGTGCCCAGCCACGATGTCCAGCCCAGCCGTGCCCCCTGGCGGTGGGACAGCCGTACCGGCTCGACCTCCTCTTTGGCCACGATCAGCCGCAGTTCGACGTCGACGCTGTCGCCAACCGCAAATCCGAGCAGCGCGCGAAGCGAACGGTTGGCGCTTCCGCGAGGCAGAAACTCAAGGGCGCGCGATAGCGGCATCGGACCAAGGTCGAGACGGAGCGCCGCTTGCTGATCCCAGGTGCGCCCGCCCAGCACGGTTTGGGTGCCGAGCGCGCGGTTGCGTCCACTGTACCCGATCGCCGTGCGCTGTCCCGGATCGAGGTGGAGCCAGCGGCCCTGCAGCGGGGCGCCACGCACCGGCAGGTCGAGATAGTGTGCGGCGAGGCGCTCCAGGGCGTGCAGGCTGGCGGGACGTCGAGCGAGGAGTCCCGCTGGTGCCAGCAGGCTTCGCTCGGCGCCGCCCATCCGGCTGTGACGCACGGGCGGCAGCGTCTGCCGCAGACCGGCGGTGCCGAGACCGAGGATGGCGAACAGCACCGCGGCGGTGTGGCCTTCGGCGGGCAGTCCCGGCTGCATGGCGACAAGCCGGCTGCGGTGCAGACGACAGAACAGCGAAACGAGGCGGTGGTTGAAGATATCGAGAAAATCGCGCGTAGCGGTATTCCCCGCGCGCGCCGTTGCCATCGTCCGCTCACTGATCGACGACGGCAGCGGACCAAATGCGCCGGCAAGACCGAGAAAATTGACGCGCATACGCGTTTGTGGTGCGGCGCTCTGCGTCATTTCGCCTGCCGAAGCGCTCGCACCACGCGCGAATTCAAGGGAATCGATGTCGCTTGCCGGAAACGCCATGTCGATTTGAGAGACGAACCGAACCGCTTCGAGCGCCGGGTGGCCACCGCTGCCGATCGGAACGCAACCGGGATGCAGCCGTTCGAGCAATCGCAGTGCCTGCAGGATATGGAAGCCTTGCGGCTCGCTATTCAGATGCTCGATCAGAGGACGGCTGTTTCTCCGCAGAACGGCGGCCATTCGGTCCAGACTCCGTCACGCTGCCTGCTCGTCACCACCAGCTGGGTGAACGAGTTGACCGCAGCATAAAGGGCGAAGAAGCGGCTGAGAACGGCCCCGAGCAGGAATGCGCTGGCGCCGACAAAGCGGGTTTCGTCGAATTCGAGCGTGACCTCGGTTCCACGGCACAGGCCACGCCAAGCATCCGCACCGATCCGCCGGACGACACGGCGTGTTGACAGCGCGGTCAGGCCGGCAATTTGCTCAGCCACCCGCGTTGAACCCAACCCCGCGTAAAGGCTGAGGATTTCACGCAGTGCCGCGAGGCTCTCGGGGCCACCTGCCAGCGAAAGGTGATTGAGCGACAGATGCGAGACGAGCTGCCACAGAGTTTCGCCAGCGTAAGGGGGGATGAGCTGCCGCGTCGGCTTACTGAGGCAGCGGATCGTGCTTACGGGTGCGTCAACCTCGATGTGCAATGGCGTGCCCGCCGGCATCTGTTCGGCGATGCCGCGATTCGTGCACAAGGTGTGCGCGAACACGACTTTCGAGGCAGGGCTCATCGGTTGGAAATCGAGATCGAGGAACGAGATCAGCGTATCGCTGCCATGCAGGCCGGCCCGCAGCGTCGGCTGACGGCGCATCGACCAGTAGGCGAGGGGCGCCTGCTGATCATCAGCGTGGGTAAAGGAGAAATACGGGCGAAAGGCGCAGGAACTGCGTTCAGGCGTGAGGCTGGCGGACACGTCGAGGATGGTATGGATTTCTGTCGAGCGCTCGAAACGCACGTCAGGCACGAGCCGATATTCGAGCTGAGTTTCGTCGAGACGGATGGGCTCAGCAATTCGGCGGAACAGATTGACGATCGGCGTGCACCCGAGACGAAATGTGGTGCGATCGAACATCAGTGCCTGTCGCGGCTTCTCTGTGAACAGAAACAGCAGGTCAGCGCGTGCGCCGGTGCCGAGCGCACCGCCTTCGGCCGGCCGTTCGATGTCGAAGAAAAGGAACTTCTCAGGGAAGGTGAAGTATTCCTGCAGCAGCCGAAAGCCTTGATGTGCGTGCGGCGGATAGGGCAGGACCGGCTCCTCACTTGCAAAACCAACGGGCCGAATGCGGTCTGCGGCGACGAGGGTTGGCCTTTGGGTGACTCGTTCGCCCGGCGCGACCAATGCCGCTTCTTCGGGAAGAATGGCAAGCTGCGACGTCGCGTTGAACAGCAATTCATAGAGCGGACCGGTCCGGGCGAGTTGCCCGTGCAGATGAAAACGCAGGAACGGCGGCGCGAACTCGCTGAACGTGCGATTGCCAAGGCAAGCCACGCGCAGGCGAAGCACCGTGGCGACGTCAGAGCGATCGTCGAGGAACGCGTAGGCCCCAGGTGAGACGAAGTCGGCGTCGGCGACCTCGACCGGCCAGAACGTGACCGGATAACAGGTGCGAAAACGGCAAACGAGGCCATCTTCGGCCGTGGCATACATTGGCAGGTTCGCTGGCAGGGATAGACCCTGCAGAGAGCGACTCTGTTCCGGATCGGCGACGAATTCGGCGATTGCCATTGACGGGATCGGCGCCGTGAGCTGTGGATAAAGGACATCCAAGAGCGCAGCGGCGATGTCGGGGAACTGCCGGTCGATGTTGCGCTGCAACCGGGCGGCCAGGAAAGCGAAGGACTCGATCAGTCGCTCGATCTGCGGATCGGAGGAGCCCTCGTCGCCGAGATCGAGGCGACCGGCCACTTGGGGGTACTGCTGGGCGAACTCGGCGCCCGCCGTGCGCAAATATTCCAACTCGCCAAGATAATAGCGACGGTGTTCTTCCGCGGCTTCACTCGTCATCGATGGCTCCGGAAATTGAGCTGACACCCAGGGCGACGCGAAAGACCACGGGCTCGATCACCGAGCCCATGGCGAGGCTTCCCTCGATACGGGCGACGGCGCCGTCGCGCCGATCGACGGAAGGCTCAATCGTCACCCTTGGCCGCTTTAGCCGTGGCTCGTACGCGGCGATCGCCGCAACGATGTGCCGCGCCATCGTTGCCGCCCCGTCCGGCCCAGCCAGTTGGAAAAACGACAGATCGGGAATGCCATAATCAAGCGTGCTGCGTGGGTGACGCCGGGCGAGCGTCGCCGCATCGACCGATGCGCGCGTGCCCAGAAGGCGTTCAAGCTCCCGGGCAACGGACGCAAGCAGTGACGGCCGGTCAAGGATACGGCTCGGCGCACCGTGGTCTTCGCCGTCGCATCCTTTATCATTCATCATCCGGTCGAACAGAGGAGTCGGCACACCCGTGATCGGACGGGGACCCGCCATAGCAATCAGCCAACCTCCTGCTTAATCAGGTCGTGATAGACGGGTTGAACGCCTTCGCCAGTGCCATCCGTCTCTTTTTGGGGAATGTAATTATAGGTCACTTTGCCGTAGCTTAACGCGATCGTCTCCGTAGGAATGTCGCCGGTTCCACCGCCGAGGCTGACGTTGGAAACGATGACGTTTTCCATGATGATCTCAAGGTATTTGACGGGCGTGTTGTTGCCGTCCGAGCGGTAGGACGTGAACGTCCCTTTGCCGATCGTCTTGCCGCTCCAGCATTGCTTGAGAAGATCGTCCGTCGCTGCATCGGTGTACTTTGTAAACGAGAAGTCCGAGTGATTGGCCATTTCGACCGTGCCGCCGCCAGCCGAACTGCGTGTCGGCGACGTCGGCTGGTTGAACGAATGGCTCCACGAGAGGACCTGAATTTCTTTGTCGTGGCTGGAATCGGAGGCCTCGCCCTCGATCGTGGGCTCCTCCAGCTTGAGAAACATGTTGGTGGCCATCGGAGACCTCCTTGCGTTCGCGGTGCGGACTTCGCAGCAGCAGTGCTTATGCGGCTGCCGCCGGCAATTCGGCGACGAGACGGATCGACGCGCTCAATTCCTCGAGTTGAAAGTGCGGACGAAGGAAGATGACGGCGTTATAGGAGCCGGGCTTTCCCGCGACATCGCTGACATCGACGCGCGCCTCGCGAAGGGGATAGCGTGCCTTCAGCGGCTGACCGGCATCGTCCTTGCCGAGGACATAGTCCATAATCCACGTGTTCAGGTAGGTCTGAACATTTTCCTTCGTCATGAAGCTGCCGATCTTATCGCGCATCATCACCTTGACGTAGTGGGCGAAACGCGAGGCGTTGAGCACATAGGGCAGCATGGCGGACAAACGGGCATTCGCGTTTGCCTGCGGCGTGTTGTAAAGGCGGGGATTATTCGTCGTCTGGCCGCCGAAGAACGCCGCGTAATCGGTGTTCTTACAATGGACGAGCGTAATGAAGCCGAGGTCGCTCAGCTCCTTTTCGCGCCGATCGGTGATCGCGAGCTCCGTCGGGCACTTCAGCGCGATGTCGCCTTCGTCGGTCTGGAAGGTGTGCGCCGGCAAGCCCTCGACCTTGCCACCCCCCTCGACGCCGCGAATCGCCGCGGTCCAGCCGTAAAGAGAGAACGCGTGCGTGATGCGCTCGGCCAGCGCGTATGCGGCGTTTCCCCAAAGATATTTTTTGTGGTCGTGGCCGTCGACGTCCTCGACGAAGCCCATCCCCTCGACCGGCACCGTTTCCGGGCCGTAAGGCAGGCGCATCAGCACATGCGGCAGGACCAGCGCGATATAGCGGCTGTCCTCGCTCGCCCGGAACGACCGCCACTGGATCAGCTCGGCACTTTCGAAAATCTTGGAGAGGTCACGCGGGATCGACATTTCGGTAAAGGCGTCCATGTCGAACAGACGCGGACTTGCGGCCGCGATGCAAGGTGCATGCGCCGCCGCCGCCACCTCCGCCAGCTTGCGAAGCAGAGCGATGTCCTGAGGGTGCCGACCGAACTCGTAGTCGGTGACAAGCATGCTGTACGGATGCCCGCCGAAGGTGCCGTATTCCTCTTCGTATATCTTTTTGAACAGCGCGCTCTGGTCGAACTCGACGGCCCGCTCGAGGTCTTTGAGAAGATCGGATTTGCTGATGTTGAGCAGGCGAAGCTTGAGCTTTGTTCCTGTCTCGGAGTTCATCACCAGGAAATTGAGTCCGCGCCAGGACGCTTCGAGCTTCTGGAACTCGGCGTGATGGAGGATTTCGTTGATCTGATCACTCAGCAGATCGTCGATCTCGGCAATCCGATCGTTGATCAGCGCGACGACGTCCGGGCTGACGCGCTTGCCGTCGGCGAGCACGTCATTAACGAACTCGCCAATCAGATCGCGCGCGTAAATGCGCTGCGATTCATCGCGGGCGAGTTTACCGTCGGTAATAATGCGATCGAGCAAGGTCGCTTCCGCTGCGCCATCGACTGCCTGCGCGCTTTCGGTCTCTTCCGCCATGGTAATGGCCTCCTGTCTCTCTCATCATTCACTCACAGCCGGACGTGAGGATCGGGCTCTGTCTACTGGAGTGGTTCTGCGGGCTAAGCCTGAGGGCTGGCATCATCGGTAGCGGGGGTGGCGCCGTCGCCGTCCTCCACGGGACCCACCTGTTCCCGTAACGCGCTCTGGCTTTCGGTATTTTCCACAACCTGGCGCAAGAGGGCGTCAAGTTCGTCGTTGCCATCGAGCTTAGTTAAGAGATCGCGCAATCTCTGTCGTCCCTCGTAAAGCTTGCGCAGCGCCGGGACTTGGTTGACGAGGTTGGCAGGATTGAAATCATCCATGGACTTGAATGTCAGCTCGACATTCAACATGTCGCCAGCCTCGGGTTTTAGACGGTTGTTCACGCGGATTGGCAGTCGAGGGGAGCACGCTGACATGACATCGTTGAAGTTGTCGCGATCGATCTCGACAAACTTGCGATCTTTGACTTTCGGCAACGGTTCGGCCGGCACCCCTGAAAGATCGGCCATGATCCCGACGATGTAAGGTAGCTCCTTCTTTTCGATCGCGCCGCCCGTTTCGACATCGTAGGTAATCTGCACCCGTGGTGGGCGAACGCGCGACAGGACGTGTTGCAAACTCTCGGCCATCCTGCACTTCCTCCTTCATCGACGCGTTAGAACCCGAACCGCGTCGCCAGTGAACGCCAAATCACGTAATGTCAATAGCTAGAGCAGAGAGTGCCATGCTGTGCAATTATACAAACATTATCCTCATTTTTTGCCTCTTACTAGCCTTAAATACCCCGATTGTGATCGTTTGTTTCCGCAGTCTATTCCGACTAGCTATTTTCTTGGCGGCTCACTGAATCCGAGCAGTTCGAAGAGCAGCGACATGTCCCGCCCACCGCGGGAAAGCTCGATGAGCAATTCATGCAAGGGCATGTTTCCCCAACTCACAGCGCGGCGGATGAGGTAGGGCGTCGGGCTGTGTGGTTCGGCGTGGTGCAGGAAGTCGGCAATTTCGGCGAGCATTCGGTATGCTTCGTCACGGCTGCGGATGGCCGATGCTGGTGACGTACTAGCGAAGGCTTCCACGGCATCGCCGGCGCTCGCCGCCGCCAATGCGGAGGCCGCATCTGGATGGTCCACACCGTTAGCCGCAGGCTCCGCTGTCGGAGCGATCGATGGATCCGGCATCCCGGTGCCTCGTTCCTTGAGAATGGTGCGACAAAAACCCCGCAGTGCGCCGATCGCCGCGCGCACGGCGATCAGGGCGCCGTCGAACGCAGCGCGAGCGCTGAGCAACCGCCCCAAGCTGGCGAGAGCCCGATCCGCATCGTCAAGCGCGCGCACGGTCTCTTGATAGAAGGCCGGTGCCGTTGAATCGATTCGAGCCTGGACGGCGGCAAGATTAATCGCCCCACGTGCCTCGGCGCGATCCGCTTGCTTGGCGTCGCGCTGACGCAAGGTTTCGAGCCGTTGCGCGTTGGCGTAATCAGACCATCCATATCCGGGTCGCCCGTCATCATCGACGGTGAGCGGCAGCTGGTAGAGAATTGGCGGCAATTTTTCGTTCAGCCAGTCGAATGGCGCGAAACGCGCTTGCGGGTCTTCCTCGTCCAGGGCAGGGAACAGTTCGCTCCAGTAGCGTTCGCACAGCAGCTCCAGCAGAACGAGGCCCTCGGCCAGTGCCGAAAAGCCACGCTGATGCATACGCGCTTCGACGAGCCAAGCAGCCACCTGAAGGTCTTTCGATCGGGTCTCGAGCGTTTTGGCGCATAGACGGACGACTTCTTGCCAGTCGGCGCGCTTGAGCTCGTATTGCCAGACCCCTTGCGGCAGGGCCGGATCGTCGCGGCTGCGCGCCTCTTCGATCCGGTCATAATCGCCGGCGTAGCGCACGCCGATGCCAGTTGCCCGGGGGCCCGGGATCGGCTCGACCAATCGCCTCACATCGAAGGTGAATGCGGGGTTCGATGGCGCGCGTGCGAGGTTGCGCACCGCCGTCATCCCTCACCGCCTGTCCGGGGGGCGCCGCTCAGCCGCGTTGCCGGCACGATATCCGGAGCCGAGGGCGGGAAAAACGGCATCGCCACCGGTTCGCGTCGATCCGGCTGCCCGGCGACGCGAATGACCGCTGTCAGTCCGAGCCGCATGTAGACCACCGCGCTGTCCACATCTTCGCCACCTAAAGCCGCCAGAGGATTGCGGCGCAACGGGATCGTAAAGCGCAGGACTTCCGATCGCCGATCCGCAAGCGTGCTCATCACCGGTGCTGGAGGGGCGTGTGCCGCGATCAGCGAAAACAACGCCCACGGATCGTTGAAGGCAAAGGTCGCCGTCGTGCCTGTGACACTCGCTCCACTCTCTGCTGCGACGGGCACTTGTGGAGCGTTCATCGCCCACCGCAGCGAGACCGTTACTGGATCACCAATCGTCCAGGCGAGCGGGTCAGCGGTAACGTTGCGTCGGGCATCACCGACGCGCAAGGACCACTGAAGGATCTGATTGCCACCGACAGACTGCTCGGGATTGGTGCGATATTCGCTTGACAGATCATAGACAAGCGGCCGGTCCAGCCCCGGTTCGGCCAGCATCGGCTCGAGCGCGTCGCGCACCCGAGCCATTTGGTCAAGGAATGCCGCCGCCATCTGGCCTGCCGCGGCATCAAACAGCCGTGGATCGCGCAGCAGCGATGGAAGCGCGCGGAGATCGGCGCCGAAGTTTATAAAAAATCGCCGCACGTCATTCGGATCGGCGGCGGGATAACCGGAAAAGTCGAAGGCAGATCCACTGCCGCTGCTGCCACCAACGCCAACGAACGGAAATCGCAGCGCGAGCGTATCGCGAAAAGCGGCTTGCAGACGGCCATAACGAGCCTGCACATCGGCGTGCTTTAAGCTCTCACAGCGCAGCGCGATCGATTTTTTCAGCGCTGCAAGTCGTTCACTGAAAAAATCCGCTCCCCATTCGTCGTCCTTCGTCTCATCAAGGCAGTTGTCCAGGTTAAGCTGATCCATTCCAGCCAGGATGTACTGTTCCAGGCGCTCGATGGAGTTTCCGGGTTCCCGCTGCTCATAGCGCTGCAGGGCGCGAATTATCAGCATCCACTTCGCCGCCAAGGTGTCGCCCTGTGTCGAACGGGCGCGCGCCTCACCATCGAGATACGCGACGGCCGGTTGCGCGTAGTCTCGGGCAAGCTGTTCGACGTACTCGCGCCGCAGCGCCATCACCACCGCAAGGTCAGCGATGCTCGATGCGCCGTAGGCTGGTTCGGCTACAGGTCCGCGGCCATTCCAGTTGGAGAACGCCGGATCGCGCGGTCGATAGGGCGCCTCAACAGCGAGGCGAGAATCGGTTTCCCGTAGCAAACGGGCGGCCTGCGCACCTGCGGCCTGACGCAGCCGATTGGCGGGAGCGCTGAAGCCAAGAATATCTAGAGTTTCCCGCAGATTTGCGATCAGTGGCGACGTCGCGGCAAAGTTAACGACCTCGGCTCGCAACCCACCACCTTCGAATCGCAGGCTCTCGGCCGAATTGCCAGCACCGGCGCGGCCCGCGTTGATAACGAGGTTATCGACGTAACGTGACAGAAGCTCTTGTTGTGCCGCTTGAATCGCGCGTTTGGCACCGAGCGGAAGATGCGTGACCGTCGTGGCTGCGCTAACGAGATATCCTTGTGCCGCGGTTGAGGCTTCGCGTAGCTCTTGCGAATCCCACATCAAGCGGCCACCGGCTGGGTTATCCGAGGCGATTCCCGCGGCGCTGGTGGTTCGGGCGAAAGGCTGCTTGAATAACTCGTCGATCGCGTTTTTGACGGCGACGATGCTTTTCGAAAGTACCGGCTGGCCATCGTTTTGAGTGATGATTGGCTCGTTATCAAACGCGCGCGTGTCCAGCAACGCCGCACGCTCGTTCGCCATGCGCTCGCGCCCCTCGGCACGAAGGGTTTCGACAAACTCGGGAGCTATGAAAGACAAGCGGGCGAGGGAAACGAGATTTGAAGCGACTGCAGGACTGAGATCGAGATCGTCTCTGCCGAGCCATTCGTACGCGCCGGACGAAAGCTCGATATCGATCGATGCCAGCAGATCGCGCAATTGAGCGAGTCGCTCGTCGGCCGGACGCCTCGAGGCGGTTCCTCCGAAAGCCGCAGTTTCCCGGGTCTCCTGGCTAAGAGACGTCAGGGACGAGGCGAGGGCGCTGTGCTCGAAAACCGCAGAGAAGACACTTCTGACCGCGAAGTCCAAGTGTGGTGCAGCGCGGTTGCTTAATTCACCACGAGGGATCTCGACGTTCTGGATCTGGCCAAGCGCCTGTTGATAAAGATGGTAATTGCTGCGAAACCCCGCCGGCAGGCTGATATCGAAAGTATATTCGACCAAAGATGCAAGGTTGTCGACGTTCTGATTTTCGCGTAGCGCCTGATATTCTGCGAGGAAGTGATCAAAGCGAGAGAGTGCTTCGACGTGCCGCGCGAAGTGGTCGATCGCAGCCGCGGCTGCCGCGCCGGAACTGTTCGACGAAGACTCCGATGCGACGGCCCGCGCGTCGGTGACGATGTCATCGAGCTTGGCTTCGAGGCCTTTCCAGATCGCTCTTAGGATCACGGCGTCGTAGGCGTCGGCGATCGCTTGCTCGACCTTCGCATCAGCGCCTGTCAGCAGGGATGTCGGCGCCGCGATTGATTCAATACTGCTGACGGAAACATGGCTCATCGCCTTGGCGATATTCCGCGCCGCCACGACGCGTTCGACATCTGCCGTCTGCGTGCTCACCTCGAGGGCGACTCGAACGCGGCCAACTTCGGTGCGCAGTGCATCCACGAGGTCCCGCACGCTGTCGACCCGCGGCTTTGTCCCCAGGACGTTGAGCGTTGAAAACACGCCAAGAACGGCAGCGGTGGCCAGAGCCGCTTTCGCCCAGCGCACATGACGCTGACGGCGCGTCAGCGCACCGCGCGCTGGCCGCGCAAGACGGTACTCGCGAAATACCTTCTCAGCGAACAGCGTCCGCACAAAGTCCGGCCGTCCCTGAACACGGCCCACCGCTTCGGAATCGCCGGAGGAGACTGGTCCGACGACCGGTTGACGTCCCGACAAATAAAAGCCGCGGAACAGAAAAGCCTCATGATAGGCGCTCGTTCGCAGCATGGCGGTCAGCACCAGCTTCACGCCGTCCGCCAAACGCGCCACATCGCTTGGCAGAACAAACAGTCGATCGGCGGTCTCGGCCTCCTCTTCCGCCATCATCATTTGTAGCTGTAAGGAGGACAGGCCATGAACGATGGTGGCGATCCCTTCGTCGACCCACGCGGGTGAGAAGGCGGTATCGAGCGCGTAGGGTGAAGACCAGCCGAGCATCTCGTCGCGCGCATCCGCCGGAAGGGCGCTGGCGAATGGCTGAAATCCTGCAAGCGTCTCAGCGCTGGTAACGACGAGGTAGACGGGCGTCCTCAGGCCGGTCAGTGTCTGCAGCGACCACAGGGCCTGATAGAGCTGTTCGCCCAGCAAAACTAACCGATCGTGCAATGCCCCACGCTCACCGGTCAGCGCGCTGGCCGGAATGGCGAGGACGATGCCATCGAGCGGCCGGTTTGGACGCCGATCCCGCAGCGCGCGAATGGCATCCTTCCACCTGCGCAGCCATGCTATATCTGCCGTGGCATCGCCGTCGACGGCGATGACAACACCGCCACGGCAGAGCCGAAGATCAATTCCAATTCGCGCGTTGGCCGGTATCGAGTCGGCCGATAGTCCCGGCGCTTCACCCGGAGCCGGGTCGAGTCCGTCAACGATGTCCTCGCCTCGAGCGCCGCCGACCGGTATGACAGCTACCCACGGCAGCGCGTAGAGTCGGTCGGTCGCCCCGGTCATCGCTTCGACGCGGTGGATTACATGTTTTACCATGTCGATTCCGCGGCGAATGTTCAAAGCGCGTTCGCGCTTTGACGGTACGGCTGTGCTCGGCGCCTCGCCGGGGCCGGCGGGCGAGCGGCGGTGAAATTGCCAAATGATGATGATCAGGACGACGACGAGCAGGACGGCGAGGACGCTGGCGACGAGCGGCGCCGCTTGTAGCAGTACGCGAACGAGGTGCGTGGTGTCGTTCAATCGCCCCAACCTTCAATCTTGGCCCCTTCTTCAACCACCTGGCTGGCCCGCTCGACGATATCGTGGGTGGCGTTTCTCCAGATCATGTGGTTGACGAGAAGGAATCCGCAGACGGTCACGGCGATCGCCGCGAGCCAGGGGCGCAACCTTGGCAAGCCCGCGGCGTGGTCTTCGCCGAGGGTCGGCTGGTACGCGGCGGCGAAGCTCGTCCGCCACTCAAGCGTTTCATTCCAGGGCCTATGGCAGAGCAATTCGTAAAGGCGCGAGCGCAAGCGGGCGGGCGCGCCCTCATCGTTGATTCCGCGATACCGGCCACGAAAGCCGAGCTGCAGGGTTAGAAGAATGGCGAGGGCAATATCCGAGCGGAAAACGGAGCTGCCATGCGCCAACTCTTCCGCCGCCTCAAAAATTCGCTCCCCCGCAATGCGGCTGCCATAGAGCGCATCCTCGAGCAGCATCGACTGCCATCGGTCGCGTCCCGGCCATTTCACTCGGTGCAGCAGCGTCTCATCAGCGAGAGCAGCCATGATGTAGCCGACATCGATGTCGAGGGCGGTCGGCCTGCCGATCCGATAGGCTCCGTAGCCGAGTTCGCCCAGCACCCGATGCAAGCGAGCGAAGATCGTCCGCGCCACCGTTTCTGCGTCGCGATCGCCAACAGCAACGACGATGCCATCGCTCGCGCCGCTGTCTCCGGTCTCGGCTAATCGTTGCGCGGACACGAGTTCGCCGTAAAACCTGCGGAACTGCGTGCCGACGCGCACCAGATCGGGGGCGAGCAACGGCTCCATTGTCAGGCGTCCTCGTCCCGTCTTCTGTCGGAAGGCGTGCGATCGGGCGGGACGTAGAGAATGAGTTCGCTGGGATGGCCCGGCGCGTCGCGACCCTGTGGGCTGGCGATTTCGAGGGTCTCGCCCGCGACAATGAATGCGGGATCAACATCGACGGCGAACAACAGCACATGGCGGGGCGGCATCAGTCCAAGCTCTTCAATTCGCTCGACCGGGCGCCGGGCCGTACCCAGGATTCGCCGCTCGCGGATGCCCCGCATGCGCGACGTCGAGCCGATCCACGCATCGGACATCCATTCGGCGACCGACGGTAGGCCCTGCCCGGCTGCAGCGCGCGCGCCGACTGCGAGCGTGCGTCCCGAAAGCCAGTCCACCGGCAGGACAAGTTGGAAGCGGTCGTCATCGCGGTTGAAGCGGATGGCCCGGTACGGCTCGTGCACGCGCGAAAGAAGTCCATCAATGAAGTCCACGATCGCGCGAAATGCCGGAAGGGGATGGGCGTGCACGTAAGGCGGCAAGTGTGGCGGGCACGGCTGGCCGTCGATGCAGGCGAGACCGCCAACGGCATCACACAACGCGAGATAGAGAGAAAACGGATGGGCCACGCCACTGCTCAGAAGCCCTTCGAGCTTAAACAGCCCCTGCGCCATCGCACGGACAATCGTCCAACCCTCGCTCGCTACCGCCTGATCGGCTTCAGCGACCGGGCCCTGCAAACGTTCGGACAGCGCCATCGTCTTTTCACGTAATCGGCGGACGACGTTATCGACCAGATCGAACAGGTGTCCGTCACGGTCGACGGTCAGGGCTGGCGGTATGAACGAATCGAGTGCGAACCCATCGTCACGAAAGGCGATACGAGCGATTGGAATGCTCGTGTAGAGATTGGGGGGGGAACGCGTCGGCGCGTCGGTCAGAAACAGGTGTGTCGCGGGCCGTAGTCGCGGAATCGCGATCGCGCCGTCGCCCGTGTTCTCATCGCGTATGGGGCGAGATTCTACCGAGCGAAACCTCGGCACACCCCCCATGTCGGCGGGTGTATCGGACCATGCGGCGACGCACAGATGGACCGTCGCCGGTGTCGCGGCGAAGTCGTGCTCGACGCTGCCTAAATCGAGCTGGAGCGGCGGCGAGTCCGCTTGTGGCTCAACGACAACCAAGCCGTCTGGCAAAATCGCCTCGACGGCGTCCAAGCGGAAGATGCCGTCCAACAGGACCCGGGAGTCGATGACGAGTCGCCGGATACCCCAACCATAGGGCGCGGCGGCGAGGACGAGATAGGCGAGAAGCGCGTCGGCTCGTCGCGTCGCCTGCTGAAAATGCTGCGGCGACAGCAGCATGCCCTCGTGCCACTGAACGCTTTCCGGAATGCCTCGTACGTCGTTCATTAGCTGCCCGTCGCTGCTGCCTGGGCTGGGTTCGGCATCATCTTGTCATTGTCGACGACAAAATCCGTCTCCCCCAATTCGAGAAGCAAACGCGACGGCCCGTCCTCCAAACGCTGGCGATGGTCCCCAGGGCTGGCGTAGTTCGCGAAAACCAGCGTGGCATCAACGGCACAGGGGGCATCGATGGCAGCGTCGGAGATGGTCTGTCCTGGAGCCAGTTCCCACGATGTGATCCGCATTGCGCCGGGATAGTCGCGTTCGAGTTGGGTCCGCTTCGCGAAGTAATCGCTTGCGTTCAGTTTAACGATTTCCCCTGCCAGTAAGGCATCGCTGACGAAGACGAGGTCGACGGCAACGGCGCGATCGCGATTGCTGTTTTCGTCTGCGACAATCGAGACGGTGTTCGGCCCATCGGGGGCAATGCATAAGGTCCGGGAGAGGGATGTGCATGCGGCGAGTCCGGCGGTACCGAGAAGCACGATGCACGGCGCTTGCGCGATCGATCGAAACTTGTAGAGCTGCATCAATCGATTAAACCTGGATGGCTTCACTGGGGTTCGTTCATTGGCGGCGGCGCCCGGACGATCAGCGCATCGATGCCGATATCTCGGTGCAGCTGCGCCACCACGCGAGACGCCTCGGCGCGATCGGCGAAGTCACCCGCTTGCGCGAGATGCCATGATTCACCGTTGCCTGCCTGGAAATCAGTGATACCGACGTCAAAGCCACGGCCGCGCAACGAATCGCGTAACGTCTGTGCCGTCGCGAGATCGAGAAACGCCCCGATTTGAACCTGGTATGGCAGGCGCGAGCTGCTGGCCAGCGCAAGCGGCGATACTGGCTCGGGCGCAACTGCCGTTTTGCCCACGGCTGTTGACCGCGCCGCGTTTTCTACGACGGCGCCAGGGGATTCGCGTTCTCCTTGAGGGCTTTGCGGCGGCGAGCTTGCGCTTTCTCGATTGACCGCTTGTGCCTCGGCCGACGAGCTGCCGTCCGGGGGAGAATCCCTGGTCGGCATGGCGGACGAAGGCCCTGACGCTGGCGCCGCCGCGGCAGCGCTCCTCAGTAACCCGCTCGCGCCCTCGGCGGCCGTCGTCCCGCCGTCATGCGCCGATCCGGTCCCAAACTCGGGGATTTGCGATGCAACCAGCCAAAGGGTGCACGCTGCCCCCAGCGAAAATGAAACGACCGTCGTTGCGGCCAAGCCTCCCAACAAAAACCGGTAGGAACCCACATACGACAACGCTGATGCTCCTGAAGCGCGCGCCTCGCGTCCTCGCACGGCGCACGATCATCGCCGTGGTAACGCGTCCGGGAATTCCGTTCCGCCCGTGGCAGAGTCGTTGAATGCTCCGCCATCAGCCTAGTTGCTCTTTTACGACCCCAACTGGGCTACCGGCAAGGGGTTAGATGTCGACTTTATGACCCTGAGCACTCATTTAAGCGCCTCCGGTTCTGCTCCAACCTGAAGTCGGAATAATACGTATGGTTTTTCGCGTAGATCTTGACCGCCATTGAACTGCGGCTGCCGATGCAATTGGTTCGCGGTGACATAAAGATAACCATCGGCTCCAATGGACAGCGAGTCCGGCCATAGCAGGCGCGGATCGTGCGCGACGGTCTCCCAGCTTCCATCGACGAGGCGTCGGCGGACGCTGTTGTTTTCATAGTCGGTGGCGTAGAGCCGGCTGGCGTTGTCCACCTCAAGTCCGTCGGATGCGCCTTTTTCGCCAAGATCGACCACGGCTGCCGCGACCGTGGCATCCTCGACGCTGCGATCAGAGAGAAGGGCTGTTGGCACCGAGAAAAGGTGGCGACTTGACAGCGGGCTGTAATACAGCGTCTGACCATCCGCGGAGAGGGCGATGCCGTCGGCGGCGACCTGGAATGGACGCGCCGGGCCGTCCGGAGGCCGCATCATCAACACTTCCCCTTCGACGATCGGCACGAAACTTCGGTCGGCCTGGACTGACGGATGGCCACTGAGCCGGCGCCATGCTTCCTTGGTTGCGAGGTCGACGACGATCAGCCCGCCAGGTCCTTTCACTGACGAATCGGTGATGTAAGCCACTCCACCCTCACCCTGACGCAGATTGAGGCGAAGATCGTTAACGTACGTTGTCGGAAGCACCACCGTCTCAGGCAAAACGATCGTCTCGGCAACGCGGTCCGTTGCGAGATCAACGGCCACGAGTTTGGCTCCGCCGGCCACCGGCTCACGAAACTCCGGAGAACCCGTGTCAAGAATCCACAGACGGTTCTTCGCGTCAGCGACAACACTCTGCACGCTGACCAACCGTTCTTCCGACGTCCAACCATTGGCGTTGTTGATCGATACTGTTGGATACGCCACGAGTTCGCCGTTGCGAATCTCCCCGACGGTAAAGGGCACGTCATCGCCCCATCGCGGAAAATTGACAAAAATTCTTCCACTTTCCGTGACGGCCACACCGGTCGGCATCGCGCCAGTGAACAAGAACACTGCCTCCAGCGAGCCGATCGTCCGTTCGACAGGAAGCGGATCAGCTGCTGCGATCTTGGAAGATTCGGCAAGGGCAAGGCAGGAAAGAAGGACGACAGCGTATGAGCGCACGAAAACCTCCCGTCGGCATTAGAGTTGGCAGGATAATTGAGGCCTTGTCGCCGCTGAGCTGCGTTACGGTGACCGCTGGCTGACGATCGCCGCGACGCGACAACGCGAAAAAGCCGCTGTTCCCAGCCCTTTGCAGCATCAGAGCCTGTCTCAAGTCGATCGCACGAAAAGACAATCGCGTTTTCCGCCCCATCCAAGCCTCATGCGTACTCTCGTTTTTGGAGTATATTGGCTCGCCTTGGAGGAATCAGGCCTATGGAACGTCGATGCAGATTATGAATGATCTTCACCGTCTTACGATGGACGAGCTTCGCATGGCCCTCGACGATTGGCGACGATGGCGCGATCGGGTTCAAACCGCCGAACACATGCGTCTGCGGGTCGAGCGCTTCGCCCAAGCGTGCGCCAATATCGCCGCGATCGAGCGGGAAATGGACCTAAGGACCCCTGAAGGTCGCGAACGCCTCCGAAAGACCGCTGAGGCCAATCTCGAAGCGCTCGTCGCGACGACAGCCGTTCCGATCAGCGCGTACCGACAGGCGCGCCACGAACTTATGACCGTCGAACAGCGTATATGCCGTTAACCGTCGTTTCTCGACCGTGCTTTCTCTATCGCAACCGCGAAGCGGCATGGCCGCCCGCGTTTTTCTCGCCATCGCGGCATGTGAACAAAAAAAGGGCCGTACGAGACGGCCCGAGTTTTGGGAGGAAACGTCCAAGAAGCACGGGCAGCAACCTCCGAGAGGGAGTGTGCTGCACCGCACAAGAAGTCAGATAGTCGTTCGCATGGTGAAATTCAAATGACAAATTTCGGGTCACGCCATTCGATCGTGCATACCTTGTAGGCAGTCACCGGGTTGTTCTTTAATGCATTGAATTACATACGATAAAAATGCAACACGCTTGCGTCATCGGTCAGACACGTGGAAATCGAATACCGATTACCCAACGATCGCATCGATAGAGCGGAGCGCTGGGCGAGTTTCTCATCCGTAACCTCAACCGCATTGCAGCATTTGGGGGCGCGGCGCGGTGAGACGAAAACGCTTGTCAACGTGTGATGCCCGCGCCTGCTATGAGCTTGGGACAACGTCCAACAGGGAGCACAGAACAACAATGCCGGGATTGATCGCCGATATCGGTGGTACCAACGTGCGCTTCGCTCTGGTCGGCGAGGACGACACGGTCGAGCGGGTCAGCGTCTTGCAGTGCGCCGACTACCCGAGCCTTGTCGGTGCCTGTGAGGCCTATCTTGGCGGCCTCGATGCCGGGTCACGGCCAAAGCGCGCGGCGCTGGCCGTCGCCTCGCCGATCAAGAGCGACGAGGTGCGCATGACCAATCATCCGTGGGTGTTCTCGATTGACGAGACGCGCCGCCAGCTCGGTCTCGCCGGCCTCGATGTGGTCAACGACTTCATCGCCGTCGCTCTGGGTCTGACGCGCCTGTCGGCCGCCGATGTCCGTCGCGTCGGTGGCGGCGAAGCCGATCCCGACGCGGCCATCGCCGTGCTTGGCGCCGGTACCGGTCTTGGCATGGCGGGGCTGATCCGCACCCACGGCGGCGGCCGGGTGCCGGTGTCGAGCGAGGGCGGCCACGTCACTCTGCCCGCGTTCGACGAGCGGGAGGCCACGGTGATCGCGGCGCTGCGCCGTACCTTCGGGCACGTCTCCGCCGAACGCGTGCTGTCCGGTCCCGGCCTCGTCAACCTCTACCGGGCAATCGGCGAGGTCGACGGTCGCGAAATCGACCCTGAGATGACCCCGCCGGAGTGCACCGCGCGGGCCATGGCCGGCACTTGCGCGATCAGCGCCGAGGCGCTGCGTCTGTTCAGCGTCATGCTCGGCACCGTTGCCGCCAACCTCGCCGTCACCTTCGATGCGCGCGGCGGCATCTATATCGCCGGCGGCATCGTCCCCAAGCTCGGAGTTCATTTCGCTGCCGAGAATTTCCGCCGCAGATTTGAGGACAAGGGGCGCTTCCGCGGCTACCTCGAAACCATCCCGACCGCGGTGATCATTCATCCGCTGCCGGCGTTCATCGGTCTCGCCTCGCTGGTCTCCGACCGCTGAGGCTGCCTGTCGGACGAACCGCCGTCGGAGGAGCCGCGCGGGCCGCGGGCCCCTCTCAGACGGGGATCGTGCGCGGCCGTTCGCTGTCGAGCATGCCCATCTGCGCCGCGTCGTAGCGATCACCGGCCGTCGCCCCCGCCGGCACCGCCTGCTCGATGCGGGCAAGGTCGTCGGTGCTCAGGACGACGCCGAGCGCGTTAAGGGCTTCTTCGAGGCGCTCGGGCCTACGCGCGCCGATCAGCGGGATGATATCGGCGCCACGGGCCAGGACCCAGGCGATGGCGAGCTGGGCGACGGTGATGCCCTTGTCAGCGGCTAGCGCCCGTAGCGCCTCGACGAGGGCGAGGTTCTTCTCCAGGTTATCGCCAGTGAACCGCGGCAGGCGCGAACGGAAATCGGGCGCCGTCCCAGCGGCCTGTGCCGGCCAGTGCCCGCTCAAAAGGCCCCGCGACAGCACACCGTAAGCGGCGATGCTGATGCCGAGCGCCCGGGCGGTCGGCAGGATGTCCGCCTCGATGCCGCGCGAAAACAGCGAATATTCGATCTGCAGCCAGGCGACCGGATGGACCGCATGGGCCCGGCGCAGCGTCGCCGCTGACGCCTCGGAGAGGCCGAGGTAGCGAACATAGCCGCGCTCGATCATCTCCTTGATCGCGCCGACGGTCTCCTCGATCGGCACGTTGGGGTCGATGCGCGCCGGCTGATAGAGGTCGACGTAATCGGTGCCGAGCCGCTTCAGGCTGTAGGCGAGGAAATTCTTGACCGCCGACGGCCGGCCGTCGAAGCCGATGAACCCGGCATCGGGCGTGCGCATCGCCCCGAACTTCACGGCAATGAACGCATCCTCGCGGCGGCGGCCGCGCATCGCTTCGGCGATCAGCATCTCGTTATGGCCGCAGCCATAGAAGTCACCGGTATCGAGCAGGGTGATACCGGCATCCTGCGCGGCGTGGATGGTGGCGATGCTTTGGGCGCGATCAGCTGGCCCGTAGAAATCGGACATGCCCATGCAGCCGAGGCCGAGGGCGGACAACTCCAGACCTTCGGAGCCGAGACGACGCGTTTGCATGATCGACTTTCCTCAATGGTCGCGAAAGAAAGGGAAACGATGACCGGCCGTGAAGGCGAGCACACCTCAGTGGTGGCCGAATGTCGTGCCTCCGTGGCCGTCGGGCAGATCGATGCGCACGTTCTGCATCATTCCTTGATCCTCGTGATCGAGGATATGGCAATGGAGCACGTATTCGCCAATGTAGCGTTGGTATCGGGTTCTGACGACGACCGTATAGATCCCCGCCGGCTCGGCTTCTTGGGGGATGAGGCTCTTCACCCACAGTGTGTCCTTCCACACCCCCTTCAACCCCGGATACTGGGGATCGGGGGCGCCGCCGGCATCGTCAATCGCGCCTGGCGCGCTGACGTCACGCCCCTGCGGATCAAGAATGCGCACGATCTGGAACGGATTGACGTGGATGTGGAACGGATGGCTGACGAAGCGCGAACGCAGCGTCCATTCGTCGACACCGCCAAGTTTCAAAATCCGATCGATTCGATCGGGATCATAGGGCTCGTTGTCGACCTCGAAGCGCGGCGGTGTGGTGGATGTATCGATATAAAAGGTGAGCTCCTGGGCGCCGGTGACCTCGGCATCGCCGATGTCGGCGTGAGGCACGAAATGCGACAGCTTCAGCCCGTCCTTGAGATCGGCGATCACCGCGTCGCGCAGCGGTGGCGGCATCTCGCGACGGGCGGCGGCAACCAGCTCGCCAGTCAGGTAGGCGGCGGGATCGCGCACCGTCTTGCCCGGTGCCACGGCGACGATGCCGAGCAGGCGCGGGCTGGGCGCCTGGCGGGTGACGCTGGCGGCGGCCGGCACCGAGGCGTTGATCACGCAGTATTTGCCCGGGTCGGGAAAGACCATCAGCGCATCGGCGCGATAGCCCGGCTGCAGCGTCGTGCGCGTCGTCGGCTGCACGGCGGCCATAGTTAGCCCGTCCTCGGCGATCAGGTGGTAGGGCAGCGGCTCGCCGGTGCAGTAGTCGCCGATGAACGCTGCGGCCTCGGAGGACTTCAGCGCATCAATGGCTGGCGCATCGATCTTCAGACGGCGGAATTCGAGGCTGATGGTGTCGCGCACCCCGGCATGGATCAGCCGCCAGCGCTCGATGCGCCCGGCCTCGCTCGGAAACGTCGGCAGAACGAGGCCGTTGATGCTGGTGAAGCGGCCGGACTGTGGCCAAGTCTCCGGTCCGAACTGACCGGCGCCGGCAGGATCGCGGTAGAACTCGATGCCGCCGACATCGCCGGGATCGCACACCCAGGCGACGACCGCGCCGGCCTCGTCGCGCGCCACCTTGATGTTGCTGGCGGCGTCGAGGCAGGCGTACTGGATCTGCTGGAGAACCAGCACCTGCTCGGGAAACCCGGCGCCCTCGCGGGTCTTGAGCAGGGTGTCGACATCGCCGTTGGCACTCGCGGTCGGCAAGCGGTTGCCGCGAACGATCAGCGCGCCGGCCATGCCGCTCGCTACCTGCAGCGCTACCGCGCCGTGGCGGTGCGGGTGGTACCAGAACGTCCCGGCGGGATGGTCGGGGGGGATGTTGTATTCGTACTGAAAACTGACGCCGGGATTGATCGACAGCAGCACGTTGTCGCTGTTACCGGTCGGGCTGACCCAAAGCCCGTGGGTATGCAGATTGGTGCCGTTGAAGCAGTGGGGGACGTTCGGCCCGTCAGCGTGCTGGGTGCAGCTCGGATCGGCCGGCAGACGGTTATTCAACGTGATCCGCACCGTATCACCCGGATCGACCTCGATCGTCGGGGCGACGAACGGGCGGTTGGGATTGACGCCAGTACCGCTGTAGCTGCGCAGATGCACCTTGTCCTTGCGGCGGGTGGCGGGGTTGTAGATGGCGCTGTCGGTGTAAACGACGTCGAGGTCAAACCGCTTCTCACCGCTCATCCGCGGCGCCGTCGCCGGCGGCAGCGCCATCATCGTCGTCTTTGGTGCGGTTTTGGATTCGATGGCGAACTTCGGCGGATTGATGAGCGTGCGATCGTCGGCCTGCGCTGCGACAGGCGCAATGGCCGGCCCCATGGCAGGCTTGGCGACCGGCTCCGCGGCAGGCACGGCGCCTGCGGCGGACTGCAGCGCTGCCACCATCAGTCCGCCGATGCCGGTGGTGAGTCGGCGCCGGATGCGGGCACGCAACGCCCACCGGTCCACGCTTTCGAACAAGCCCATCCCCCGCTCCTCAGCGACACGGATCGGGCGTGTACCTAAACGACCGCCCGCCTCGACCGCCCTTGCACACCCGCGCCTTGGTTATAGTTTTTGCGCAAGATGCAACACTCTGATGATACTCCCCCAAACTCGCCATTGTCGACACTTCGCCGAACGATTACGCATAAACTCGGGAAGAGTTGCGACTGACCAAGGTAATGAGATGGACCCCTTTGGTGGGACCACTGGATCGTCGTTCTTGATTGGAAGGCTGGCCGGCTCTGTCCTTGTCGATCACGCCACGCAAGGCGTTTGTTGTTGTTGTCGCGGTGGGCATGTGGGCGACGCGGCCGCGTCGACCAAACGAAGTGTCATGTCCACGGCGTTGCCGGCCACGGTGCCGTGGATGCCGTCGCGCCACACCGCCATCGGGGTCCGGCCGGCCAGCGCCTGATAGGGACGTCGGCCATTGTAAAGCCGATCCACGAGGTAATACCGACGCGCGCCTCGCGGCCGTCGGCGTAGCCCTTCAGATAGACGTCCTCGTCCTTCAGCGACCGCCACAGCCGTTCGATGAAGACGTTGCATCCATCGGCCGTCCATCGAGATCCCAATGTCGGCGCTCGCCAGCCGGCCGGTGAAGGCGGCGCTGATGGACTGGCTGCCCTGGTCGGTATCGAAGATCTCGGGCCGGCCGAAGCGCGCCATCGCCTCGTCGAGGGCGTCGCCGCAGAACGCGCCGTCCATCGTGTTCGACAGCCGCCAGGCCAGTACCGCCCGGCTCGCCCAGTCGATGATCGCCACCAGGTAGAGGAAGCCGCGTCCGATCGGGATGTAGGTGATATCCGCCGCCCACACCTGGTTCGGCCGACATCACCTGGTCGCGCAGCAGATACGGGACGATCTTGTGCCCCGGCGCCGGCTTGGTCGTCCGCGGCTTCGGCCCCAGGGCTACGATCCCCATCCGCCGCATCAGCCGCTGCACCCGCTTGCGGTTGACCGAGAGACCTTCCGCCCGCAGCATCCCCCGTCATCCGCCGCGAGCCGAGGAACGGCCAAGCGGTGAACAGCCCGTCGATCCGTAGCATCAGCGCCAGATCGGCGTCGTCGTTCGCCGGCGCTGGCCGGTACACGCCCGGACCTCCTGGCTAACAATCCCGCTCGACCGTCAGCTGCCCGATCTTGGCATGCGGCGTCTCGATCTCCCGCTCGCGCGCCTCGTCCGCGTCGATGCCGACGCCCGGATCGAAGGCCGGCGCCGCGTTGTCCAAGAGCTGCTTCTTCCAGGCATAGCTCTGGTTCGGATGAACCTCATAACGCACCGCCAGGCCCGCCACCGTCGCCTGCTCCCGCAGCGCCTCCAGGGCGATCTTCGCCTTCAGCGCCGCATCGAGCTTCCGTCTCGGCTTCTTCATCATCATCTCCGTCTACCACGACGGAGCCGACCCCGCTCCAATCAAGCCCCTGGTCCCAAATTCGGGGTCCACTTCAGTACGGCCCGGAGCTGTGGCGGGAGCCGCGAGACCTGGAGCGGACGGTTGCCGCCGTCTGGGAGGTGTCGTTCGGCAAGGTCCCGGCGGCCGCCGCTGCCGACGACGACGAAACAGAGTTGGGACTCGGGTGCGGCGTCGACTGAGCGCGGCCATCCCCGGCCTGTCGCCGAGACCGGGTCAGGACGGTCGCAGGGTCGACGGCGCCGTTGCACACGCACGACAAGGCCGGTTCGGTGTTCCATAAGCAAGCGATTGGCATTGTCAGACCGAAATGCCGCGCTTCAACTCTGCGCGCTGTTCGCACCGCACGTCACGCGGCGTTAACAGGGACGTCCTACGGTGTTCACACCACGAGCGCATCCTCGGCAGAATGGCGCGGACGCGATCCTCTCCGCGCCGCGGAGAAGGAACCGGACGATGCCTCGTGTTCGCTTGCCGCTCCTCAGCGGCCGCGATGTTCCCCTCGCCAGACCCGAGTACGCGAATGGTGCGCGCGTCGTCGACGTGATCCACCCCTCCAATGCCACCGCGCCGCGGCCCGCAGCTCACCATGAGCGAGACGAGTCGGAGTCGGCGATGCCGACCCGCGAGCACCTGTTGAAAACCGTCGGCTTGCACGACTTCGCCGATGCCAAGGACTGGGCCGACGCGCTGAACGAACTCGCCAAACTCTCCGATACCGAGATCAGTGATCTTGCCGGCTTGGTCCTCTCGAGAAAGGAGGGAGCCACTCTCTCCAGAGACGGTTGCCGTCCAACCCAACTCCTGCCAAGGCTCGCTCCCGCCCAACTTGACGGTGCCCGCCGAACAGAGTCCAATTTGTCGACACTCGAATCCGTGGCCTCGTTGAGCGACGATTCCTGAACCGCTCCGGGTTTGTCGGCGGCTTCAACTTTTGAGAGTATGGAGCCATGACGAGCAAGACGACGAACAAGTTTTCCCCGGAAGTGCGCGTCCGGGCGGTGCGGATGGTCCTCAAACACGAGGGCGAGCACGCTTCGCGATGGGCCGCCATTGCCTCGATCGCCGCCAAGATCGGCTACACGCCGGAGACGCTGCGGCTTTGGGTGAAGAAGGCGGAGCGAGACAGCGGTCGGATCGACGGCGGTGCGCCGGATTTGGACGCTCGCCTGAAGGCGCTGGAGCGCGAGGTCCGCGAGCTGCGGCAACCAAACGAGATCTTGCGCAAGGCGAGTGCGTATTTCGCCCTGGTGGAGCTCGACCGCCGACAGAAGTGATGGTGTTGTTCATCGACGACCACTGGGACGTCTACGGGGTCGATGGAGTGGACGCCCTCCCGACGGCATCGATGTGCCAAGGTAGTGGTGTTGAAGACCGCTACAGAGGAGGGCGTCCATGGTCGAGGTTAGCGTCATCGGGGTGGATCTGGCGAAGAACGTTTTCCAGCTGCACGGGGCGGCCGCGGACGGCTCGGTCGTCTTCCGGCGCAAGCTGCGGCGCGGGCAAGTCTTGTCCTTCTTCGCGGAGCGGCCGGTCTGCACAGTCGCGATGGAGGCCTGCGCCAGCGCCCATTACTGGGCACGCGCGATCGGAGAGTTCGGGCACACCGTGAAGCTGATCCCGCCGGCCTACGTGAAGCCGTTCGTGAAGAGGCAGAAGAGCGATGCGACCGATGCCGAGGCTATAGCCGAAGCGGCAGCGCGCGCGACGATACGGTTCGTCGCGGTCAGGACCGAGGCACAGCAGGCGTCGGCAATGGTCTACCGGACGCGGGATCTCTTCGTGCGGCAGCGTACCCAGGCGATCAACGCCTTGCGCGGTCACTTGGCCGAGTTCGGCGTCGTGGCACCGACCGGCGTCGCCCATGTCGGCCTCCTCACGGCGCTCATCGAGGGCGAGGAGGATGTGCTGCCGGATGCCGTGGTCGAACTGGCACGCGTACTACTCGCTCAAATCGACGACCTCTCCACGCGTATAGATACGCTCGACAAGGAGATCCGCGAACCGCGCGGCGCAGGACGAGGCGGTGGCACGGTTGATGACCATGCCCGGCATCGGCGTGATCACAGCGACGGCGCTCGTCACCTTTGCCCCCGCTCCGGAAGTGTTCGCCAAGGGACGGGACTTCGCGGCTTGGTTGGGGCTCACCCCGCGGCAGCATTCGACCGGCGGTCGAGAGCGCCTGGGCAGGATCACGCGCATGGGGCAAAGGGATATCCGCCGGCTTCTGATCACGGGCGCAGTCGCCGTCGTGCGATGGGCAGCCCGCAAAGGGGCGCCGGAGGGATCGTGGTTGGCGCGCATGATGGCGAAGAAGCCGCGCATGCTGGTCGCCGTCGCGCTGGCCAACCGCATGGCCAGGATGGCGTGGGCCATGATGAGCAAGAACGAGAGCTACCGAGTTCCGGCGACCGTCGCGTGAGCGATCGGCGGCCGGGATGACGTCGGAGGTGTGAGCAGGGCGAGGGAAGCGTAAGGGCGAACGGTCACGAGATCGGGTCGGAAAACCCAGCAAAACGGCTCAGGCGCCTCGAGCGCGCGGGGTCGAAATGGATCCGACCTGCATATCTCCATACGGGCCCGCGGCGTTCGAAGGCCGCATCACGAGGCCGGACACACGACCGCACCTGACCACACGCTCCGAACGCGACCCGAGAATTGCTTGACACCACGAGGGCGTCCACACACGAGCCCATCTGCCGGGAGTTGCCGATCGCCCCGTCCACCTACCGCGCCCACGCCGCTCGCCGGCTCGATCCCTCGCAGGCGTCCCTCCGGGCGCGTCGCGACGGGGTGCTGCGTCGATCGATCCGCCGGATATTCGACGAGAACTTCCGCGTCTACGGCGTTCGGAAGGTCTGGCGACAGATGAACCGGGAAGGTGAACGCGTCGCTCGTTGTACGGTGGCTCGACTGATGAAGCAGATGGGCCTTCGAGGAGTTGTCCGGGGTCACCACAGCGACAGAGGCGGGCAATACCTGTCCATCCGCTACACCGAACGTCTCGCCGACGCCGGCGTGGTTCCCTCGGTCGGAAGCGTCGGGGACTCCTGCGACAACGCCCTCGCCGAAACGATCGACGGCCTCTACAAGGCAGAGGTGATCCACCGGCGCGGACCGTGGCGGTCGTTCGAAACGGTCGAGTATGCCCCGCTCGAATGGGTCGACTGGTTCAACAATCGGCGGCTCCTCGAGCCGATCGGCAATATCCCGCCGGCTGAGGCGAGCTATTACGCCGAGCTGGAGTCCCGCGTCGTGGCGGCGTAGGACTCAAAGAAACCCGCCTCCGACAAACCCGGAGCGGTTCAAGCCAAGGCAAACGCCAAGCACGTCATGCAGGCCTTGAAGGAGAATGCGAGGTAAGGCTTCTGGAATGGTTCGCTTCCTCCTATCGGCTATCGCACCGTCCGCGGCCGAACAGCGCGGCGCGAAGGTCAAGAAGAAGTTGGAAATCGATCCGCTCCACGCCGACACCGTGCGGCTGATCTACCGGCTTGCCTTGGAAGGCGACGGCAGCACCGGCCAGATGGGCGTCAAGAATATCGTCTCCTATCTCAACAGCCGCCGCATCTTCACCCGCGACGGCGGGCGCTGGGGCATCGGGCAGGTTCACCGTATCCTCACCCGCGGCACCTACATGGGCGAGCATGAGTTCAACAAGCGTTCCAAGACCAAGGAATTGAAGCCGGTCAGCGAGATCGTCACCGTTCCCATCCCGCCGATTATCGACAAGGAGACCTTCGAGGCGGTTCAGAAGCTGCTCAAGGCCCGCAATCCCAAGGTCATGCCCGCCCGCGTCATCACCGGCAATGGCGGGCGCGCTATCGATACTATGCCTGCTCGATGAAGGCGAGGCAGGGGCCGACCGCTTGCGAGGGCATGGCCGTGCCGATGGAGAAGCTGGACGATTTGGTCGTCAATCACCTTGAATAAAGTTACTCCAACCCGAGCGGTTGGAGTCCGTTCTTGCCGCCGCGCTTGACCGCAGGGAGGAACATGCCGAGCGCCGTCGTGAGCATATCGCTGAGTTGAACAAGCGCGCCGCAGAATCGGAATTGCGGCTCAAGCGACTCTATGACGCCATCGAGGCGGGCGTCGCCGATCTGGACGACCCCGGCACTGAAAGACCGCATCGACGGCCTCAAGGCCATCCGCGATCAGGCCGAGGCCGACGCCGACCGGGCACAGGCGATGCTCCAGAACTCGGGTCAGAAAGCCGTCACACCGCAGATGCTGCGCAAGTTCGCCACAACCGCGCGTCAGCGTATCCGGCTTGAAGGCGGCGGCTATCGCCGCGACCACCTGCGCGCGCTTCCGCAGCGTGTCGAGGTCGCCGAGGGCGAGGCTCGTATCATGGGACCAAAGTCCCAACTGCTACAGGCGCTTGTGGCGGGAAGTGGCGTAAACTCAGTGCCCACTCAGGGACTGAAGTGGCGGATGGGGTGGGATTCGAACCCACGGTGGAGTTGCCCCCACGCCGGTTTTCAAGACCGGTGCCTTCAACCGCTCGGCCACCCATCCGCTGCGCGCTCGATGCACGACCGACATCTAAAGGTTCTTTGCATAATTGCAAACATCGACCCGTACCTGCGTGTGTCACCAAAGCCTTACTTGATTGCGCATTTTTCTCAGCCTGCCAGAGCGTGGCGCAAAATGGGAGCATGCAAGAGAACAAGTGGGGTTGATGTATGACACGGTACAGCGTTCAGTTTCGGAAGGAACTCAGCGAGACGTGCTTCGCCAAACTCTACGAGAGCGGGGTGAAGTGGACCCCTTTGGTGGGAGCACTGGATCGTCGTTCTTGATTGGAAGGCTGGCCGGCACTGTCCTTGTCGATCACGCCACGCAAGGCGTTTGTTGTTGTTGTCGCGGTGGGCATGTGGGCGACGCGGCCGCGTCGCCCAAACGAAGTGTCATGTCCACGGCGTTGCCGGCCACGGTGCCGTGGATGCCGTCGCGCCACACCGCCATCGGGGTCCGGCCGGCCAGCGCCTGATAGGGACGTCGGCCATTGTAAAAGCCGATCCACGAGGTAATACCGACGCGCGCCTCGCGGCCGTCGGCGTAGCCCTTCAGATAGGCGTCCTCGTCCTTCAGCGACCGCCACAGCCGTTCGATGAAGACGTTGCATCCATCGGCCGTCCATCGAGATCCCAATGTCGGCGCTCGCCAGCCGGCCGGTGAAGGCGGCGCTGATGGACTGGCTGCCCTGGTCGGTATCGAAGATCTCGGGCCGGCCGAAGCGCGCCATCGCCTCGTCGAGGGCGTCGCCGCAGAACGCGCCGTCCATCGTGTTCGACAGCCGCCAGGCCAGTACCGCCCGGCTCGCCCAGTCGATGATCGCCACCAGGTAGAGGAAGCCGCGTCCGATCGGGATGTAGGTGATATCCGCCGCCCACACCTGGTTCGGCCGACATCACCTGGTCGCGCAGCAGATACGGGACGATCTTGTGCCCCGGCGCCGGCTTGGTCGTCCGCGGCTTCGGCCCCAGGGCTACGATCCCCATCCGCCGCATCAGCCGCTGCACCCGCTTGCGGTTGACCGAGAGACCTTCCGCCCGCAGCATCCCCGTCATCCGCCGCGAGCCGAGGAACGGCCAAGCGGTGAACAGCCCGTCGATCCGTAGCATCAGCGCCAGATCGGCGTCGTCGTTCGCCGGCGCTGGCCGGTACACGCCCGGACCTCCTGGCTAAAAAATCCCGCTCGACCGTCAGCTGCCCGATCTTGGCATGCGGCGTCTCGATCTCCCGCTCGCGCGCCTCGTCCGCGTCGATGCCGACGCCCGGATCGAAGGCCGGCGCCGCGTTGTCCAAGAGCTGCTTCTTCCAGGCATAGCTCTGGTTCGGATGAACCTCATAACGCACCGCCAGGCCCGCCACCGTCGCCTGCTCCCGCAGCGCCTCCAGGGCGATCTTCGCCTTCAGCGCCGCATCGAGCTTCCGTCTCGGCTTCTTCATCATCATCTCCGTCTACCACGACGGAGCCGACCCCGCTCCAATCAAGCCCCTGGTCCCAAATTCGGGGTCCACTTCAGTCTCCAAATGGATCAGATCGAAGCTGAATCGTTCGGCCACCGCACATAAATTCGTCCGGCGTGAGGCTTTGAGGACCCTGAGACGCTTGGTGAAATTATAGGATGAGGTGAAGTGATCCAGATGGTATCGGACTTGATCGTGGGATCGTCGTCGAAGCGCTCGACGGTGGCGTCCTTGATGCTGCGGTTCACGCGCTCGGCCTGCCCGGTGATCAAGGGGGCCTGGACATGGTCAGGCGATGATCGGCGCTGGCGAGGGCACCGGCATTTCGAAAGCATCGGCCGGGAACGGCTCCTTGTGGGCGATCATCTGCCGGATCTCTGCCGGGCTCCAAATTCCCCCTGGGGTCGGTTAAGCGGGTCCCAAATCCAGGGCATCGTCATCTCTAAGCAGCGATTCGTAGGTTTGCACACGTTTTGGATTGGCGTTCGTTGTTGAGGTCAGTGACGGCAGCATGGATGGCGCGGTCGAGATGGTCGAGGTCTCGGAAGGTCTGATGGGCGAGGAAATGCCGCTTCAGGTCACGCCAAGCATGTTCGATGTCGTTCAACTCGGGGGCGTACCTCGGCAGCCATTCGACGCACAGCCATGGCCGCGCGGCGAGGGCGGCACGCGACGCCTTGCTGGTATGAATGGGACCGTTGTCGATGACGAGCACGACCGGCTTCGTCGGTCGGCCGGGGCGCGGGCCATGGAGCTCGTCGAGCCGCGTCAGCAGAGCGATGAAATCGCTGCTTCGCTTGCTCCGGCTGGTCTCGACGACCAGCGTGCCGGCCGCGAAGTCGAGCGCGCCGATCATCGCCACCTTGCGCGCCTGGCCGGGCGCTGCGACGCGCAGGTCGGCGCCGCGCCCGGCCCACACATGCGCGAGATAAGGATGGGTGAGCGCCTCGGACTCGTCTTCGAACAGCAGCACGAGGTCGCCGGCCTGGGCCTGCTGCTTCAGCAGACGAAGCCGCAGGCCGGAGCGATCGACG
This sequence comes from Rhodospirillales bacterium, assembly GCA_016712595.1. Lineage (NCBI taxonomy): Bacteria > Pseudomonadati > Pseudomonadota > Alphaproteobacteria > Rhodospirillales > Rhodospirillales bacterium. The sequence goes on from JADJQT010000001.1 coordinate 671,016, forward strand.
GCCTGGGCGTCCTGCCGCCCCTTCAGCGTGTGCCGGGGTCGCCGCCAGCGAAAGCCCCCCTTTTGCGCATCACCACGCTCAGCCGCGACTTGGAAATCCGCTCGCCGGTGCGCCGCTCGATCTCGTTCTGCAACCGCGGCAGCGTCCAGTTCCGCCGATCGGCAACCTCGTCCGTCAGCACTGCCGAGACCACCGCCAGCGCCGCCCGCGCCTTCACCGGCTCCGGCCCCGGTGCCTTGCGGGCGCGCAGGCCCGCCACCCCTCGCGACCGAACGTCCAGCGCCAATGGCGCACGCTGTTCGGCTCGACCGAAAACGCTTCGGCAATCCGAGCGCTCGACCAACCCTGCAGCGACAACAAAATCGACCGCGCCCGATCCGCTTACGCCCGATCCGGCGAACCGGCCAGCGCACGCAACTCCTCGCACTGCTCCGCCGTCGCCACTACCCGAGGACGACCCGCCATGACAACACCAAAATCCAGTGATCCCTCCACCAGAGCCTGCCATATGTGGATCGCCCAAGGGAATCCTGCTTGGACGCGCACAATGCGCAGCGCGGCATGGCGCGAGAATCCAACGGCCAAATGGGCCTGGCATCGCTTATGTGAGGACGAGTGTTTCGAAGTGGCCATCGGCCTGACTGTCGACGACCTGATATCCAGTTCCAAACGGGTGGTTCACGCGCAAGTTGTCGACTAAGAGAATTGAATTCTCAGCGGACGGCCCCGCGACACGGTCGTTGACGACAGCGAGCCCAATGGTGAGCGTTCCGGAATTTGAAACCTCATAGATAGAGGATCGCCAGCCGGTTGCACCTTGATCGCCCGTTTCACGAACGTCGGAAAGTTTGAAAAGGGTAGGTGCGCCATCTCCGGCGACGGACAAGACGGCATAGTCGTTGTCCGCCTTGCCATCCGATGGCGCGTTGACAAAATCGCGCGCGTCAAACATCCAATCAAACGAAATACGATCGCCCGCCTGTACGACGACCGCGAGCTTAAAGGCCGCACCGTTGGCCGGGGAGCTGCCATCAACTGGATCGCGAAAAAGCGACCCGGCCGGCTGGCTGAGAAAAGACTGGAGCGTCGCCACGGAGGTACCATTGGCTTCAAGTTTCGCCATCGATACTCCGTCAGTTGGCGTGTAAATGCCATGGACTCCGTCAGTTTCCTGGTATTGGGTTGCCGTCGTAACGAATGACGAACTCCGGGCGGTCGCGCTGAAGGGTGCTTCGAAACTGTCGACGATGCGCTCGTTGTCGGGGCGTCCCGCTATGCTGACGCTCACGGTCGCCTCGTCAAACCCACCGTGACCATCGGAGACCCGGTAGCTAAAGGAATCATGCCCGGTCTCTCCGGGATTAAGGCTATCGAAATGGCCACGCGGATCGAAGGTAATCGTCCCGTCGGCGTTCAGGCTGACGAGCCCGTGCGTTCCTGTGGTGTCGATCGAGGTGATCGTTATCGTATCGTGGACATCCGGATCGCTATCGTTGGCGAGCACGTCGAGGATTGTCGGCGTGTCCTCATCAGTGGCCCCGCTGTCGTCGGTGGCGGTGGGTGCGTCGTTGACGCCAACGAGCGTGACCGTAACCGTTCCGATGCCGATGGCATTATCATGGTCGGCGATCTGGTAATGGAAGGTATCCGTGGCCGTCTCGCCGACACCAAGGCTACGGAAATGGCCGCCTGGATCATAGGTGATGTTCGTGCCATCGAAGCCGACGATACCTAGCGTGCCCGTGCCATCGATCCCGCTGACGTGGATGGTATCGCCCGAATCCGGATCTCTGTCGTTGGCAAGAAGGGCGCTCGCAACGACGGTAAGCTTGGTGTCGGCTGCGGAGGACATTGCATCGGCACCGGCGATCGGCGCATCGTTCAGGCCGGTAATCTGGACGCTGACTTGGGCTGAGCTCTTGCCACCGTGGCCGTCGCTTGCCTCATAAACAAACGAATCGCTCGACGATTGGCCTCGCGCCAGCGACGCGAAGGCAGTGTTCGGATCGTAGCGCAGGCCGCCGTCGGCATTCAGCGTGACGCTGGCGCCGGAAGCCAACACCACGCGCGAGCCCACCGCGACCGTGGTGTTGCCGATCGCCGAAACCGAGAGCGTATCATGCGCGTCGGGATCGGTGTCGTTGGCGAGAACCTTGAGCGTGATCGCCGTATCTTCGTCGGTCGAAGCTGCGTCCGCCGCGGCCACGGGGGCGTCGTTGACACCCGTAATCGTCACCTGCACCAAACCGGTGCCGTGAGCGCCGTGGCGATCCTCGATCGTATAAGTGATCGTATCAGTTGCGGTTTCACCTTCGCCGAGCGACTGGAAGGCGGAGGTTGTCGACGGACGATAGACAATGCCCGCGCCGGCAATGCCGGCGAATGCCACCGCCGCGCCGGAGGCGGCATTGGCGGCGACCACCCGCAGGGTCGAGCGGTCGTCGTCGCTGTCGACGTCGTCGTCGTTGGCAAGTACGTCGATCGTCAGCGAAGGACCGTCTTCGCGCGCTGCACCTGTGTCCATCACCGCGAGCGGCGCATCGTTCAGGCCGTTGACGGTAATGGTCACTTCTCCTTGATCGATACCGCCGTTGCCATCGGTGAGCAGATAACGAAAAGTGTCCGATCCGCTCTGTCCTTCGGCAAGGTAATCGAAGCGTCCATTGGGATCATAGGTGACGTGGTCGCCGGAAAAAGTGACCGCTGCCTGCGTTCCGGTTGAATCGAGGCCGATGACCGCAAGCGTGGCAGGATCGATGCCACGGGCGGAAAAGTCATTGGCCGTCAGGGACGTCGTCAGCAAGTCGATCGCGGTATTTTCACTCGTCACCGCCGTATCCGGGAGCGCCGTCGGCGCTTGGCGGTAGGTAAAGAATGCGCCGTCACTGCTGCCTGCCACCAGTTCGAAATCGGCGGATAGCGGTCGGTTGAGCCGAATGTTGTCGAGTAACAGTGTCGAGGGGTTGTCGGGCGTCGCATCGTTAAGCACAGCGAAGCCGACGGTGAGCCGCAGGGCGCCATCGCTACCCAGCGCGAAGTCGTGGGTAACGTCGAGGACCGAAGTTCGCCAGCCGGACTCTCCCCAACTCGTGGCCCGCGCGTCGCTTAGCTTGTAGACTCGGGTGGTCGTGCCGTCGGTGACGGTGAGGACAGCAAAGTCGTTGCTGGTTCCGGCCAGTCGTTCCGCGGCGTTGGCGACGAAATTCCAGTCGAAGGACAGCAGGATGTGGCTGTCGACGACATCATTTGCGGTGAGCGCGAGATGCGTGCGTGTCGCTGACCCCGTTTTCGCTGAAGTAAGGTCACTATCAGACGGCAGCCTGACAAGAGGTTGGCCGCCGAAGATGACGTCGTTCGAGAGGTAGGCTTCGATCGCCGCCGCCGACGCGCCTTGTCCTTGGAACACCGCCATCTGCGCAAGGTGTGTCGAATGCAGGCTGGCAAGGCTATGCCCGAGTTCGTCGTGCGGAACGAACGTTGAGGAAAGCGCTCCCGTGCCGAGCAGTCCAAACTGGGCAGTAAGCCCGGCGACAGGCGTTGGCGCGGTCAGCGGTACGTCGAAGCTGTCGAGCAGTTCCTGATGAGCCGCCGGTTGTGGATTGTCGACGCCGTGAATTGTTACCGTCACACTGCTGGTGGATCGGCCGCCGTGGCCGTCGTCGATGACGTACTGGAAGGAGTCGGTGGCGGTTTCTCCCGGCTGCAGGTGGTCGAAATTTCCTTCCGGATCATAGGTCAAGGTGAAGTCGGGATTGATGCGCACCGTGCCCAGCGTCGGCGTTCCATCCGGCGCTTTCAGGATCACCGAACGCACGGAAAGCTTGTCGGTGGTGTCCGGGTCACTGTCGTTGGCGAGCACGGCAATGCGGCGCTGGCTATCCTCATCGGCGGGGGCGACGTCAGCGATAGCGGTGGGCGTATCGTTGCTGCCGAGGATAGTAATTGTCACCTGCGCTGTGTCGGCTGATCCGTGCCCGTCGGAAACTTGGTACGTCACGATCTCTTGGCGCTGCTCTCCCGCTCCCAGCGAGTTCCATAACGTGCCGGCGTTGTAGGTGAGCCGTCCTGACGCGCTAATCGTGACGAACGCCCCTGAAGCAAGCTGCATCTGGCTGCTAACGTTCGCCGCTTGTCCGTCGACGGCGATTACAGTGTGCGTATCATGCAGGTCGGGGTCCCGGTCATTGGCCAGGACGCCGGGAGCGCCCGCTTCGATCGGAGCGTCCTCGCTGGTGGTGAACGTATCATCAATGGCGTCAACGGGATCGTTAACACCGGTCACCGTTACCGTGACCGTACCGATGGCAGCAAGCCGGTCGCTGCTGTCGATCACTCCGTCGGCAAGGATATAGTGGAACGTGTCCTGGGCGGTCTCGCCCTCGCTGAGGCCGACGAAGCGCCCGGTGGCATCTGTCTGCGGATCATAGAGAATCGATGCGCCCTGCAGGGAAACACTCCCGAGGGCGCCAGTTCCGTCGACGCCGATCAGCCGCAAGGCATCGCCGCGATCGGGGTCGCTGTCATTGGCAAGAAGCTCCGCCACTGGAATGATCAAGCGAGCGGTTGCGCTGGTCGCAACGAAATCATCCCCGGCAAGGGGAGCATCGTTGCGGCCGGTGATCGTCAAGTGGACCTCCGCCTCAGACTCACCGCCGTGCCCGTCGGTGACGCGGTAGCGGATGGTGTCGACGGCCGTGGCGCCGGAAGCGAGAGCGTTGAAGCGGCCTGCTGGATCGTAGTTCAGGCGGCCGTCGGCTTGCAGTGTGACCACGGCGCCGGAAGCGAGGGTGACCGCCTCGCCGGCGGCAATGGGTTGGGCGAGGCCGTTGACGATGATCGCGGCGATGGCGAGGCGGTCGTGCGCGTCGGGGTCCACATCATTGGCCAAGGGAGCGATAGCGATCGCTATATCTTCGTCGGTCGAGGCGATGTCGTCGGCGGAGTGCGGGGCGTCATTTACGCCGGTAACGGTCACCTTCACCGTTGCCGAACTCTCTGCGTCGTGGCGGTCGGCGACGGTGTAGGTGATGACGTCGACGGCGGTCTCGCCCGCGCCCAGTGTCTGGAAATTTGTGCCAGGGCTGTAGGTGAGCCCGGCTCCAGGCAGGCCGGAGAAGGCCACCGTTCCGGTCGCGGCATGCGCTGCGATAATGTGCAGGGTGGCCGCGCTGTCGTCACTGTCGACGTCGTCGTCATTGGCGAGAACGTTAAGGCTCGTTGCTGGGGCGTCTGCGGCCATGCGATACTTGTCGTCCACGGCCGTCGGCGCGTCATTGACGCCGGTGACGGTAATGCGAACGGTGCCGTCTGCCGTAACTCCATTGCCGGCATTTACCGTATAGCGAAAGCTGGTATCGGCGGTCTCGCCTAAGGCGAGATAAGCGAACTGGCTGGCTGCAACGTGGTCAGGGTCTCCGTCGGGATCATAAATGATCGCCCCAGTGATGGAGAAGCTGACAATTCCGCGCAATCCCGACGTATCAATGCTGGCGATGCCCATCGCATCGAACGGGTCGGGATCGACATCGTTGGCGAGTAAGGTCTGTGCGGTAAACTCGAGCGGCTGATCGGCGCGGGTGGCGAAGTGATCGTCAACGACCGTTGGCTTCTGGGCGAGGCTCTGCCATTGACCCGCGACGCCCTCGATGACGACGTAGTCGTTGCCGAACGCGCGGTTGACAAGGACATTGTCGATCAAGAGGCGCGACGCATCGTCGGTCGTGCGGTCATTGACCGCGGCGAAGCCAAGCGTGTAGGTGTCGGTCTGGGTTACGGTGAAGACGAAGCTTCTCCAGCCGGTCGCGCCGCCGATGCCCGTGGTGGAAGAATCGGCCAGCTTGAAAGCGCGCCCGAGGCTGTTCGCTCCGTCGATGGTGAACATGGCATAGTCGAGGCGTTCGGTCTCGTTCGCGGCATCGAAAAACCAGTCGAATGAAATCGTGTCGCCGGCGACGAGGCGAAGCGAGGCGCGGATTGCACTGGCACCGGCAGGCTCGGCACCGGGGACAGCGCCGTCGATGGTCAATGGATCAAGGTGCAGGAAGGAATCGATGTCGCCGATACCTGGCGTTATGCCCTCGATCCGTACCATTTGATCGCGTTCGGTCGGTCGGATGCCGCGTAGCGGAAACTGCGTCGAAGCCTCTGGCAGGCCATAGGAGATGCTCGCCTCACCAAGCACCTCCCAAGGAAGTTTGAGCGGTTCCCACCCTTGGAGAATCTTTGGCTCTGGCCCTGGAGATGAGGGAGTGCCCTGTGTCGTCTGAGTGTTGAGCAACAGCTCCTGTGTATGATGCAATGGCTGGGTTGGCGCGGACGCACTGTCCTGGAAGATTCCCGAGGACGGCGAGGCAAGGGGGGTCGCTTCAGGGGAAAGGTCATAGAACGTCACCGAACCGGTGGTGACGACCTGCTCACCCGAAAGCGCGTCGAGATCGCCTCCGGGCGAGACGGACAGCGCTTCGACCGATAGGTCGGATCCCCCCCCTGCCGCGGTCGGTCCGACGATTGCTTGGACATCGATACCATCCGACGCGGAATCGCTGATAACTGGAGCGTCGTCGGGGCCGGTTACGGTGATGACCTGATGACTGTGCGTGACAACTGCTTGCCCAGCGTCATTTACAACGACAAGCGCATCCGGCTCGACCTGAGCGTCGTCGTTCAGCCAAGCGATTAGTCCCGCTTCAGCGGTGTGCTGAAACGTGAGTGCAGCATGCGCATGGATGAGTGCGTCCGGCGTCTCGATAACAATGGAGGCTGCTGGTGGCTCGCCCGGGGCACGGCCCCCCAGATAAAAGCGTCCACCTGCTGCCTCGATTACAATATGTCCTCGGCCAGCAAAGGATTCCGGAGTAATCTGTTTGAAAAGGATATGACCACGATCGGATATGCTGAGGCGAGAGCCATCGGTGAGAGCAATGTTTACCGATGAACCTTCATCCACAGATAAAAAATCTCCCTTAAGCAGCTGCACAAGATTTTTTATTTGTTCTACATCGCCAGATGCGCGAATAATCGTGGCATTTCCTTCGACAGATTCGACGAATCCTGAATAATTTCTGCCTAAATCCGCTGCAATATTCGAAGTATTGGGAAGATTGTTCTGAGTTGCGAGGCTGGCGACAAGATTTCCCGCCATGTGACCATCTTTTGCGTCCTGCAAGTCGAGCAGGCGATCGCTGCGGAAGTAGCCGCCGACGACGAATTCAAAACCGTTGGGCGCAACGGCGCGGAGGTCGTCGCCGGAGCGGATAAACGCCGACGCGAATAGCGGGAAATCCTCAGGGATGCGGATGCCGGCAGGCGCGCTGTCGGAAAGCGCGTTTGAGGCAGGAATCTGATCAGATCTCGCTAAGATCGTTTCAGTCACTTGTGGCCTCCATACACGGCAAATCACAGCGCTAATCAGGCAAAAGGCGGTCGCTTCTTATATCACTAAACCGTTTCGAATAAATTAACTCAATAGAGCTATTGAGACTCTATAACCGTCAGATACGAACGATAAAAGGCATTTTAGCGTGTCGCCATAACTTCCCCCATTTTGGTATCCGCAGCCAACCCACACGATTGCGAGCAGCGAGCCTGAGTCAGCCGAGACCAAGCCGACGCGCTTGACACGACACCAAAAATAGGTATATATACCTTTTTAACGAAGGCGACAAGTCCGCCCGCACTACTCCCCGCCCGCTAGATCGGACGCCGGGATTAACCCCGCAGCGCAGCCATTGCTTTGCCCAAACGTGGCCACAGCGGAAGCGTGTCGTTTCCGATGCTGAATTTTTTTGGGCCGTAAGCAATTTCGTGATGCGGCCGCTGCTGTTCCCCATCCGCAACTCTCTCCGAATTGAAGGTCGCTCATGCCCGATCAGATTCAGATCACTGCGGTCAAGCCGCGCGTTCAGTACGTTGCCGATGGCGTTCGCCGGGAGTTCCTTTTTCCGTTTGCGATAATCGACCAATCAAATCTCGAGGTTTATGTCGCTGACGAGCTGCAGACGACTGGTTTCGAAATTCGCGGCGCTGGCAAGACCGATGGCGGATCTGTGGTCTTCGACACGGCCCCTGCCAGTGGGCTCACAGTGAGCCTGCGTCGACAGATGGTTATGCAGCGCACGACGGATTTTCAGGAATCCGGGCCGTTCCGCGCGAAGGCAATCAATGCTGAACTCGACAATATCACCAGCGCGCTGCAGCAACTGGACGCGGATCTGGCACGTTCGATTCATCTGTCTCCGACCGACTTGGACGCAAACCTGCTGCTACCGGACGCCGCCTCGCGTGCCGGCAAGGCGATCGTTTTCGACGCAAAGGGCGACCTCACGACGGCTGCACTGGCCTCTAGTGGGGATGGAAAGTGGTCCAGCCTCGATGATGTGCCAGAAGGCGTTGCTAACAAGCACTTCACAGCGGCCGAGCGGGCAAAGCTGTCCGGCGTTGAGGACGGTGCTCAGGCTAATCCCGTGACGGTGACGGCGGCCGAAAAAGCCGATCCACAGGAAACGGCTCCGCGTTCGTTCTCGCCGAAGGACATGGGCGAGATGATCGCCCAGCACGCGCCCGCCGCGGATGCGCCGGTAAAATCAGTGCACGGTCGTATCGGTGAGGTGACGGCGCAGCCGGGAGACTATGCGGCCGATCAGATCAGCGATACCGCTGAAAAAGTGGTGATGACGGCGGCCGAGCGGGCAAAGCTGTCCGGCGTTGAGGACGGTGCTCAGGCTAATCCCGTGACGGTGACGGCGGCCGAAAAAGCCGATCCACAGGAAACGGCTCCGCGTTCGTTCTCGCCGAAGGACATGGGCGAGATGATCGCCCAGCACGCGCCCGCCGCGGATGCGCCGGTAAAATCAGTGCACGGCCGTATCGGTGAGGTGACGGCGCAGCCGGGAGACTATGCGGCCGATCAGATCAGCGATACCGCTGAAAAAGTGGTGATGACAGCGGCCGAGCGGGCAAAACTTGCGAGTGTTGCGCAGGGTGCCGAGGTCAACACCGTTACGTCGGTACATGGTCGGACAGGCGCGATCGCGGCAAAAGCGGGCGATTATACCGCGGACTTGATCGCTGATGGTTCGTCCAAGGTGGTCATGACCTCGGCGGAACGTGCGACATTGAATACCGTCGAGCCGGGTGCTCAGAAAAACACTGTCTCCTCGGTCCACGGACGCGCCGGCGTGATCACGGCACAGGCCGGAGACTACACGGCTGATCAGATCGCTGACGGTACAGCCAAGGTTTCGATGACCATTGATGAACGGGTCAAGCTTACCGGCATCCAACTCGGCGCCCAGGCCAATCCCACCCAGGTGACCGCAACCGAAAAAGCGGCTGGTACCGGCACGACGGTAAGAAGTTTCGCACCGGTCGACGTTCGTGACATCGCGGCAACCATCGTACCAGCCGCACCGGTTTCCAGCGTTGCCGGCAAGACGGGCGCAGTAAGTCTCGCGAATAGCGACGTCGGCCTCGGCAACGTCAGCAATGACGCTCAGCTCAAGGCCGACCTTGCCTACACGGCAAAAACGAGCCCGGTGTCTGGCGACAAGCTGGTGATCAAAGATCAGACTGACGGCAAACCGAAGGTCGTCGACTGGAGCCAGCTACCGACTGCCGGTGGTTCCTTTAGTCTTGCCACCCTGACCAGCGAAACCGTTTTTGACAACGATAGTGATTTTCTCCTCTTCCGCGATACCTCGGCTGGGGCCGACCGGAAGATCAAGCCAAAGTCAATCGGCTTTCCCAACGTCCTGTCCGATCCGTATCAGGACCGCTTGCTGACCATCGCCGCCAACAACACCGACATCTCGGCGGCGCTCCGCGCGGCGGTTGCCGCGGCCGTCGATGGTGGGACCATCAAGCTTGAGGGCATGGGCAGGCTCTCGCGCGACGGAACCAACGGATGGGGGCTTCTGCTGCCGGCGAAGAACCTGACGATCGTGGGCAGTGGCCGCGGTTTCCACCTCAAACATGCTGATCCGGCTAGCGATACCGACGCGTTCACCATGCTCGAAGGCGCGATGAACGGAAAGTCGCTTCATATTGAAAACCTCGTGCTTGAAGGCATCTGGGCACGTCAGGCCGTCAAGCAGGAAGTGGCAGGTGCGCGATTCGTCCATGTCACGACAGTTCGAGAACTGCGGATGTTCGGCATCAAGGTATATGATGGTGTCGAGATGGGGTTGACGGCCCAGGATTGCGGAGTAATTCGCGTGGATCGCTGCCATGTTGAACGCAACACGAGAGATTGTATTAATGTAAATGGGCGTGATATTGCGATTACGAACTGCTCTGCATTCTACAGCCGGGATGACTGCTTCGCTATTTATGTTCCATCATCAACTCCTGATGACGAAAATTACATCCATGTGGCTGCAATTACTGATAATACCGCAAAGTGGACAAATGGGATTAAAGCTGCGGCCCCTAGGCTGACCATCGCACGCAATCGCCTCGACGCGATGTTCCTTTACGGTATTCGCACGTTTACCGACGAGGCAGCGGAGGGCGAGGTCGTACCGCAAGAGTTGTCGATTATCGATAACCACATTTTCAACGTCATCTCGAATGACCAATGCTTTGATGCGAACGTTATCAATCGTGCAATTTCGGTGGATAGCTACACGCGGCCAACGCGCAAACTGACAATTGAGGGTAACCGCGTCGCGGCAACGTTCGGACCGTTATGGACAGGTTCTACCTACGCCTCACCCTCTAGCCTGAAGCGCGGCGTCGCGATCGCCGACGACTCGCTCGGGATGTTCCGCAAAAGCGGCTTCGTCGATGCCTGGGAAGACGTGAAGACTGCCGGTAAAGAGCCTATTCATCAGCGAATTAGCGGCATCTCTGTGGTAACGCAGGCACCGATTGGCAACAGCGAGGTTGTCATTCGAAATAATCCGCTGCGTGACATGCGGCAGACGGAAACAAGGCAAATCGCGTTCGTCGCTTATAAGAGTGACTCGGGCGTTGATTGGATCGTTCCGGCGATTGAGACAGCTTGGAAACAGATTACTCCACTGGAGCACTTTCTACGCTCTTCTGATTTTGATTTTACGCTGCAAAAAGTCCGCCTCGAAGTCACCGTCGGGGGGGCAACTATTGAGGGTGCGGTACTGAAGGCGCAATACGCATTCTCCGCCGCCGGGCCGTGGTACGATCTGTGCTCCGTGACTCTCGATAGCGGAACGAACAAGACCTTCTATCCAGTCTACGCCAATATTCCTGTCGCTGTACTGCAAACGTCGGTCTACGTGCGCATCGCTGGCCAGAAAGGAAACGGCACCGGACCGGTTACGGTAAAATCCGTGGTCCTGAGATTTTGTCGTGATGGTGATGCGCCGCATGCGACGATCGACCCGCTGCCTCTCGCGCGAATCCCCGAAGGCGCGGGCGACCCGCCCGCGAGGCCCGTTACTGCCGCTGAAGTTGCCGTCGCGGACCGGTTTCTGGTTCTGCGTCCGGGCGTCAAGCGCGTTGTCCTGCCACGGACGTCGTCGCTGATAAGGACGACTCTGTTGCAAAACAGGAGCGGGGGAGCCGTCACAGTCCTAGCAAACGAAGGAAAAGTCGCGAGTGGTGCCAAGTTCGATGCTGCCAGCTATATGGAATTCCCGCGGACGGGTCTATCTACGTTGCCCGCAAGTTTTCAGAAATTTACAGTCTCTCTTTGGGCATCGTTCGATACATTTGATCAATGGAATTTTTTACTATCGTGTTTCCAGTCAGGGAAGGGGGCTTTTGACCTGCTTTCGTTCGGTTCGCCAGCAACCTTGCAGGTTTTGGGAAAATCGGCGAATGGAACCGTCGTTCTCGACTATCGTACCGTGACCACGGCGTTAGCGACAGGCACACTTTACCACATTCTCATAGCATGCGATCTAACCGTACCTGTCATTAAAATCCGACTCAACGGTCAATCCGTCGCTCAACTCAGCGCAGGGTATTACACCCCCGTCCTCACGGCCGGCGGCCTGATCGATCTTAACAGCACGATCGTTCGGGTCGGTGCGCGCTCAAGCGCAACGACGCCCGCCCTGAGCGGATCTTGCGCCCAACTTTGGTTCGCTCCAGGTGTATACTTGGACCTCGACAATCAAGGGAACGTCGATAAGTTCTTCGCGAACGGAGCGGCAGTTAATCTCGGCTATAACGGTTCGCGACCGACAGGGGTTCCGCCGACTTTGTTTCTGAATGGGCAGGGCGCGGCGTTTGGGATTAATCAGGCGAACCCCACGGAAGTTGCCACGATCGGCGGGACGCTGACCGCTCCACAACTCGCGGTTCCCGGTCAGGAGATCGCCTATACGATTGACGGTGACGGTCCAACATTCTCTCTCGCCGATGGCAAGTCTGCCTCGTTCACAACCATTGACGATCCGGTGGAGGTTTCCCAGTACGTCCGGCTCGGAGGCGTATGATGTCGTCGAGTCTATGCCTGATATCGGTCGCGGCCAACGAAAACTCAGCACCCTCACGTCAAGCATCGTCTCGTCCACTCGAAGATTTCATTTGGATAAACACAAACTTTAAATACGGATTTGATAATCCAAACTATGTCGAATCCCTGAACACAAACCTCCCAAAGGGGTTTCTCAGCGGCGTGCGGGAAGCTCCTCAGGTCGGCGTGCCGACAAGTTCGGCTGCGGTACCAAAACCCACTTATCCATGGGACGGGCGGCTTTCGTGGTTCAGTACCATCCGCGATCCAACGCTGAACTCGTGGATACAGGGCCGCAAGCTGCTGATCAATCCAGGGGTGTCCGCTGTTTACGAAGGTCCGGCCGGGCAGCAATACAGTGAAACAACCTGGGGGGATAATATACGCTGGCGCCTTCACCAGATGGCACTTCCCTTCCCGACCGCTGACGACGCGGTCGGATGGTTGCACCCGAATGAATGTGACAACGCCGACATGACGTTCGGCGATTTTGTTCGCGATGCGCCTGCGAATGAGGCACAGGTGGCGATGGATCGCCTCATCTTGCTCGCCAAGATGATGTGGCAGGAATTGCGGACGGGTCCGTTTTCCTATCGGACTGAGCCGCACCCAGGGTTTATTCTTGGCCCAACAATCTCAAGGGCGGCAATTGCCGCCCTGACCGCAGCAAATGGAGACGACAAGTTCTCTATCTATGATATTCTGACAAGAAACAATGGAGAAATTCTCGATTTCTATGATGGTATTGATATACACAATCATATGGTATCGAGAATACTAGAGTTTAATAACAAAGAGCCTGGGCTTAAGGAGTACAATCTTTTCCAGGGGTGGAAGTCGCTCCAGGAAGCGAACAGATTACGCGTGCTCGCTGGAAAACAGGAGCGGTTATTACCGATAACTTCTACAGAATCGGGAGTGTCCGATACACCACCAAACGGTGTTTATGTCAAAGATTATATAAACCATAGTGCGCTTCGTGGCTATACACGCATGCACGTAATGTTTTGCGCGATGCATTGGTGGGCGATCAGCTTGTGGACGATTTTTTCATTTGGTCGGACTGGAGGGGATGTCGCTCCCTATGATTTTACAGAGGGTGTGGATGGAGTGCCGAAGGCAGACTGGCCAGTATTACTCGACATTGTTGATTATAGAAAATACAGCATAGATAGATATACGTCGGAAATCCTGCAAAAAACGTGGGAAGATTTTAACAAACCGTACACATGGTGTGTCCATGTATTACAGAATGTTGAGCCGGAAGCCGGAATAACTGAAGGAAATCCATGGCCAACAACCAATTGGGCCCGGGTGACATTCCCCGGCGGCCGGATCGACATGACATCAGGCGGTCGCAATCTCGTGTACCGCCCGGTTCATCTTACTAGTCTTGGGCCACACAAGATTAGCGTTGAGGTTCAGACAACTGGAATTGCTAAACTACGCGCGCGTGGTTATGACAAGCTTAATGGGCTAGCAGAACAAGCAGAACAATCAACTAGCGCGTCGTGGACGACTATTGAGGTTATTTTCACACCACGCCAGCACTCTGTCACCCATCTGCCTAACCCCTGCTACGTTCTAATTTGCCTCGATCACAATGGAGTTGGAACAGCAAGCTTTCGAAATCCTCAAATTACTGCTCTATAGTATTGTAGAGCGATCGACGTGATCCGACGCGAGGAATTCCCGAGAGCGCCGATTTCTGATTCCCATTACCTCCATCAGATCTGCGGGAGGCTATGGGATTGTAACTGTATCTGCTCACCCCCCTGGCTATAAAGCTGCGGGCGTGGTCTGGAAGGTGCCGGCGAGGAGTTGGGCGATGGCTTGCCGGGCGGTTTGGCCGTGGAGCCCTGCGGTGCTGGTGACGGATCGGTATCCGGCGTGGATGTGTGCGTCCCATTCGGAGCGAAAGCCGCCGGTGACCTTGCGGAAAACGCCCGCAGCTTTATAGCCAGGGGGGTGAGCAGATACGTCTGGTTCAGCGCCGGCCACGAAATGCCGGTCGACACCAGATGGACCTGGAACGCCCGCACGTCCTCCAGGCCAAGCTGGTCCGGCGAGCGACCAAAGTGGCCGCTGAACTTGCTGACCGCGTGAAGATAGGATCGTTGCGTCGCCAATGACAGATTGCGGACGGTCATGTCCTCGACCATGCGGCGGCGCAGAGGGGCTCATCTCGGCCATCGCGGTGCTCCTGTCTGAGGATCGGGCTTCAACACGCCGTAATCCTCCCAGACGGGAGCCGCCCCCGCTAACCGATCACCCCACTCCCACGACACCGGGTTCGTTCAATCCCCGCCGATTCCCGACGCACGGAAACCGCTCTAAGGTCCAGATCCGGTATCTGGTTTCGAAGCTGTGAGCAGGGCGGCTACTGTATTATTGGCAGCCGGGCCGCACATTGCGTGCCGCTGGTTTCCATTCCCGCCGCCTTTCCGATGATCTGAAGACCGCCATCTGCGAGGCGGAGGCACTGAATCATCGGCTGGATGATTGGCGAAACGGGAGTACGCATCCGGTGATGGCCGCCTTGTGGTGAGGCGGGATTTTGTGCGGCATTTGGCTCGGATTTGGAGCTAGCGGCAGCGCAAGATCGATGTCTTATCGTCAGGGTGAGGTACTGGGACGGGTCGAGCGGCGGCGTCGGTTCTCGCTCGGGCAGAAGCTTGCGGTTCTGGCGGAGGCGTCGGCGCCGGGAGTGGTGATCTCGGCGGTGGCGCTGCGGCGGGTTCTGGACGTTTTGGATCGGCGATGATTGCCGTTCCGACCGGCGCCCGGGTGTGGCTGGCGACCGGACACACCGACATGCGGCGCGGCTTCGATGGGCTGGCGCTGCAGGTGCAGGAAAGGCTGAAGCAGGACCCGCACTGTGGTCATTTGTTCGTCTTCCGTGGAAGACGCGGTGACCTTTGAAGATCCTTTGGCACGACGGCCAGGGCCTGTGCCTGTTCGCCAAACGTCTCGAACGCGGTCGGTTTCTGTGGCCGTCGGCGGCCGATGGAACGGTGACGATCACGCCGGCGCAGCTCGCGTATCTGCTCGAGGGCATAGACTGGAGGATGCCGCGGCGAACCTGGCGTCCGATCGCCGCCGGATGAGATAACAGCTTACAAAGGCGTGAGAATCTGATTCAGTTCGGGTCGTGATGACGACGCCCGAGCCGCTGCCCGCCGACCTCGCCGAAGCGCACGCGATGATCCTCGCCGAGCGCGCGGCCCGGTGTGCTGCCGAGGCCGAAGCGGCGATCGCGAAACAGACGAAGCGGGTTCTCGACCTGGAAATCGAGCGGCTGAAGCTGGAGATCGCCCGGCTGCGCCGGCAACGGTTCGGCACGTCGTCCGAGCGCAGCGCCCGGCTGGAGCAGCTGGAGCTGGCGCTGACCGAGCTGCAGGAGACCGTCGCCCAGGCCGACGCCGCGGTCGAACTGCGGGCGGCGGAGCGCAGCCCGACCCCGGCGCGCAGCGCCGCGACGCCACGCAAGCCGGCACGCCGGCGGTTGCCGGAACACTTGCCGCGCACCCGCGTCGTGTATCCCGCGCCGGCGACGTGTCCCTGCAGCCGCTGACCGCGGCGATCGAGGCGCATGTCCGCGCCGCCGCCCGCATCCACGCCGACGAGACGCCGGTGCCGGTGCTGGCGAAGGGCAAGACGAAGGAAGGCCGGCTGTGGACCGTCGTCCGCGACGACCGGCCGTTCGGCGGTCCCCACCTGGACGGAACAGGCCCGCCGGCCGCCGTCTTCTTTTATTCGCCCGACCGCAGCGGCGTGCACGCCGAACGCTTCCTCGCGGGCTGGATCGGCATCATGCAGGCGGACGCCTTCTCCGGCTTCGGCCGGCTGTACAAGAGCGATCGCCGGCCTGGCCCGATCACCGAGGCCGGCTGTTGGGCACATGGCCGCCGCGGCTTCTTTGAGCTGGCGGAGCTGCAGCAGGGGCCGATCGCCATCGAGGCGGTCAAGCGGATCGACGCGCTGTTCGCGATCGAGCGCGAGATCAACGGCGCCTCGGCCGAGCAGCGTCTGGCCGTCCGCAACCAGCGATCCCGCCCGCTGATCCTCGACCTCGAAGCCTGGCTGCGCGACCAGTACGCGAGGCTGTCGGCGAAGTCGAAGACGGCAAAAGCCATCGACTACCTGCTGAAGCGCTGGACCGCCTTCACCTGCTTCCTCGACGACGGCAGGGTTTGCCTCTCGAACAACGCCGCGGAACGCGCTACGCGGTATCGCCGTAGGAAGACGCAACTGGACCTTCGCCGGCTCGGACGAGGGCGGTCGTCGCGCGGCGGCGGCGATGTACACCCTGATCGAGACGGCGAAGTTGAACGGCATCGATCCCCGCGCCTGGTTGGCCTCCGTCCTCGCCCGCCTTCCCGGCCACCCCACCAGCCGCATCCACGAGCTGCTGCCCTGGAACTGGCAGGCACCAGAGCCAATCAGCACCGCCGCATAGCCGCTCACAACTGCGCCGGTCCGGCAACCCACTCCAGCCGCGGCCCTCGCCGGATGGGTACGGACGGGATTGAGGAAAGCCCGTTCAAGCCGGAGACGATCCCTGGCTGATCCGCCTCTATCGAGCGGACGAACGCTACCAACGTTTGGCGGCCTCGACCCGCCGTGGCTACGACCAGTGCCTCGGCGTCATTGAGAACTGGTCCGCTCGGGCCGGGCATCCTCCGGTGAAAAGTCGTCGCCGGACAATCGTTCCGGGCCTTTTACCGCTCCATGGCTGACCCCCCCGCCCAGGCCAACGCTGTCATGCGGGTCCTGCGGGTTCTCCTGAACTCGCCGTGGACGAAGGGTTCCTCGACGAAAATCCGGCGAAGAAGCCGGGCATGAGATCGCGTCCGCCACGCCAGGGGATCTGGAGCAACGCGCAGATCGCGGCGTTCGTCGCCGCGGCACGCAAGGCGGAGCGCCCGTCGATGGCGCTAGCGGTGCTGCTGGGAGCCTAAGCAGCGATCCGTAGGTTTGCACACGTTTTGGATTGGCGTTCGTGGTTGAGGTCAGTGACGGCAGCATGGATGGCGTGGTCGAGATTGTCGAGGTCTCGGAAGCTCTTCTGGGCGAGGAAACGCCGCTTCAGGTCACGCCAAGCATGTTCGATGTCGTTCAACTCGGGGCGTACCTCGGCAGCCATTCGACGCACAGCCATGGCCGCGCGGCGAGGGCGGCACGCGACGCCTTGCTGGTATGAATGGGGACCGTTGTCGATGACGAGCACGACCGGCTTCGTCGGTCGGCCGGGGCGCGGGCCATGGAGCT
This sequence comes from Rhodospirillales bacterium, assembly GCA_016712595.1. Lineage (NCBI taxonomy): Bacteria > Pseudomonadati > Pseudomonadota > Alphaproteobacteria > Rhodospirillales > Rhodospirillales bacterium. The sequence goes on from JADJQT010000001.1 coordinate 688,726, forward strand.
CGTCGAGCCGCGTCAGCAGAGCGATGAAATCGCTGCTTCGCTTGCTCCGGCTGGTCTCGACGACCAGCGTGCCGGCCGCGAAGTCGAGCGCGCCGATCATCGCCACCTTGCGCGCCTGGCCGGGCGCTGCGACGCGCAGGTCGGCGCCGCGCCCGGCCCACACATGCGCGAGATAAGGATGGGTGAGCGCCTCGGACTCGTCTTCGAACAGCAGCACGAGGTCGCCGGCCTGGGCCTGCTGCTTCAGCAGACGAAGCCGCAGGCCGGAGCGATCGACGGCCTGGGCGTCCTGCCGCCCCTTCAGCGTGTGCCGGGGTCGCCGCCAGCGAAAGCCCCTTTTTGCGCATCACCACGCTCAGCCGCGACTTGGAAATCCGCTCGCCGGTGCGCCGCTCGATCTCGTTCTGCAACCGCGGCAGCGTCCAGTTCCGCCGATCGGCAACCTCGTCCGTCAGCACTGCCGAGACCACCGCCAGCGCCGCCCGCGCCTTCACCGGCTCCGGCCCCGGTGCCTTGCGGGCGCGCAGGCCCGCCACCCCCTCGCGACCGAACGTCCAGCGCCAATGGCGCACGCTGTTCGGCTCGACCGAAAACGCTTCGGCAATCCGAGCGCTCGACCAACCCTGCAGCGACAACAAAATCGACCGCGCCCGATCCGCTTACGCCCGATCCGGCGAACCGGCCAGCGCACGCAACTCCTCGCACTGCTCCGCCGTCGCCACTACCCGAGGACGACCCGCCATGACAACACCAAAATCCAGTGATCCCTCCACCAGAGCCTGCCATATGTGGATCGCCCAAGGGAATCCTGCTTAGCTCGGCCAGCGGGAAGGCGACATCCTCCGCCTGACCTGGGGCGCAGTACGACGGCACGACGATCACGCTGCGCCAGAGCAAGACCGGGGTGTTGCTACCGGTTCCGGTTGCCTCACAGCTGAAGGCTGCCCTCGATGAGGCGCTGGCGCAGCTGCGCAAACACGATGGGGAGAATGCGGACGGTCGTGCGGCCAACGTCGTCGCGATGCCGAAGGCGAAGCGGGCGACGGCTCGGCCGGCACCACGCCAGACCGCACCCACGGTTCGGCGGACGGAAGCGATCTGGTCCAGTTCGAGGGCGCCGTGCGGCAGTCGCCGGTGATCCTGATCTCGGAAAGCACTTCACGCGCGTACAAGGCGGATCACTTCCGCCACGAGTTCCGGCGCATCGCCAAGGCGGCCGGAATCGGGCTGCAGTTCCTCGATCTCAGACGGTCGGCGGTCGTTCATCTGGCGGAAGCCGATTGCACGATTCCGCAGATTTCCGCGATCACCGGTCACCAGCTTGACCGAACCACTCGGATTCTCGAGACCTATCTCCCACGGACCGCGCCGATGGCGAAGGCGGCGATCCACAAACTTGTGTTGTACAGGAAGCGAACAAAGTTGGAATTTTAGCCGAAATTCCAACTCCGAAACCGGAATGGCTGCTGTAAGTGCTTGAAACTGGTGGGCGCACAAGGACTCGAACCTTGGACCCGCTGATTAAGAGTCAGCTGCTCTACCAACTGAGCTATGCGCCCGCGCCCTTATTATCAGGCACTTAGCGTAAGGATGCCGGGAGGCTTCTCGATTGCGCTGTCGGCAGTACTCATCCGCCACCGCCGCGACATTTCCGAGCCCGGGTAACCCTCGCCGCCGCCAACGTAGCAAGTCGCTTTCTGCGTGTACAGTGCCGAACCATCGAAATAGGGAAATGACCGGGGCGTCGGTGCAGAAATAGCGGATGGCGGCGCGTTGGATGGGAAGGTGCTGATTTTCTGACGTTCTCAGGCGACGCAGGCGGAACCGGCGTGACGAGACCGGTCATCCGGTTGAGGATCGCACAGGCATCTCCGAATCTCGACCTTCTGGCCGGGCGGGCTCCGGGTGCGCAGGCTCCTTCCAATCGAGGCCTGATAGCAAACCGTCGCTGCTTGGATCAGCGATGGGCAACCATAGCCGGCCGCCCGCTGCCATCCGAGGCGGCCCCGTCCGGCAATGACCAATTTGTGCGTCAATGCCCGTTCGAGGGCATCTCGGCGAGTTCGAATCGTCGCGCCCCGGGGCCCTGCGCTGACCGCGAGGCTCATGAGTATTTCCGGGGTTGGCGCGATCGGCGCGACGGTCGTGCAAGCGTTCAGTCAGCCAAAAACTGCTTGCATCAAAGGAAGGGGCATCCACGCACCCGGCGCGGATCATCTCGCCCGATTATTCCGCCATTGTTCCAGCACGAACCGCACGTTCGCGCTCCAAATGCATGAAAGCCCCCAAAGGGGCCTCTCAACAATGCGTTGATTTTACGAGGAAATGATGGTGGGCGCGGCTGGGATTGAACCAGCGACCCCTGCGATGTCAACGCAGTGCTCTCCCGCTGAGCTACGCACCCTCACGGCATCGTCGCGAAGGGGGATGTCATAATCGCAACTGGGCGCATTGACAAGTTCAACGAGTGTTTCGATCGAACATTATACGGCAGGACAAGAAGGCATGCCGGTGAGCAAGCGAGCAAATCGATCGAAGCGGCGATGCCGCAGTTAAGGACAGCGCGCGAATGCGTCTTGTTGCCGTCGGTGGCGAAGTCTACCATCGGGGTCCGTTATGTCACGCGGGCCGGGCCAACGAGCCGCGCGGGCAGGGAAAGGGCAATTCGGATGAAGGATTTTTCACTCGGCGAGGCCGGCCTTACCGGCTACCGCACCCTTGACGGCGAACATCATGTCCAGATCGACCTGCTTTCTGCGTTTTCCCGCGTCGCATCGGGCGCACAGGAAGGTGGCGACCTCGACGAGATTTTCGATCGCTTGGTCGAGTACACCAAGGTGCATTTCGCCTCGGAGCAGATGTTGATGCGCCTTTACCAGTACCCACGCTTTGACGAGCACGTCGTTGATCATGAGCGCACGATCGAGCGCCTGGAAGACCTGCGCCAGGCACTGGCGCGCGCCGATGAGACTCAGGCGCGCGCCGTCGCGGCAGATCTTAAGGAATGGATCATCGCGCACATTTGCAGTGCTGACCTGATGCTCGGACAGTATCTCGTCCGGCTTGGCGTCGGCCCCGGCTGAACCCGACCCCGCCTCATTTCCTGGGGCGTAGCGCCGGCCGACAACGGTTGCATCGAGTCTCTCCTGGCAATGGGCAAGGGGTTGCTGCATCATCAAGGTAATGATCGTCATAAGCGAGGCGCGGTTGGGCGCCGGCAAGGCGAGGGGAGTCGTCAGATGAGCGAAAGCACCGGTGAATCCACGCCACTCGTGCGCGAAGCGGTGGGGGTGTTCCATCGCTGGCAGGATCTACAGAGCGCCGTCGATGCGCTGCTGAACCGCGGCTTCGATCGCTCCGAGCTCAGTCTGCTGGCGAGCGAGGAGACGGTTCACCAGAAATTGGGGCACGTCTACCGACGCGTCGAGGAACTCGAGGACGACCCGGCAGTGCCTCGCGTTTGCTTCGTCGGCCGGGATTCACTGACCGAGGGCAAGGCGTCGACGATCGGCGCGCTCGGCTATGTCGGTGCCGTTGCCGCGGTCGGCGCCGTCGTTGCCTCAGGAGGCACGCTCGCCTGGACGATTCTTGCGGCGATCGCCGCGGGTGGAAGCGGCGCCATGCTTGGTGGCATTTTTGCCCGAACGCTCGGCCGCCATCGAGCTGGAGATATCGAGGCGCAGCTCAATAAGGGCGGCCTACTGCTCTGGGTACGGACCCGAGACGCCGAACAAGAGGCCAAGGCCACCTCCATCCTCGCCGGCAACAACGCGACAGATGTTCACATGCATGTTCTCCCGGACCATCCTGCCCCGGAAAACAATCCCTTGGGCGGTTTCCAGCCGGACCCGTTTTTGCCGCAGGCGCGAATTTAGCGGCTCAGCGCGGGCCTTTTGCTGTCTCGACGGTCTCGGCGCGCGTCGCCAGCAGCGCATCGCAAACCTCGCGCACAGCGCCAAAGCCGCCGGGCAGCGCGGTGACGATCTCGGCGAGGCGCAACGCGTGGGGATGCGCGTCTGACGGCGCGATGGCGATGCCGGCTGCGGCCATGCATTCCGCGTCGTTGACGTCATTGCCGACATAAGCGACCGCGTCGAGCGTGATTCCCTGGTCATCGACGAGCCGGCGGAGTTCGGCAAGCTTGTTGTCGATGCCCTGCAAATAGGGAATCTTGAGCTTTTTGCAGCGCGCCCCGACAACAGGGTTGACCTCTTTCGAGATTACCGCGACCGGCAGGCCGCTCCGCTTTAACATCTCGAGGCCCATGCCGTCGCCGCGGTTGCACAAGACGGCCTCACGCCCGTCTTCAAAGACCAGAACGCGGTTGTCCGTCATCACGCCGTCGAAATCGAGCACCAGCAGGCGGACGTCGCGCAGGCGTGCCCGGGCGCGGGCGGCGGTCGAAGCGCGGTACAGCACCTCTATACTGGGCCATTCGGTGTCGTCCTCAAGGCGAAGGGCCGCGAGCGCCGAGGTTGGCCAAAGGACGACGCGACCGCCCGGCAGTTCTCCCGTCCGTTCGAATACGCCGACGCGCACAGCGACGAGGGCGCCGGTTTCGACGTAGTGCCGTTCGCTTTCGCTCTGATCGTCCGGCCGGGCTATGCCGTCTCCACCTTGTGACCACAAGGCTGCGGCGAGCGGCCGGACCGCAAGCAGCGAGTCAGCGCCGCAGCGCCAGAGTTCGTCGATCGCGGCGTCGATGACGTCGCCGGTGAGCATCGGAAAGGCGGGATCGAGGATCGTCGCGAGCAATGGCGCAAACCGTTCGCGCGCTCCCAGCCCGTCGATTGCGGCGCGCAGCATGTCCGCGGGAGTCTCGCGCGATGGGGGCGCGATGACGTCGACGCCGGCGTCTTCGGCAAGACGGACGAGTTCGGCATCGGATGTTACGATCGCAACGCGGGTGATCTTGCGGGCGGCGATGGCCTGTTCGATCGCATGTAACGCGAGCGGTCGGCCGGCGAAGTCGCGGCGCGCGGCGGAACGGACCGCGGGAAATACGGCGAGGACGTCCATGGTGGTCTCCGCGAAGCAAGACGAGGGTTGGAGGCGAGGACGATACGGCAGACGCGAGAGCGCCACCGTTTACGACCGGGTTTCTGCCTCGTCAATTCGCACGTGCCGTAAGGACGGTCACACGGCGCTTGCGATGCGGCGATCGCTTGAAATCTGCAGCCGGCGGCGACGATCAGCAGCCGAGATAGTGCAGGGCAATCTGTCGGTCCAAGACGCCTCGGCGGTGCTCGAAAAGGTAGATTCCCTGCCACGCGCCGAGCACCAACTTGCCGGCAGCGACGGGGATCGACAGTTGCACGGCGGTCAGCGCGCTGCGAATGTGTGCGGGCATGTCATCATCGCCTTCCATCGTATGACGATAAAGTGCCCGATCTTCGCCGACGAGGCGGCGGAAGAACGATTGAAGGTCACGAAGGACGTCCGGGTCGGCGTTTTCCTGGACGATCAGCGACGCGCTCGTATGGCGGCAGAAGAGCGTCAGCAGGCCGTTCGTCGCCCGCTGATGGGCGAGCCAGGCGAGAGTCTCGCGGGTGATGTCGTAAAGGCCTTGCCCTTCGCTATGGATCTTCAACGCACCCGATGCCTGTCGCAGGCTGACGTCCGTCACTTCGCCGTTACGGATCCGCGTGTCGTCCGCCATCGCCGCACTACCTTTCGCCTTCGTGCCTATCCCCGCGCCATTGGGGTAAGGATAACCACGCAACCATTCTCGTTTGTATCCCGCCACTACCGAGCGCGCCTGTCAAGCGATATGCAACGGGAACGAGTGCGCCTGCGTCGGCGTGCGCGCAAAGTTGCAGGCGTCGTCTCGTCGGATGCTCTGTTGATCTGAAACATCAGGCGAACAGGGAGGGGTGAAGAACCGTTATCGTTGCTATCCGGCGACGGGCGCCGGTCGTGCGCTCTGTTTGCACCACCGCGGTGCGGTTGACGCTGTTCACCGAGGCTTCGGGCCGGTGGGCCGAACGAGAGCGATAAACGCGAGCATGGCGCCGACGGCGCCAGCCGTAATCACCGCCGCCATCGATAGCGCCGAGGCGTGAGGTAGAGCGCCGACAGCAAAGCTGGCGGCGGCGGCGATGAGCATCTGGACGAAGCCCAGCAGCGCCGATGCCGCGCCGGCGATGCGCGGGAAAGGTGCCATCGCGGCGGCAATTCCGGAGGGCAGGACAACTCCGAGGCCGGCGGTAAACACCGCCATCGGTGCGACGACGGCAACGACGGAGAGCGGCGCAAAAGCAGCGAGGGCACTCATCGCAGCGGCACCGACGAGGCAGACGGTGGTGCCAAGCAGCACAAGGCGCGGCAGTGCGAGGGATCGGGCAAGGCGGCCGGCGATGAGGGATCCGGTGAAATATCCGGCGACGGTGAAGATTGCCAGCATGCCGTAATGCTCGGGTGACAGGCCCAGCAGGCCGATGAAGACGAATGGCCCGCCGGCAGCAAAGGCCATGAGTCCGGAGAAGATGCAGGCGACGATCAGCGTATAGCCGAGATAGTGGCGATCGCGGATTAGCACCGCGCAGGTGACGAGAATATCGAGGACGGTGTCGGCGCCGTCCTCCCCGGTTGCGCCGCGCGGCCGGGTCTCGGCAAGCAGCCACCAGGTTGCCGCGAAGATGATGACGCCGATGACGGCAAGGAAAACGAAGGCGGCACGCCATCCAAACCAAATCTGCAGGTAGCCGCCGATGATTGGCGCCACGGCAGGAGAGACCGCCAGCGCGGCGCCGATGTAGGCCATGGCCGACGCTGTGCGGGTGGGGCCGTAAATGTCGCGAACGATCGCTCGGCCGAGAACAGGGCCGACGCATGCTGCCATCCCCTGCAAGACACGGCCGACGATGAGCCAGCGTATGTCCGTCGCCAGCCAGCAGACCATGGACGACGCGGCATAAAGGCCGAGGCCGGCGAAAAGAGTCGGCCGGCGCCCGCAGCGATCGGAGAGCGGACCGAAGACCATCTGGCAGGCTGCGAAGCCCAGCAAAAAGCCGGTGAGCGTGAGATTGACCCGGTCGGGGGTCGTCGCCAGCGCTTCAACGATCGCTGGCATCGATGGAATATAGATCGAGGTGGAGATCTGACCGAGGGCAACGAGCGCCGTCAGCAGCGCTCCGACGATGAGCGATTCGGGATCGACGGTGGGGCGCATGCCGTGGCTTACCGTTGTGACAGTGCGGCGGGAGCGAGCAGGTGGCGAACACGGGGCAGATCCGGACCGCGGTGGTGATGACGGACAGCCTGCTCGACCACACGGTCGGCCTGGGTGACGCGAGCGTGTTGGCGCAGGTGGTCCAGCCACGACGGCACGATGAAGGCCTCGACCCAGGTTCCCGGCCGCGCTGCATCCTCGAAGATGCCCCAACGAGAGGCACCATCGCGACGGCGCACGTGCCCGAGCCGGGTTATTGCTGCGAGGAAAGCCGTAACAGTCTCTGCGTCGACCTCGTATTCGATGGTGACCAGGACGGGTCCGCGGTCATGATCGACCTCGGCGACGACGACGGGTTCCGGCCAGTGAGCGGAGGTTGCCTGGCCCTCGACGTTGCCTTCATGAAGCGGAAAACGCCGGCCGAGCAGCAGGCTGGCGGCGGCTCCGAGCGCGGCGAGGCCAAGTGCGACAGACGATCCGAAGGCCGAGGCGACAGCACCCCAAACGGCGCTACCGGCGGCCATGCTGCCGGAGAAGGCAACGATGTTCAATGCCAGCGTGCGGGCCCGTACCCAGGCAGGCACAGCGGTCTGCGCGGCAATCTGGAACGAGGACATCATCGCCAGCCACGCGGCGCCGGTGAGCAGCATGCAGGGGATAATCAGCCACAAACTGGTGGCGAGGCCGATAATCGCAGTCATTGCTGCGTACAACAGGCTCGCTGCCGCCACCAGGGTATTGGCCGACATCCGGCGTCGCGCGCGCGGCAGCACCAGCGCGCCCGCGATCGCGCCAATACCAACGGCACCCAGCAGCGCGCCGTAAAGTGTGGCGTTGCCGTGCAGGTCGTGGCGGGCGACCACCGGAAGCAGTGCCCACGTGGCACTGGCGAAAGCGAAAAAGGCAACGCAACGGACGAGCACGGCCTGGACCGCCGGTGCCTCGCGAACGTACCGCCAGCCGGCACGCATGGCGGCAGAGAAATTCTCCGGCGGCAGTTCGGAGGTCACGACGGTTTGCCGCCACAGGACGAGTGTTGCGATTACCCCACAAAAAGAGAGGGCGTTGAGCACGTACGCCCAGGCGGAACCGATCCCGGCGACGACGAAGCCTCCCAGCGCCGGGCCGACGGCACGCGCGATATTCATGCCGAGGCTGCCGAGCGCGACCGCTGCCGCGAGTTCGCCCGGCCCCACAAGCTCGGGCACTGTCGCCGACCACGCCGGCATGGTCAGTGCCGCGCCGATGCCGAGGCAAAACGTCAGCATCAGCAGATGGACAGGATTTAGTAGTTCGAGAGCCGCCAGTGCCGCCAGGGCCAGCGCCGAAAGCGCCATCCACGACTGTGCCGCGATCAATAGACGACGCCGGTCGACGATGTCGGCGAGAACGCCTGCGGGGATGGCCAGCAGGCAGATCGGCAGCGTTGTCGCCACCTGTACGAGCGAGACCAGCAGCGGCGAAGATGCCATTTCCGTCATCATCCAGGCGGACGCGGTATCGTTCACCCAGGTTCCGACGTTCGAGGCGACGGTGGCGATCCACAGCGCGCGAAACACCCGATTCCCGAGCGGCGCCCAGGCCCCCTGCCGATCGGCGAGGCCAGGGGTGACGTCCGTGGTGAACCCCGTGGCGGAAGCAGCGGCGGACGCGGAAGGCGAAGGCGAGCGGGAATCGGCCATGCGCACTATTAGGTCCTCCCGCCTCCACCACACAAGATGCCGCCGCGGGGCAGGAGGGCCCACGGACGCGGCCCGCTTGCTTGCCGCGACCGTTGGGCCAGCCTATAAGTCCTCGTCCCGCCCACGGATTTGTTCTGGCGGTGTTCAATGTCGACTCGGAAGACAGGCTTCGCATGACCTTTGCCATCGCCTATCCGGTCATCGATCCGATCCTGGTGCAAATCGGGCCGTTCGCCATCCGCTGGTACGCTTTGGCCTATCTCGTCGGCCTGCTGCTCGGCTGGCAATTCGCCCGCTGGCGGGCCGGGCAGTCACCGCACCTGGTCGAGAAGGAAGCGGTCGACGATTTTCTGACCTGGGCGACGCTTGGCGTGGTGTTGGGCGGACGGCTTGGCTACGTGTTGTTCTACAAGCCGAGCTACTATTTTGAGCACCCGCTCGCCGCTTTGCAGGTCTGGCACGGCGGGATGTCGTTCCACGGCGGGTTGCTCGGCGTGATCGTCGCCGGCGTAAGCTTCTGCGCGATCCGCCATATCCGCACTCTCGCCTTCGCCGACCTGATCTTCTGCGCGGCGCCGATCGGGCTTTTCCTTGGACGTCTCGCCAACTTCATCAATGGCGAGCTGGTCGGCCGGCCCGGCGACGTCCCCTGGGCGATGGTCTTTCCCGGCTACGGCCCGGAGCCGCGCCATCCGAGCCAGCTCTACGAGGCCGGGCTCGAGGGGCTGTTACTCTTCACCATCCTCTTCGTGCTCTCGCGGTTTGCCGCGGTCCGCGAGCGGCCAGGGGTGCTGACCGGCGCCTTTCTTGTCGGCTACGGTTTGTTCCGCTCGTTCGGCGAGCTGTTCCGCGAACCTGATTCCTTCCTTGGCTTTATCGCACCAGGACTGACCATGGGCCAGGTTCTCTCGCTGCCGATGGCGATGATCGGCGCCGGCTTCGTCATTTGGGCGTTGCGCCGCCCACGGGTCTGTGGGTGAGCCCGCTCGGCGAGCGGCTGCGCGCGCAGATTGCCCGGACCGGCCCGATCGGCGTTGACACCTTCTTCGCCTCGGCGATGGGGGACGCTGAGCACGGCTATTACGCGACCCGCAATCCGCTCGGCCGTGGCGGTGATTTTATTACCGCACCCGAGATCAGCCAGGTGTTCGGCGAGTTGATCGGTGCGTGGTGCGTCGCCGTCTGGCGCGCGCTGGGCGCTCCCGACCCCATCCGCCTCGTCGAGCTCGGCCCGGGGCACGGCACCCTGCTCGCCGATCTGTGGCGCGGCACTGCGGCAGTGGCCCCCGAGTTTATCGCCGCGGTGCGCCTTCACCTCGTTGAGATCAGTGCGCCGCTGCGCGCCTGTCAGCAGGATGCCCTCTCCACACTCGTCCCACAAGGTGCGGTCGTCTGGCACGAATCGCTGAGCGAGGTTCCGGATGGCCCGCTACTGCTGGTCGCCAACGAATTTTTTGACGCGCTGCCGATCCGCCAGTTCGTCGCCGAGGGCGGCGTCTGGCGCGAGCGGCGGGTTGGCCTTTCGGCGGATGGCAAGGAGCTTGCCTTTGTAACCGGCTCCGAGGGTGACCTCGGCGAAGATTTCGCGCCCTTCGAAGGTGAAATCGTCGAGCGCTGTCCGGCGGGGGAAGCGCTCGCTGCGGAGATCGCCGGGCGCATCGCCCACTGCGGCGGTTGCGCGCTGATCATCGATTACGGCCACACGCGCAGCGCTACCGGCGAGACCTTGCAGGCGGCGAGCGGCCATCGGCGCGCCGATCCGCTCATGAGGCCGGGGGAGGCCGATCTCTCGCACCACGTCGATTTCACCCGCCTGCGTATCGCCGCCCAAGAGGCTGGCGCCGTGGTGTCCGGCCCGATCGCCCAGGGTCTCTTCCTTGGCCGCCTCGGTATCGCCGAGCGCGGCGAGGCGCTGGCTGGAGCCGCTGCCACGCCTGCAGTCGGCGAGGCGGTGCGCGGCGCCGTTCGCCGGCTGGTTCACCCCGGGCGGATGGGCGTGCTATTCAAAGCGATGGCCATCGCCCATCCCGCCTCTCCGGACGTTCCGGGGTTCGCTGCCGCGATGCAGGCTGGTCGCTAGCGCTTTTAAGGATCGCAGCGCACGGACTCGATGAGCTCGCCGCGCCGTTCGGCACGCAGCGCGAAATCGAACAGGTCGCGCTGCAGGCAGAGCAACGGGTCGGCCGGCGGCAGGTAGGCCTTGTCGTTGCGCAGAAACTTGGCGGTGGTCTCATGGGCGAGGATTGCCTCAAGGGCGCCGAGCGGATCGAACGGCCGGCCACCGAGCAGGCTTTCGAGGTAATCGCCGCATGCTTCGTCCTCCGGCGCCTTGGCGCGGCTGCGGATGCCCATGGCGACGAGCGAGACCACCTGCGGCTGGCGCTTTTGGATGAGCGCAGCGGTCGCCCGCGCGGTCATAAACGAGCCGAGCAGCACCTCATTGCAGCGGGGGAGTGCGGTGATCGCGCCGGTCACTCCCGAGGTAGTGCGGTGTACGATCGTGCGCCCGGCGAACTGCGCCGGGCCGGCGGCGAGGATCAGCGACGGCGAGTTGGTCAGATCGAAGCCGTCAATCGGCACCTCGTTGACCTCGCCGACCAGCACTGCTTCGGGATCGTGTTGCTTGAACGCGAGGCAGGCCTCCGGATCGCCTTCGAGAACGATCCGCTTCGCTCCGAGGTAATAGAGCAGCGGCTCGCACGAGAAGGCGCGAAAGACGTCGATGATCACCGCCAGTCCCCGGGCGGCCTCGGCTCCCTCGGCGAGGGACAGCCTCAGAATTTCCATGCCTTGCCTCCATGGTGCGCGGGCTGCAATCATGGCGGAAGCTACGCCGCCAAACGAGGTCGGATGTGACCGTCGGTGGTGATATGAGGTGATGCGGGGCAGGAGACGGAAGCGGTGATGCAAGCGTTGCCAAGATACCCGGCTCTTTATCAGGTCAATACCCGGGTGTGGCTGGGCGAGCTTGGCCGCGCCCTCGGCCGGCCGGCCAATCTCGATGATATTCCGGATGCGATTCTCGATGGCTGGGCCGAGCGCGGCTTCGATTGGATCTGGATGCTCAGCGTCTGGACGGTCGGTGCGGCGAGCCGGCAGGTCTCCCGCAAGCGAGAGGACTGGCTGAACGATTTTCGCCGAACCCTTCCCGATCTGACCCAAAACGATATCGGCGGGTCCGGCTTCGCCATCGCCGCCTACGATGTCGCGGCCGCGCTCGGCGGCGATGCGGCGCTGGCGCGGCTGCGCGCCCGCCTCGCCGAGCGCGGCCTCAGGCTGATGCTCGACTTCGTGCCCAATCACGTCGCTCTTGATCATCCGTGGCGCGATCAACACCCCGACTGGCTGATCCGCGGCAGCGGAACCGAACTCGCCATTGCGCCCGCTAACTGGGTGCGGATCGAAACCGCTCAGGGGCCGGCGATCTTCGCCCACGGCCGCGATCCCTATTTTCCCGGCTGGCCGGACACGCTGCAGCTCAACTACGCTGATGCGGGCCTGCAGGCGGCGATGGCCGAAGAACTCGCGCGGATCGCCCGACGCTGCGACGGCGTGCGCTGCGATATGGCGATGCTCGTGCTCCCCGAGGTGTTCCAGCGCACCTGGCAGCGCGATATCGCGCCGTTCTGGCCCGGCGCAATCGCCACCGCCCGGGCAATGAATCCCGCCTTCCGGCTGGCCGCCGAGGTCTATTGGGACCTCGAATGGGAGCTTTTGGAGCAGGGCTTCGATTACGCCTACGACAAGCGGCTCTACGACCGGCTGCGCGGGGGCGATACCAGCGGAGCGCGGGCGCACCTTTCCGCTGGGCTCGATTACCAGGCGCGGATGGTACGCTTTCTCGAAAACCACGACGAGGCCCGCGCCGCAGCGGCGTTCAACCCCCGGGAACGGCACGAGGCGGCGGCACTCGTCACCTTTTTTGCGCCGGGCTTGCGCTTTTTTCAGGAAGGCGAGTTCGATGGCCGGCGGGTGCATGTCTCGCCCCACCTCGTCCGCCGGCCTGACGAGCCGGTGGATGGACCGCTCGCCGCCTTCTACGTGTGCCTGCTCACCGTCCTGAAAGATCCGCTGGTGCGAGATGGCAACTGGCAGGCACTCGCGCCGCGCGCGGCCTGGGAGGGCAACGGGAGCTGGCTGGACTTTATCGGCCACGCTTGGCAGGACGATCGCGGCAAGAAGCTGGTCGTCGTCGTCAACTTCGCGCCGCACGCCGGGCAGTGTTATCTGCCGCTGACCATCGAAGGGATCAGCGGACGGACGGTGGTGCTGCGCGACCGGCTCGGCGGAATTTCTTACGAGCGCGATGGCAGCACACTGATTGCGCCCGGGCTTTACCTCGACTTGCCCGCCTGGGGTGTTCACGCCTTTGCCGTTGAGGCCGGCTGACTTATCGCCGGCCTCCGGCAGAGTGTGAGTGCCAGGAGCGCTCAGACTGCTTCGCCGACCTTGGCGGGCAAAGGTTCGAGAGCGACTTCGACCGCCTCCTCGGCCCGCTCGATCCAGTGGAAGGTCAGGCGGTCGCGGGCGTCGGCGGGAATCTCCTCGAAGTCCCGGCGGTTGCGAGCCGGCAGCATCACCTCGGTGATGCCGGCGCGGGCAGCGGCGATCACCTTCTCCTTGATGCCGCCGACCGGCAGGACGAGGCCGCGCAGGCTGATCTCGCCGGTCATCGCCAGGTTGCTGCGGCAGGTTCTGCCGGTGAGCAGCGAGGACAGGGCGATGAACATCGCGACGCCGGCGCTGGGGCCGTCCTTGGGGATGGCGCCGGCGGGAACGTGGATGTGAATATCGCTCTTCTCGAACAGATCCTCAGGGATGCCGAGCGCACCCGCCCGCGTTTTGACCAGGCTGAGTGCCGCCTGGGCGCTTTCCTTCATCACCTCGCCGAGCTGGCCGGTGAGGATCAGCCGGTTGCTGCCGGGCATGCGCGTCGCTTCGATGAACAGGATATCGCCGCCGGCAGGCGTCCAGGCGAGGCCGGTGGCGACGCCGGGAACGCTGGTACGCATGGCAACCTCGCTCTCGAACCGCACCGGCCCTAAGATCGCTTCCAGGTCCTCGCTATCGATAATCTCCTTGGCGCCGGCGGTGCCATCGGCGACCGCCATTGCCACGTGACGGAACACCGTGCCGATCTGGCGTTCGAGATTACGGCAGCCGGCCTCGCGGGTGTAATCGCGGATGATCGCCCGCAGCGCCGGCTCGGTGATCCCACAGCGCGCGCGGGAGAGGCCGTTGGTGTCGAGCTGGCGGTCAACGAGGTAGCGGGTGGCGATCTGCAGCTTTTCCTCCTCGGTGTAGCCCGGCAGCTCGATCACCTCCATGCGGTCGCGTAGCGGCCCCGGGATGGTATCGAGCATGTTGGCGGTGCCGATGAACAGCACTTCGGAGAGATCGAACGGCACGCTGAGGTAGGCGTCGCGGAACGTCGAATTCTGCTCGGGGTCGAGCACCTCGAGCAGCGCCGCCGAGGGATCGCCCTGGATGCCGGTGCCGAGTTTGTCCATCTCGTCGAGCATCATCACCGGGTTGCGGGAGCCGGCACGGCGCAGTGCCTGGATGATGTTGCCGGGTAGCGCACCGATGTAGGTCCGGCGATGGCCGCGGATCTCCGATTCGTCGTGCACACCGCCGAGGCTGAGGCGGACGAACTTACGGCCGGTGGCGCGGGCGATGCTTTGGCCGAGCGAAGTTTTGCCGACGCCGGGCGCACCGACGAAGCACAGGATCGGGCCGTGGCCCTCGGGCTTGAGCTTACGCACCGCGAGGAACTCGAGGATGCGCCGCTTGATCCTTTCAAGACCATAGTGGTCGTGATCGAGGATCTGGCGCGCTTCGGTGATATCGATCGTCTGCGGATCGACGACCGACCACGGCACCTCGATCAACCAGTCGAGATAGGTGCGCGCAACCGAATATTCGGCCGCTCCCTCGGGCATTCGCTCCAGGCGCTTGAGCTCGCCGCGCGCCGCCTTCTCCGCTTCCTCGGGCATCTTCGCCCGGGCGATCGCCTCGCCGAGTTCCTTGATCTCCTCGGAGCGGTCGTCAGTCTCGCCGAGCTGCTTTTGGATGGTCTTGAGCTGCTCGCGCAACAGGTACTCGCGTTGATGCTCGCCGACCTTCTCCTGAGTCTGCTCGTTGATTTCCTGCGAGATGCGCAGGACGGCAAGTCGGTGGCCGAGCAGCGTCATTATCTTGTCGAGACGCGGCTTGAGCGCGACGGTCTCGAGAATGTCCTGCTTTTCCTCCGGCTTGAGGTCGAGATAGCTGGCGACGACGTCGGCGAGCAGCGATGGCTGGTCGATGTTCTGAACACCCGTAACGAGATCGGGAGGCGCCTGTGGCAGGAGTTGCAGGGCTTCGGAGGCCATCTGCTTCAGTCGATGAACGCGAGCCTCGATTTCCTCGTCAATCGTCTCCGGCTCGTCGATCGGTTGAGCGCGGACGCAGACGAAAGGGTAGCCCTCGAGATATTCGAGGATGCGAAAGCGCTTCTGCCCCTGACAGACGAGGTGGTGCGCACCGTTCGGACCGGTCAGGTAGCGCAGAATCACCGCGGCGGTGCCGATGCGTGGAAGGGAGGCGGTTGCCATGGCGTCTTCGCCCGGATCGCGCTGCAGGAGGATGCCAATTGGTCGCTCACGGCGCACGGCCTCCTGCGCGGCGGCGATCGATTTCTGCCGGCCGAGATTAATCGGCAGGACGATGCCGGGGAACAGCACGACATTGTGCACCGGCACGATCAGCAGGGCGTCGTCGGGCAGTTCGGGCTGGGATGAGTCGTCCGCGGTGGTCGCAGCGGGCTCGGTCAAGGACCGATTGTCGGTCTCGGTGGAAACGGTGTTCTTATCCCGGCGGGCATCGGTGGAAACGAGGTCGGCGGAGGAAGTATCGGCAGAAGGACTATCAGCGATCATGGGCTGTTTCCCGGGCGTCGATTATAGCTTGCGCAGGCAAAGATGAAGACAGCCGTCGACGAGATCGCGCCGCAGGATTTCCAGGCGACGGGCGGGCAGATCGATAACCCGCTCGAGACGGCCATGGGGAATTTCCATGCGGACGACTTCGGCGTTCCGACAAGCCGTCGGTACCGGACGCAGGCCGACGATCACTACCCGGTTGTGGTCGAGCATCACGGTTACCTGATCTGCGGGCACCCCGGGAAGCGCGGCGAAAATCCAGATCCGGTCCGAAGTTTCGTAAACATCGATCGGCGGTTCCCACGCCGGCTGCAGCGTGGAGGAGCCTCCCAATTGAAAGAACTGGCGATGCAGGCGTTCGGCCTGCTCCAGCATCCTGCAGGCATCCGCCCACATCCAATGGTCGGGTTGGCGCGGCATGGGTCCTCGTTCCCCCTTGGTTACCTCCTGCCTTAGATGGGCCGGCAGACGAGCGATGTCAGCAGTGGGCGCGCCGCCGGTGGTCTTGCAACACCAGTTCGCCTAAGAATATTGGCGCGGGTACGACAACGGACGGGAACGAGGAACAAAACGCATGCGCTACAAGTTGGACGGGGTGGGCATTGAAACGGATGGTGATGATTGGTGGGTCGCGCCCAGCGCCGTCGTCATCGGCAAGGTGAAGTTGGAACGAAACGCCAGTGTCTGGTGGGGCGCGGTGGTGCGCGGCGACAACGAACTCATTACCATCGGGGAAAATTCGAACGTGCAGGACGGCTGCGTGCTGCATACGGACCCGGGATATCCGCTCACCATCGGCCGCAACGTCACGGTCGGTCATCTGGTAATGATGCATGGCTGCACCATTGGTGACGGCAGCCTGATCGGTATCGGCAGCGTTATCCTCAACGGCACCAGAATCGGCCGCAACTGCCTGATTGGCGCGAAAACGCTGATCGGCGAGGGCAAGGACATTCCCGACGGCTCGGTGGTGATGGGCGCACCCGGCAAGGTTGTGCGCACTCTTACGCCCGAGCAGATCACCCGCATGCAGGAAGGTGCCGCCAAGTACGTCTCGAACTGGCAGCGCTACAAGCGGGGCCTGCAGGTCCAGGATTAACGCGTAACCAACTCAGGCGGCGTTGGCCTCGTCGAGCTTTTCGATCCAAGGCTTCATTTTCACGTCCTCCTCGAGGACGTGCGGGATCAGCCAGTCGGCAATCAGATTATAGAACGTAACCACGGTGAAACCGGATGGATCGTCACGAAAGCGCCGCTTCAATTCGGCGGCGCGCATCACCATGTCCCGGTGAATGCGACAGTGCGCCTTGTAGCCGGGATACGCGGCAAGGCGCATCAGCATTTCCTCGCGTCGGAAATGCTCGCGCGTGTAGTCAAGGACGTCCTCGACCGCGCTGGCGATTACTGGCCGGTCATCTCCGGAGACGTCGAGAAAATGCAGCCGATTGAGGGAGTAGACGAGGCGCTGGTGATCGGCGTCGACGGCTGGCACACCGAGGCGGAGACTATCGCGCCACTGCAGCAAGGCCATCGTCGTTCCTCTCATTTCCGCTACCACGACAGCGCGCCGCGTCGCTCGATCACGCACACCAATTGCGCAAGCGACATCAGAGCACATTCAATCTTTGGAATACAGTGCGCAGACCTTGATGCTGCGTTGCGCAATGCGCGCGTTGCGCCTAAAGCACACTCGACGACGCTACTTGCGAACATGCGGATCGCGCACGCCGGATCGCACGCGGGCAGACCTGGGTCGCACAAGGGCAGACGCCGCGGCGGACCCGCTGACCGATGGGGCCGGAACGGCGCTCGTCAGGCGGCCTGTGCCTCGGGAAGATGGGCGACGAACGGCCTGAGCTTGACGTCTTCTTGAAGCACATGAAGGAGTAGCCAGTCGGCGACGCCGCCGCAGAAGGTATGCAGCCGCCGCAAGTGCAGTTGCTTGCGGAAGCTCGCTTCCATGTCGCCGGCGCGCTTGGCCATCTGCCGGTGAATGTCGCTATGCGCGGCAAGGCCGGGATAGTTCGCCATCCGCATTAGCGCCTCTTCACGGCGAAAATGCTCGATTTCCGCGTGCACGAGCGCGCTCATCGCCTCGACGATTACCGCCGGGTTGTCGGCGAGCACGACGCTCACGTGCAGCTGGTTGAGCGCGTCGATGAGTTGCCGGTGGTCCTTGTCGATCGCTGGAACGCCGACACTCAGATTCTCACGCCAATGTAACAGTGCCATCCTGGATGTTCCTCACCTGCGTCGCCGGCCGATTCGCCGATCGCGTTTTCGATTTTTTCGTGCGCCGCCAGGGCAATGACCAATCTGGAATCGCGATGTGCGGCCTTATATAATTTGTTTGGTTCAAGGTGCCTTTTCGTCAGCGCCAAACTTCAGGCGGCCTGGGCGTCCGCGAGATGGGCAATCCACGGCTTGAGTTGCATGTCCGCGCCGAGAACGTGATCGACCAGCCAGTCGGCCATCAGATCATATAAGTCATGGACGCGGACGGCCTGCGGGTCGGTATGGAAGAGGGCGACAATCTCAGCGACCTTCGCGGTGAACTGCTGGTGCGCCCGCCGATGTCCGGCGAGGCCTGGATAGCCCCCCAGTTCCATGAGCTGCTCCTCGCGACGGAAGTGCGTTTGCGTATAGAGCAGGAGTTCGCTGAGCGCGTCGCCGATCGCCTGCGGGTCGTCGCCGGCAAGGTCGAGAAACCGTACACGGTTGAGAAGCTCGAACAGCCGCTTATGATCATTATCGACCCGGGGAACATCGAGCGATAGGCTGTCTCGCCAGCGAAGCAGTGTCATGGATTGTTCCCTCGTTTTGATCCCGTTCGGTCAGCCGTTGCTGACTCTTTTGCAATTGCACCATTATTGTAAGCACATGCAAAAACAAATGAACAGTGTGAATTCAGCAACGGAGCGTTGCGCGAGGCGCGAGGACAGGAGGTCATCTTGATGCGCCAATCCTCAGTGCCGTCGATGTTGAGCGCCGATTCACTGTCCGGCAGTCCGGCAATTCGCCACGGTTTCTTCACCCGCGAGGGCGGTATCAGCGACGGGCCATACGCATCGCTGAACTGCGGCCTCGGCTCGGCCGACGATCCGGATCGGGTCCGAGAGAATCGCCGCCGCGCCATGCGCGGCCTTGGCGCCGCGGACGACGCGCTGATCACCGCCTACCAGGTGCATTCGCCCTATGCCGCGGTCGTCGAAGCTCCCTGGCCGGCCGACGCCCGCCCGCAACTCGACGCCCTGGTGACACGCACCCCGGGGCTGGCGCTGGGCATTCTCACCGCCGACTGCGCACCGGTGCTGCTCGCCGATCCCGACACCAAGGTGATCGGTGCCGCCCACGCCGGCTGGCGGGGGGCCAAGGGCGGGGTGCTCGCGGCGACAATCGAAGCAATGCTCGGCTGCGGAGCGCGCCTGAGCTCGATTCGGGCCGTCGTCGGCCCGTGCATCCGCCAGGACTCCTACGAGGTCGGCGCCGAGTTTCGCGATGCCTTCCTCGCCGATGATCCCGGCGCCGATACGTTCTTCCGCCCGGGCGTTCCGCCCCATGAGGACCCGCAGCGCTACCGGTTCGATCTCGCCCGGTTCGTTGCCCGCAAGCTCGGAGCGCTCGGCGTGCGTACACTCGAGATCCTGCCCCACGATACCTTCGCCGACGACCGCTTCTTCAGCTACCGCCGCGTCACCCTCGCCGGCGGCAATGACTATGGCCGCATGCTCTCGGCGATCACGCTGCTGCCGTGACCGGGGCGGGCGGCGATCCAGGCGGAGCGCAACATCGATGCCACACCTCATCCTGCTGATGGCCTTCGTGCTGGTGGCGCTGGTGGCGATGTGCATGTTCGCAGGCTGAGTCGCCGCCAATGCCGCATCGAGCTTCCGTCTCGGCTTCTTCATCATCGTCTCCGTCTACCACGACGGAGCCGACCTCGCTCCAATCAAGCCACTGGTCCCAAATTCGGGGTCCACTTCAGTCCATCGGGCGCATGTTCGGCAGGCTCAAGGACTGGCCCGCATCGCCACCCGCTACGATCGTTGCGCCCACACCTTCATGAGTGCCATCTGCATCGCCGTATCCGTCATCTTCTGGTTATGAGCCCTGAGCCTAAGCAACTAACGTCTGACTTACGGCGAGAGCCGATTGACATTTTTCGGAAGCTGATCCCAAACATCGGTGCGAGCGCTTAACTGTTTGGGATGCTGCAAAGCCGGCATGGACCCCACAACCTTGACCGATCTTTTGCTGGCCAATGAACCGATGATCCGTCTCACCTTTTTCCTCGGGGTATTGGCGGCGATGGCGATATGGGAAAATGCGATGCCGCGCCGGCGCCGGCAATTTCCTCGCGCGATCCGTTGGACGAACAATCTTGGCATCGTCGTTGTCGATACGATTGCATTGCGCCTCGTTGTTCCGGTTCTTGCTGTCGGACTAGCACTTGTGGCGAAGGAGCGCGGCTGGGGGCTTTTGAATGTCGTGGGTATGCCGGCGTGGCTCGGCCTGATCGTCTCAGTTCTCGTACTCGACCTTGCGATCTATCTGCAGCACGTCATGTTCCATGCCGTGCCCGCACTATGGCGACTGCATCGAATGCATCACGCTGACCTGGATTTTGACGTCACCACTGGCCTGCGCTTTCACCCGATTGAAATCCTTTTGTCGATGGGCATCAAGCTCGTCGTCGTCGCGGCGCTCGGGCCACCCGCGATCGCGGTGCTTATCTTCGAAGTGGTGCTCAACGCGACGTCGATGTTCAATCACGGCAACGTACGCATCCCCGCTGGGGTTGACCGGGTGTTGCGTTGGTTCATCGTGACCCCCGACATGCATCGCGTGCATCACTCGATCGATCCGGCCGAGACGAACAGCAATTTCGGTTTCAATCTGCCGTGGTGGGATCGCGTTCTTGGGACCTACCGCGACCACCCGACGGACGGCCACGAGGCCATGACCATCGGCATCGCACAGTTCCGCGACAGGCGCGATCTGTGGTTGGACCGAATGCTGATACAGCCCTTGCGCGGGCCGTCCGCAGGATATGCGATCAACCGCGAGCAGCGTCTCGGCGCGAAACCAAGCAGCGTCGCCGCCGAGACTGTGGCCGTACCCCAAGCGGCTGGGAACGGGGACCCTATGATTAAGCGCTGAACACGGCGGCAATGCGCGCTTGGATGTCTTCCGCGGCAGCACACGGATCGGCGGCGCCATGGATCGGCCGTCCGACGACGATATGATCGGCACCGGCAAGAAACGCTTCTTCGACGTCCATTGTTCGTTTCTGATCATCCGTTGGACGATTGAGCGCGGGGCGTATGCCGGGAACGACGATCAGCAGACGGTCACCGAGTTCCTGACGCAGGCGGGTGGCTTCAAGCCCGGACGAGACGACCCCGTCGCAACCGATGGCGAGGGCCCGCTGCGCGCGGGATAGTACCAGCGATCGGATGTCCGTCTGGAACCCCAACGCCTGCATGTCCGCGTCATCCAGACTGGTCAGTACCGTCACGGCGAGAATGCGTAAATCTTCCTTGACGGCGCAGGCGGCCTCCAAGATGGCATCGTTTCCGTGCACCGTCGCGAAATCGGCGCCACGACACGCCAACTGACGTACGGCGGACCTGACCGTCTGCGGGACGTCAAAGAATTTGAGGTCGACAAACACGCGGTTGCCGCGCTGGCGCAAGGCGGTGATCAGTTCGAAGTAACCGCCGGCCATGAACAGTTCAAGTCCAAGCTTATAGAAACGGACGCGGGGTCCGAGGCGTTCGACAAGTTGCCAGGCGGTTTGCGGGCTTGGAACATCGAGCGCCAGGATCAGACGTTCGTCAGCGGGAATGGGTTTGGTCGAAAGCAGTCCCGAATTGAGCATAGGTGATCCTTGGTTAACTGGTCGACTTGACAAGTGCGCCCCGGGTGCCAGAGCCGAATGTGACCTGGTTCACATATCCTTGGCTGTCCTGACGGGATGATGGCATCGAGCCCTCGGCTGGATGGAGGCATGTTGTAACTTGGGGCATTTAAACGGTTTTGATCGCCGCAAAAAGGGATGATGCAGCGCGATGCAGCGCTTTCAGGTCGATCGGTACGAGGTTCGGACCGAGTTGCGGCGGGTAAACACGAGCGCGGGCATCGAGACCTATGCAGCCAGAACGCTTGTCGTTTTTAGCACACCGGAGCCAAGCGGTGGACTCACGCAAGCCTTGCTCTATTTTTCGACACTCTTTGATCCTTGGTATAATCGCGCAATTGTCGGTCAATTAGAGACAGATAATCACTTTTGCACGCGGGTTTCAGTGTGGCTTCCGATTAGCGAGTTTGAGCCTTATTACGAAATTCTCCTGAACGAGCGGCCTCTATTTTTTTACTACCAAACTGGAGTTGCCTTCGATACTCGCGCGTATCTTGAACAAGTGGCATTGACATCCTGCGATGTCTATGAGGGTTCCTTGCTTACAGTAGGGCCAGCATAGACATTGCGCCCCCAGCGGGATCGCAACACACCCTCATGCCACTTCTCGACGCAATTCGGCCCATCTGCCCCGGTTCTGCCGTGCTCTGCCAGCGACGTCAGTCCGCGCGCTTGAGCATGCCGCCCAGCGGCCGCCCGGCAAAGATGTGGACGTGGAAGTGCAGGACTTCCTGATGAGCGTCAGCGCCGTTATTCGCCAGAATGCGGTAACCTTGATCGACCACGCCGAGGCGGCGCGCAGTCTCACCGACCGCTTTGAAAAAGCCGCCGATGAATTCGCCAGGGGCGTCTCGTGACATATCGTCGAGTGATACGTATGGCCCTTTTGGGATGACCAGGACATGGATCGGCGCGGCTGGGTTGATGTCATGGAACGCCAGCGCGTAGTCGTCTTCGTAGACCGGTTTGCACGGAATTTCTCCGCGCAGGATTCTAGCGAATACGTTGCTGTCGTCGTATACCATCGCGCATTATCCTGTTTCGCTCCGAATGAAATCAGTTGTTCGCCTGTCGGGCAGCCTTTTCGGCGAGGCCCGACACGCCTTCGCGCTTCGAGAGCTGCGCCCACACGTCCCGCGGCTTGATACCGACGGAAGCCCACAGGACCAGCAGGTGGTAAAGGAGATCGGCGCTTTCGGCGGCCACCTCATCGCGACCTTCGGCAAGGGCGGCGATCACCACCTCCACCGCTTCCTCACCCGTCTTCTTGGCGATCTTCAGCCGCCCTTTGGAAAATAACCGGGCCGTATAGGACGAAGCGGCGTCCGCGCCTCGACGACTTTCGATTACAGCGAACAGGTCATCCAGATATCGGCCATCAAGACGCTCTGCACTCATTGGCTGCTTCCCCCATCGGCGTCGCCACGAACCGGTATCCCGGCACGGGCCATGTGTTCCTTGGCCTCGGCGATCGTAAAGGTTCCAAAATGAAAGATTGAGGCTGCGAGCACCGCCGACGCGTGCCCCACAATGACGCCATCGATCAGATGGTCAAGGCTGCCAACACCGCCTGAGGCGATCACCGGCACGCCCACGGCATCTGCGATCGATCGGGTGAGCGGGATATCGAAGCCGTTCTTTGTTCCATCCCGGTCCATCGATGTAAGCAGAATCTCTCCCGCGCCGTACTCCGCCATACGCCGCGCCCAAGCGACGGCATCGATCCCGGTCGGGCGGCGGCCGCCGTGGGTAAACACCTCGAACTGGTCCACTCCGACCGATTTAGCATCGATCGCAACAACGACGCACTGGCTGCCGAACTTTTCTGCGGCCTCGCGTACAAATTCGGGCCGGCTGACCGCGGCGGTGTTGATCGATACCTTATCGGCTCCGGCAAGAAGGAGTTTGCGAATGTCCTCCGTCGCCCTCACGCCCCCACCCACGGTCAGGGGCATGAAGCATTGCTCGGCGGTTCGCGCGACGACGTCGTAGATCGTCTCGCGGTCTTCGTGACTGGCGGTGATGTCGAGAAAGCACAATTCGTCGGCGCCGGCCGCATCGTAAAATCGTGCCTGCTCGACCGGATCACCGGCGTCGACGAGATCGACAAAGCGCACGCCCTTGACCACGCGTCCGCCGTTGACGTCCAGGCACGGGATGACGCGCACTTTCAGCATTGGCTCGCCCGGTTTTCGCGCCCGCTTGCCGCAAGCACGGCAACGGCTTCGGCGGGATCGATCCGACCATCGTAGAGGGCGCGGCCGCACACCACGCCGGCGACGATGCCATCCCCGTTCGCCTTGACCGCGTGCAGATCATCGAGCGAAGAGATCCCCCCCGACAGGATAACCGGAATCGAGATGGCCCGCGCGAGATCAGCCGTCGCTTCGATGTTGGGCCCTCCCATAACGCCGTCGCGCCCGATATCGGTGAATATGATGGCAGCAACGCCGGCGTCTTCGAATCGGCGGGCAAGATCGAAGGCAGAAATCTCCGACTGCTCGGACCAGCCCTGAACCGCGACCCGCCCGTCACGGGCATCAATGCCGACGGCGATACGCCCGGGAAAATCGGCGCACGCGGAGCGGACGAGATCCGGATATCGCAGCGCCAGCGTGCCGAGGATAACGCGGCGTACGCCGCGGCTCAGCCAGTCGGAGGCGGTGGCGAGAGTCCGGATGCCGCCACCCAGTTGCACCGGAAGGTCGACGGCGTTGAGAATCGCGTCAACGGCGCGGGTGTTCACTGGCCGGCCGGCAAAGGCGCCGTCGAGATCGACGACATGAAGCCACTGACATCCCGCCCGGGAGAAAACACGCGCCTGATCGGCGGGATCCTCGTTGAACACCGTCGCCGTCTGCATGTCGCCGCGGCGTAGGCGGACGCACCGGCCATCCTTCAGGTCGATTGCGGGAAAAAAAATCAAGGCCGCCACCTCAGGAAATTCGAGATGAGCCGCAAGCCCGTTGCTTGGCTCTTCTCCGGATGGAATTGCGTTCCGACCAGGTTGCCGCTGCCGACAATCGCGGTGACCGGGCCGCCGTAATCGACGTGGGCAAGCACCGATGACGCCTGCTCCGTGCGCAACGCGTACGAGTGGACAAAGTAAGCGTGGGCACCGTGATCCAGGCCGTAAAGCAGTGGGTGGTCAGAATCGTGCAGCACGAGATCGTTCCAGCCCATGTGCGGAATCTTAAGCCCGTTCGCCGCCGCCGGCAGCAGCGCAACCTCGCCGTCGAGCCAGCCGAGGCCCGCGTGTACGCCGTGCTCGAGGCCGACGCGCGCCATGAGTTGCATGCCGACGCAGATACCGAGGAACGGCCTACCGCGCCCGATCACTGTGTACTCCAGTGCGTCGACCATGCCCGGCAGCGCATCGAGACCTCGGCGGCAATCGGCGAATGCGCCCACCCCCGGTAGCACGATGTGATCGGCGTTCGCGACATCGGCGGGTTCGCTGGTTACGCGAACGGCAACGTCGAGCCCATCATCGGCGACCGTGCGCTCGAACGCCTTGGCGGCTGAACGCAGGTTTCCCGACCCATAATCGACGATGACGACGTTCATCGCGGTACGCCTGACAGGAGTTGCGGGCGTTGCGACCAGAAGCGGCATTCGGCCGCGTCGCGATCCCTGCCGGTGACCACGGCAATCTGCTGAAACCCGCGGCGGACCAGCGTCCAGCGCCTTAAGTCGTTGCCGACGAGGCCTGCGATCACCGCCACTGCCACACTCGCCACGACGCGCATTCCCGGCTCAATCCCGAGGATGCTCAGGCCTGCATCAACCGCAGCTTGAACGATCAACAGTGCGAGTGCGATCAACCACAACCGGGCACCGAGAGCCCAAAATGTCGTAAAGAGGAACGCTGGCCAACAAAAACCTTCCTTGACCAGACAGACGTCATGCGCGGGATCGCCCAGCGGCCGGCGCACATGCACGGTATAGATGCGCATGGCTAGCACCGGCCACGCGGATGCAACGAACAATATTCGAGGATGATGGGAGCGGCCGTCATAGAGAGCCTCCCAGAACACCCTTGGTCGATGGCACGGCGTCGGATCGCAGCGGATCAATCGCGAAGGCGGCTCGAAGCGCGCGCGCCAGCCCCTTAAAGCACGATTCGCAGATGTGATGGTTGTTGGTGCCGTAGAGCAATTCGACGTGCAGCGTCAACCCCGCATTATGCGCCAATGTCTGAAACCAGTGGCCAATCAGTTCGGTATCGAGCCCACCCAGCTTTGGCTGCGAGAACCCCACTCGCCAGACCATGAACGGTCGCCCCGATGCATCGACGACGACGCGCGTTAAGGCCTCGTCCATCGCCGACAGCGCCTGCCCAAAACGACAGATGCCGGTGCGGTCTCCCAGCGCTTGCGCGAATGCTTGGCCGAGAACGATCGCCGTGTCCTCGGCGGTATGGTGCGCATCGATGTGCAAATCGCCCCTGCCTCGCAGCGAGATATCGAACAGGCTATGTCGAGAGAGCTGTTCGAGCATGTGATCGAGAAAGCCAATCCCGCAGGCGACGTCATAACAGCCGGTTCCGTCCAGATCGACCGTCGCCGAAACGTCGGTTTCCTTTGTTCGTCGCTGGACGACAGCTCGACGCATTTCACAGCTCCCGAAAATGCTGGCTTATAGCCGAACGCAGATCCATTCGGCCACCGAGAGTTGATCACCTCGATGGTCGACATCGCTGCCCCACTCGGTCTTCGCCGGAACCCGCGTGCGCGACGCACAGTTATATCCGGCGTCATCAAGATCATGGGCGATCACCATGAAGCACCTTTTCGCATGCAAATCCAGGTTTTCGGGCACCTGATCTTCCCCCGGAAGAATGGTCAGCGGGTTATGCGCTCTGAAGTTCCGCCTGTTCGGGGGTGCGGGGGACGAGTACGGTGGACGAGTTCGGCCGGGTGATGAGGAATGTCTGACCGAGGAGATCGCCGGCGATCGGCAGGCCATGCTTGCTGTCGGGGGTGAGCCCCCGAACGCGGCGATGCGTCACCGCGCGGATGCCGTGGCACCGCATCAGTCGTTCAATGCGGCCACATCTAACTTAGCCCGCCGTCTCAAGACCTTGAACGGGATCACACCGTACGGGTCCATCCGTAAACGATGGACAACCGCCCCGAAATGCTTCCCGTCAACCCGATCCATCAAATGCCGTGAGAAACACCTACACAGGAGCATTCTCGATGCTACCGAATAGGCTAGGCCTCCTCCCCGCTGAGCAACTGCGCCCTGTCGCGGATGCGAAGGTAGTCATTCCTCCGCATGGCGATCTGAAAGCGAATGTCTGCGCCGGTGCGCGAGCCGGCGTCGAAGGCATTCTTGATGAGTTCGTAGAACGCAATGATATCCGAGCTAATGAGCTCGGAGCCTAAGCAGCGATTCGTAGGTTTGCACACGTTTTGGATTGGCGTTCGTTGTTGAGGTCAGTGACGGCAGCATGGATGGCGCGGTCGAGATGGTCGAGGTCTCGGAAGGTCTGATGGGCGAGGAAATGCCGCTTCAGGTCACGCCAAGCATGTTCGATGTCGTTCAACTCGGGGGCGTACCTCGGCAGCCATTCGACGCACAGCCATGGCCGCGCGGCGAGGGCGGCACGCGACGCCTTGCTGGTATGAATGGGACCGTTGTCGATGACGAGCACGACCGGCTTCGTCGGTCGGCCGGGGCGCGGGCCATGGAGCTCGTCGAGCCGCGTCAGCAGAGCGATGAAATCGCTGCTTCGCTTGCTCCGGCTGGTCTCGACGACCAGCGTGCCGGCCGCGAAGTCGAGCGCGCCGATCATCGCCACCTTGCGCGCTTGGCCGGGCGCTGCGACGCGCAGGTCGGCGCCGCGCCCGGCCTACACATGCGCGAGATAAGGATGGGTGAGCGCCTCGGACTCGTCTTCGAACAGCAGCACGATGTCGCCGGCCTGGGCCTGCTGCTTCAGCAGACGAAGCCGCAGGCCGGAGCGATCGACCGGCCTGGGCGTCCTGCCGCCCCTTCAGCGTGTGCCGGGGTCGCCGCCAGCCCCCTTTTTGCGCATCACCACGCTCAGCCGCGACTTGGAAATCCGCTCGCCGGTGCGCCGCTCGATCTCGTTCTGCAACCGCGGCAGCGTCCAGTTCCGCCGATCGGCAACCTCGTCCGTCAGCACTGCCGAGACCACCGCCAGCGCCGCCCGCGCCTTCACCGGCTCCGGCCCCGGTGCCTTGCGGGCGCGCAGGCCCGCCACCCCCTCGCGACCGAACGTCCAGCGCCAATGGCGCACGCTGTTCGGCTCGACCGAAAACGCTTCGGCAATCCGAGCGCTCGACCAACCCTGCAGCGACAACAAAATCGACCGCGCCCGATCCGCTTCCGCCCGATCCGGCGAACCGGCCAGCGCACGCAACTCCTCGCACTGCTCCGCCGTCGCCACCACCCGAGGACGACCCGCCATGACAACACCAAAATCCAGTGATCCCTCCACCAGAGCCTGCCATATGTGGATCGCCCAAGGGAATCCTGCTTAGGGCGATTTCACGATGACTGTCGATATCCGCAATTGGTGATGTAGTTTGTGCATTCCCTGGAGGAGAAGCTGTCGAGGAGGCTTCTGATTTTGGTCCAGAGGTCGTTGATGGTGCGGGCAGCGGCAGTTCTGAGGAGTTGCTTGAGCTTGGCGAAGACCTGCTCGATGGGATTGAGGTCCGGAGAATAGGGTGGCAGGTAGAGGACGCTGGCGCCACGGCTTCGATCGCTTGGCGGACACCTTCGACCTTGTGCGCGCCGAGATTGTCCATGACGACGACGTCGCCTTCGGCGAGGCATGGAGCCAGAACCTCCTCGACGTAAGTGCGAAAGACGCGTCCGTTAATGGCGCCGTCGATGACGAAAGGGGCGGTGATGCCGTTGCTGCGCAGGGCGGCGACGAAGGTCGAGGTTTTCCAGTGGCCGTGCGGGACGGCGGCGCGCAGCCGCTGGCCGCGCCGGCAACGCCCGCAGGTGCGTGCCATGTTGGTGGTCGCCCAGGTCTCGTCGATGAACACCAGGCGTGCGGGGTTCAGTTTCGGCTGCCGCTGTCGCCAGGCGTCGCCGGCGGCGGCAACGTCAGCGCGCTCCTGCTCGGCGGCATGCCGCGGTTTTTTTGAGCGTCAGCCCGAGCCGGTCGAGGGTATTCCACAGCCCACCGATGCTGGTGGTAACGCCGTGCTTTTCCGAAAGCCAGGCGCGCAGCTCGGCCAGCGTCACGTCGGGCCGCGCCGCGACCTCAGCGCTGATCGCCTCGTGGTGGACCGCCAGCTTGCGGGCAAGATGGCAGCGCTGCGGCCGCGCCGTCGTCTCGCCGGTCCGCATCCGCCGCAGCCGCGCCTTGTAGATGTAAGACACGCTCACCCGGAACAGCGCCGCCGCGTCGGCTGCCGTCATCCCGCCATCGACCGCCGCCAGCACCCGCTCGCGCAGGTCCTGCGAATACGACTGCCCTCGACGCCAACCCATCGCCGCCTCCGGCCCACCAAAACCGGAAACCGATGAACGTATGGCCCGCCCCGTCCGCAAGGGGTGTTTCGGACTTTGGCGCTGTCCAGTCTGCGTCAACGTATCCGGTCTCGGGTTTTGCCCGGCCAAGATGGAGATCCGCGCAGCTTGGTCCTCATAATCACAACGGCCTCGATCGACCGTTCAATGGGCCAGGGTTACAGGCTGCCGTTCGACTGTCAGGCCATCTTCCTTTCCACCACCCGCAGACACCGTCGGCCGGTCGTCACTGCGACGCGCGTACCGTCCCCGGATCTTCATGCCGCGGCAAGCTCCGCGTCGTAAGCCCGGCCATGGGCAAGCACCGCCCAGACGATCCGCGCCAGCTTATTGGCCAAGGCGACGATGGCGACGTTCTTCGGCGCGCGCGCCAGCAAGCCCCGCGCCCATCTTCCCAGCGGCGTCGGCTGATCAGCGAGCCGCGGCAGAACCGCTCGCGCGCCATGAATCAGGTTCTTGCGCAGGTAGCGGTTGCCGCGCTTGCTGATCCCGAGCAGATGCGGCTTGCCGCCGGTGGTCCGCTGTCGCGGCGTCAGACCCAGCCATGCCGCCATGTCGCGTCCACGCCCGAAGGTCCGGGCATCGCCCACCGCCGCCGCCAGCGCCGTGGCATTGATCGTGCCTATGCCGGGGATCGTCATCAGCCGGCGCGCCGCCTCGTCTTCGCGCGCCAGCGCCGCGAATTCCGCATCGAAGCCGGCAATCCGCTCGTCGAGGGTCCGCCATTCGCGACGCAAATCCTCGATCAGCAGCCGGATGCGCGGGCTCAACCGGCTGTCGTCCTCGTCGGCGAAGGTGCACAGCTCCACCGCCAGCTTTCCGCGACCTTGCGGGACAGTGATCCCGCGCTCCAGCAACAGAGCGCGCAGATGGTTGATCAGCGCCGTGCGCTCCGCCACCAGCCGCTCGCGCCCCCGATGCAGCGCCTGCACGTCGGACTGCGCCACGCTCTTCACCGGCACAAACCGCATCGTCGGCCGCGTCGCCGCTTCCGCAATGGCCTCGGCGTCGCGGTCGTCGTTCTTCTGCGCCTTGACGTACGGACGCACGTATTCCGGCGACATCAGCCGAACCTCATGGCCCTGGCCGCCAAACACCCGCCCGAGATGGTGCGCCCCACAGCAGGCCTCCATCGCCACAACGCACCGCGGCAACCCGTCAACCAGCCGCTCCAGCATCTCGCGCCGCACCCGCCGCCGCAGCATCACCCGACCGGACCCGTCCAGCCCCACAACACTGCAGACGTTCTTACCCAGATCAATCCCCAGAACCGCGATGTCCATGCCCGTCCCCTCCTTCCTCAAGGCGCCATCCTACCGGATGCCGCAGAAAGGGGCGGGCCATCCCATAATCACACAACCCCCCCCCCCGGGGGAATCCAGATTCTACTCACCGTGAAACCGCTCTAGGGTCTGTGGACATTCATGTGATCGGTGGGGATTGAACGAACCCGGTGTCGTGGGAGTGGGGTGATCGGTTAGCGGGGGCGGCTCCCGTCTGGGAGGATTACGGCGTGTTGAAGCCCGATCCTCAGACAGGAGCACCGCGATGGCCGAGATGAGCCCTCTGCGCCGCCGCATGGTCGAGGACATGACCGTCCGCAATCTGTCATTGGCGACGCAACGATCCTATCTTCACGCGGTCAGCAAGTTCAGCGGCCACTTTGGTCGCTCGCCGGACCAGCTTGGCCTGGAGGACGTGCGGGCGTTCCAGGTCCATCTGGTGTCGACCGGCATTTCGTGGCCGGCGCTGAACCAGACGGTGTGTGCGCTGCGGTTCTTCTACGGCGTCACGCTGGGGCACGGTGAGATCCCGGAGCGCATCCCTTATGCACGCGAGCCGCGCACGCTGCCGGTGGTGCTGAATGCCGATGAAGTGGTGCGCTTTCTCGAGGCGGTGCCGAGCCTGAAGACCCGCGTGGCGTTGACGACGGCCTATGCGGCGGGGCTGCGGGCGTCCGAGGCGGTCGGTCTGAAGCTTGCTGATATCGACAGCGCGCGGATGGTGATCCGGGTCGAGCATGGCAAGGGCGGCAAGGACCGCACCGTCATGCTGTCGGCCCAGCTTCTGGGCATCCTGCGCACCTACTGGCGTCTGGCCCGGCCCAGCCACTGGCTGTTCCCCGGCCGCGATGAGACGAAGCCGGTCGACGTCCAGGTGCTGCATGCGGCCTGCCGCTCCGCCTGCGCCGCGGCCGGACTTGCGAAGCGGGTGACGGTGCACACGCTGCGGCACAGCTTCGCCACCCACCTGCTGGAGAACGGCACCGACACCCGCATCATCCAGGTGCTGCTTGGCCATGCCAACCTGTCGAGCACGGCGCGCTACACGCGGGTCTCGAACGGCCTGATCCGGCATACGCAGAGCCCGCTCGACCGCCTCACGCTGGAGGTCGTGCCGCCCGCCTGATCCGGCCGCGCGATGGCGGCGACATGGGAAGTGGCGGATGTCTTCCGCCGCCACGGCGAGGCCTATCGGCGCATGCATCACGCTCACCTCGGCCGGGTCGAACGGCGGGTGATCAGCGCCATCACGCTGTGCCGGACGGCGGCGCTGGGCGGCCATGCCGAGAGCTGCGCCGACTGCGGCTTCGTTCGTCGCCTCCGCGACCTGCGGCGCGTCGAATGGGTGGTCTATGCGAAGCCGCCGTTCGGTGGCCCGGAACAGGTGCTGGCCTATCTCGGTCGCTACACCCACCGCGTCGCCATCGCCAATTCGCGCTCGGTCGAGGTGACGGGCAGCGACGTCGCCTTCCGCTGGAAGGACTATCGCCACCACGGCAAGGCGAAGCTGATGGTTCTCGCTGCCGATGAATTCATCCGCCGCTTCCTGCTCCACACCCTGCCGGACGGCTTCCATCGCATCCGCCATTACGGCTTCCTCGCCAATCACCAACAGGCAGCAAAGCTGGCGCTCCGCCGCGAGCTGCTGGCCGCCTCGCCGACGGTCGATCCCGAGACCAAGGTCCCACCCGAGCAGAAGCAACTTACAAGCGCGTTCGATCGCTGCCCCTGCTGCGGCGGCCCGATGATCACCTTCGCCATCCTTCTGAGGCCGCCGCCGCAACCCTCGTTCCGGCAGGACACTTCATGAGTGGCCGCCACCCCTTGCTGCCCCGCCTGTCCAGCACCGATGCTGCCGTGTGCCGGCACCCATCGTCTTGCCCAACAACCGTTCCGGCAGCACCAGGTCCGGCGCGGCGCCCCACGAAACCCCGGTTCAGCTCACTGCTGCCACCAACCGCCCGGCGTCGCCGGCCTCGACCGCGCCGGATCGATCCCCATGCCGAGCCGCCCGAAAGCGGTCTCGGACCACCAGACGCAGCAACAATCCCCATAGCTCGGCCATCCGCGGGTTCGTTCAATCCGGCTTCGATGAGGTCGCGCCAGCGCACGCCGAAGACCTCGTCCGCGACCTCACAGAAGCCTCCAGATTCAAGGCTGAAAAATGGAGATCAGCCTTGGATCGAAACGTGTTGAGCGATGCGCAGTGGCGGCGGATAGCGCCGATGCTTCCTGGCAAGCCGGGCGACCCCGGCCGCTCGGCTGTGGACAACCGCCGGTTTCTCGAAGCCGTATTCTGGATTACCCGCACCGGGGCGCCCTGGCGCGATTTGCACGAAACCTTTGGGTGCTGGAACTCGGTCTTTCGGCGCTTTCGCCGATGGGCGCAGAAGGGCGTCTTCGAAAGACTTTTCAAAAGCTTGTCGGATGATCCGGACTTCGAGTACGCGATCATCGACGGCACCATCGTCCGGGTCCACCAGAAGGGCACCGGCGCAAGGGGGGGGACTCAAAATCAGGCCCTCGGCCGATCGCGCGGCGGCCTGACGACCAAGATCGTGGCGCTGGTCGATGCCCTCGCAACTTGGCGCGCTTCATTCTTCTGCCCGGCCAGCGGCACGACAGCCTCGGCGTTGCGCCGCTGATCGCCGAAATCGACTTTGCCGCTCTGCTTGGCGACAAGGCCTTCGACATTGACTGGATCCGTGCCGAACTGAACAGTCGCGGCACCCTCGCGGTTATCCCGCCCAAGGCCAACCGCAAGCACTCCATCCCGTGCGACCTCGCCATGTACCGCTGGCGCCATCTCGTGGAAAATTTCTTCTGCAATCTCAAAGAGTTTCGCCGCGTCGCGACGCGCTACGACAAAACCCACACCAGCTTCAGAGCCATGATCCATCTCGCAGGCTCCTATCTGGCGCTCAGGTGAATGTCCACAGACCCTAGTGGATGCGAACGGGAACAGCCGCCGAGAGGCGGTTGTCGCCGCCGGCGAAGACTGCTAGGAGTCGGGTCGCGCGGCTAGGGCCCGGCGAAACGTGGAGTCGCAGAATGCAAATTCCCATGCTGTTCTCGAAGATTCATCGAGCGACGGTCACCGCCGCTGATTTGCATTACGAGGGGAGCATCACGATCGACACGGACCTGATGAACGCGGCCGGCTTGCTCGTCCACCAGCAGGTTCAGATCTACAACATCACCAATGGCGCGCGGTTTGAGACGTATGTGATCGAAGGCGCCGCAGGGTCGGGCTGCATTCAGATCAACGGCGCGGCGGCGCACTTGGCGGGTATCGGCGATCTGATCATCATCGCTGCTTATGCTCAGATGACCTTCGAGCAAGCCGCCGATTGGGAGCCACGGATTGTCTTGGTTGATGCCGAAAATCGCCGGACATCAGCGTCCGAAGTCGCCGCCTTCTGACCGACCGCAATGTCCTGCCAAACAGGGCACCGGACTCCGCTCCTGCTAATTTTCCCCATAACTCAACCATATATCCACAACGGCAGGCGGCGAATGGGACCCATATAGGGTAGTAAAATCTGCGGCCGGCCCACGATTTATCAATCCGTGTTTGGCAAGCCGCCGCGTCGGGCCAGCGCATCGAGGAGGGTATCGCGATCGCGCATCGCCGCGTCGGCTAATTCCTGCAGTTTTGCCGCGCGATGCTCGATGTGAATGATGTGGCGCTGCTTTTCAGCAAGATCGTCCTGCAGTTCGAGAAGCGTTGCGCGCAGAGTTTCAAGTCGGACGATGTCGTGTTCGGCAATGAGCAGATAGTCCTCGTCGTGGGCATAGATCGCGCCACGCAATGACGTTACCCGGCCTCCGGCCTGTCCGAAGCTCAACAATCCACGAAACACCGAGTCCTGAAGCGGGCGCGCGCGCATCAAGGTCAGCTCGTCAAAACGTGGGCTGACGAAGAGGTCGCGAACGTCACCCACTTCCGGAGCGAAGAGGTTGCGCGTCATCAGAAGCAAAAACCCCCGATTGGCGTCTAAAAGAATCCCCTCGGCACTGATTATCGCGACAACCACTGCCTCGAGCCCGCGAAGAACATCGGGAAACGGCAGTCCGCCCGTCTGGGCGGTTTCGAGCAATGTCTCGGCCATCGATACGGGTATTGCTGATTGTCCGCTCTGCGAACTCATTCGTCGCAACCTGTGCTTAGTGCCGTTGATTTCCGGCGTGAAAGTCTATCGGCGATCGTGTGCAAAACGTCCGCGAGACTAGCGATGCGTGTCCTCGGCTGCCCGGGCTCGGCGTTTGTCAGGCGATGCGGGTCGGTTAAGCATCGCGGTCCTGCGCGGTCGCTCCTCTTCGACGATGTCGCATGACTTCGCAGGGATCCTGCTGATCCTGGTTGACAGTGCCAGCTAAAAGACCGCGGCTCTGAGCCAGATATACTCAAATCGACCTTATAAGCTCGATATCGAATGCGGCGCAATACTCCGTCTGGCGCATGCACTTCGCTCACGCCGGTGGATAGCGTTCGCATCTGGTGCGGCACAAGCGAAAGGCAGCAATCCTGGCGGCAAACGACAGGAGCGCTTACTCCACCCTTTGCTTGAGAGCGGCGCGTGCTTCGTCGCGACAGCGAATCGCCGCTCTGGCTTCGTTTAAGGCCTCGGCGAGCTTGCGCTGTTCATCGGCGAGATCATCCGTCAGTTTCGATACTTTCATGCGCAAAAGTTGCAGGCCCGCAACTTCGAGCTCGGCGACGAGCAGTACACCGTCGGTGAGCGCGTAAAGCGCGCCTTGTAACGTATGCACCGCATCGGGCGCCTTGCCGACATTCAGAATTCCGCGATAAAGGACACCTGAGCCAGCTCCTGCCCCGACGGCGAACTGGTCAAAACCCGGCCGAATAAAAAGATCACGGACGTCGAGACAGTCGCCGGCCATCATTGATTCCGGCAGAAGGTCGAAAAAGCCGCGATTTCCGTCGAGCAGGATGCCGTCCCGGCTCATCACCGCGACCGCTGCCGTCGTGAGGTCACGGACAAATTCTGGAATGCGCGCCCCCGGCCAGTCCGGAGACACAGCTGCTTGTCCTTGCATTCTTGATCGTCCTGTTCCTGTACTTGAATCTTGCCGGAGCCTGATCGCGGCAATGCAGAACCGCATCCAAAGGGACTATTTACACCATACGCGGCGGAGCGTGCATGAAAATTGTCCTCTCGCGCGAAATCGAAGCAAAGGACGCCGAGCATTCCTGTCGAGTGCTACTCCTGGGCGAATGAACAGACCGTTTCTGTTTAGCGCCGCGCGCGATACCATTTCACGTCCGCTCAGCTTGCGCTCTGAGAATCAACGCTGCCGGAGGAATTTGGCAGAAGCATGGAGCATGATGTGGGGGCCTCAATGTGAGACACCCCCGGGCTTTGCAACTTCATAGCGCCTCGGCGTAATGGCAGGCGACAAACCGCCCGTCGATGAACCGCAACGCTGGTCGAACGTGCTCGCACGTCGTCGTTACATGCGGGCAGCGCGGATGAAAAGCGCATCCGCCGGGAGGATTTATCGGTGATGGCGGCTCTCCACGCCATAATGAGTGTGCCCACCGTCCCGTGAATGTCCGCGCGGCCGCCGCGATTAGCACACGCGTATAAGGGTGGCGCGGTCGATCAAAGATCGTGTCTGTCGGCCCATGCTCGGCGATTCGTCCGAGGTAGAGCACGAGAACCTCGTCGGCGAGGTGACGCACCAGCATCAGATCGTGCGAAACGAGCAGGTAGGCGAGCTTGAGCTCGGCTTGCAGTTCGACGAGCAGATTGAGCACCTGCGCCTGGATCGAAACGTCGAGAGCGGATGTCGGTTCGTCGGCGATCACCAGCTTGGGCCGCAGTATGAGTGCGCGGGCAATCGCGACGCGTTGGCGTTGACCACCCGACAGCATATGGGGGAATCGGCGGGCGAAATTGGGCGCGAGTCCGACCCGTCCGAGCATTGCCTCCACCTTCTCCCGCTGTTCACCGGCGCCAAGGCGCGCATTCACCGTTAGCGGCTCGCCGACGATCGAGGCGATCCGTTGTCGCGGATTGAGTGAGCCAGCCGGGTCCTGAAAGATCATTTGCACGCTCAGCCGCAGTTGCCGACGCAGCGATCCGCGCGCAGTGGCGACATCGATGCCATCGACACTAAGTCGGCCCGCTGTTGGTGGCTCGATCATCGCCGCGAGGCGGGACAGCGTCGACTTGCCGCAGCCGGACTCGCCGACAACGGCGAGTGTCTTGCCCGGTGGCAGGCTGAACGAGACGTCGTCGACCGCGCGCAGCAGAGCAGGACGGTGTCGCCAGCCGCGATCGATCCTGTAAGACCGCTCGAGGCCGTCCGCGCGCAGAACCGGCAGCCCGCCCGGATCATGCCACGGCGCGTTCATGGTTCGCCGCCGCTGTTCAGTGGGGTGTGGCAGGAGACGCGGCCGGATGCGTCGTCGTCGAGCATCGGCATCCGGCTGCGACACAGTGCGCCAGCGTAGCGGCAGCGGGGATGAAACGCGCAGCCGGACGGGCGATCCGCCAATCCTGGAACGGTGCCGGGAATTGCCGCAAGTCTGCCGCGCGTGGCGACGCGCTCGGGCAAGGCGTCCAGCAGCGCTTGACTGTAGGGATGCCGCGGCCGTTCCAGCAGCTCCGCAGTCGGCCGCTCTTCGATCACCCGTCCAGCGTACATCACCATCACCCGGCGCGCCATTCGAGCGATGACGCCGAGGTCGTGGGTAACCAGGATCATTGCCATGCCGATGTCTTGCTTCAGACTCAGCAGGAGGTCGAGAATTTGTGACTGAACGGTGACGTCAAGTGCCGTCGTCGGCTCGTCGCAGATGAGCAAGCGCGGCTGGCAGGCGAGTGCCATGGCGATCATCACGCGTTGGTTCATCCCACCAGAGAGCTGGTGCGGGAACGCGCCAAACCGGTCTTCCGGCGCCGCGATGCCTACTTGGCGTAACAATTCAATTACGCGTCGGCGCCGTTGACGTCGAGGCAAGTGCGTATGAACAGCCAACGTTTCGGCGATCTGATAGCCGATAGAGAAGCACGGATTGAGGCTCGCCGTCGGCTCCTGAAACACCATCGCCATATCGCGGCCGAGCATCCGTCGGCGCTGACGTTGCGACAGGATGTCAAGATCGGCCCCGGCGAATCGCAGACGGCGGGCGGTGACGCGGCCGGGCCAGCCAATCAGTCCCATCAGCGCCAGCATGCTGACGCTCTTGCCCGAGCCCGACTCGCCGACGAGGCCGATCACCTCACCTTCATCGACGGTGAGGGAGAAGTCCTCGACGGCGCGGAGCGGATGTCGCGGACTGCCGAAGTCCACTTGCAATCCCTCAACCTCGACCAGGGACATCAGCGCTTCAGCCTGGGGTCAAGGGCGTCGCGCAAGCCGTCGCCGAGCAGATTGAAGGCGAGTACGGTTACAAGGATGGCAAGGCCGGGAAAGGTCACCACCCACCAGGCGCGGCGGAGGAACGCGATCGAGTTCGCCAGCATCGTCCCCCATTCAGGAATCGGAGGCTGAGCGCCAAGCCCGAGAAAGCCGAGAGCGGCAAGGTCGAGGATGGCGGTCGAAAATCCCAGGGAGGCCTGAACGATCAGCGGTGGCAGGCAATTCGGCAAGACGGTGATCAGCGCCAGTCGCAACGGCCCCGCGCCACAGAGAAGGCTTGCGGTCACATAGTCCTTTTGTCGTTCGGCAAGGACCGCCGCTCGGGTGAGGCGGACAAAGTGCGGGACCTGCACAGCCACGACCGCCGCCGCCGCATGCGTCAGACTCGGCCCGAGCAGGGCGACGACGACAATTGCCAGCAGCAGGCTCGGCAGCGCCAGCAATACGTCCATTGACCGCATGATGGTGATGTCGGCGGCACCGCGGAGGAATCCGGCGAGAAGGCCCAGCGCGATGCCGACGGTGAGCGCCAGACCGACGGCGAGAAAACCGGCGCCGAGGGAAATGCGGGCCCCGAAAATAAGGCGCGAGAGAATGTCGCGGCCGATCGGGTCGGTTCCGAGGAGGAAGCGCGGCGACCCGCCGGTCATCCATGACGGCGGTACGAGAAAGGCATCGCGGAACTGTTCGGACGGCGAATGTGGGGCAATGACGGGCGCAATGATAGCAATCATGACGAGAACGGCGATGACCGAGAGTCCGATCATCGGCCCGCGGCTCGCCCGCAAGGATCTTCGCAACGCCTGTTGCGGGGCAGGCGCAGCAGCAAGGGACATATCCGTGTCTTCGCGTCGCCCGGGTGCGGCGTCGGGTTTGCGCATCGTCAGCGCGCGTGGCGAATGCGCGGGTCGA
Source organism: Rhodospirillales bacterium (assembly GCA_016712595.1). Taxonomy (NCBI): domain Bacteria; kingdom Pseudomonadati; phylum Pseudomonadota; class Alphaproteobacteria; order Rhodospirillales; species Rhodospirillales bacterium. Next base: position 727,527 of record JADJQT010000001.1, read on the forward strand.
GCGCGCCGTAAAGTACGTCGACGAGCAGATTGACGGCGATGACGACGCTCGCCACCAGCAAAATGCCACCTTGCAGCACCGGATAATCCCGCCGGCGGACGGCATCGATCAGCCATTTGCCGACCCCCGGCCAGGCGAAAATGGTTTCGGTCAGGATAGCGCCGGCTAACAGGACACCGACGGCAAGGCCGACCACGGTCACCACCGGGATCAGGGCATTGCGCAGCGCATGAACGCCGATCACGCGCATGCGAGACAACCCCTTGGCGCGCGCGGTCCGGATATAGTCGGCGCCGAGGACCTCGAGCATCGAGGAGCGGGTCATCCGCGCGATCGTGGCCAGCGGGATTGTACCGAGCACGACAGCCGGCAGGACGAGGTGATGAAGCGCCGAGACGAACGCGCCGGGTTCGTCGACCAGCAACGTATCGATTAACATGAAGCCGGTACGCGGCGGCACATCGTAGAGCACATCGATACGCCCGGAGACCGGTGTTATGCCGAGGTACTGGGAGAACAGCAAAATGAGCAGCAGCCCCCACCAGAAGATCGGCATCGAATATCCGGCGAGGGAAATGGTCATCGTCGCATAGTCGAAGACCGAGCCGCGGCGCACGGCGGCAAGGACGCCGAAAGGGATGCCGAGCACGAGCGCAAAGCCGATCGCCGCGACAGACAGTTCGACCGTTGCCGGAAAAACAGCAAGGAATTCGCGCAGCACCGGCGTGCGGGTGACGATCGAGCGACCGAGATCGCCCGACAAAACCCCCCTCAGGTAGGCGCCGTATTGAATCGCCATTGGCCGGTCGAGACCGAGTTCCGCGCGCATCTGCGCATGGCGTTCCGGCGTGAGACCGCGCTCGCCCAGCATCAGCTCGATCGGATCGCCGGGCGCGAGTCGCAGTAATGCGAAGGTAAGAAGCGTGACACCGAGAAACGTCGATATGATTACAGCAAGGCGTGTGACGACGAAGCGAAGCACAATTACGGGTCCTGGCCATTTAACGGTCGTGGAGCGCGCGGCTGCCTAATCAGCGAGATCGACGCCATTGAAGATGTGACCGCCGAGGGGATCGATCTTGTAATTCTTCACGGCCGTGCTCATCGCCGTCGAGACAACCGAATGGGCGATGGTTACCCAGGGGATCTGCTGCTTGAAGATGACCTGCGCCTGCTGGTAGAGGCGCGAGCGCTCGGCGATGTCAGTGGTGCGCTTGGCGCGGGTGACCACGTCGTCAAAGTCCGCGTTGCACCAACGGGCGCGGTTGGTGCCGTCCTTTGCCGCCACGCAACTCAGCAGAACGTAGAGGAAGTTATCCGGATCGCCGTTATCGCCGATCCAGCCGAAGAGCATCGTCTGATGCTCGCCCGCCTTCGTTCGCTTCAGGAACTCGCCCCACTCGTAGCTGACGATGCGCGCGCGCACGCCCACCTCGGCCCAGTCCGCTTGAATCATCTCGGCCATGCGCCGGCCGTCGGGATTGTACGGGCGCGTGACCGGCAAGGCCCAGATGTCGGTGGTAAAGCCACCCGCGTGGCCGGCTTCGGCGAGCAGTCGGCGGGCGGCCTCGGGGTCGTACGCCGTCTCCTTTACGGCGTCGTTATAGGACCACATGGTGGGAGGGATCGGGTTCTTCGCCTTGCGTCCCTCGCCCTGATAGACAGCCGCGATGATCGCGTCCTTGTTGATCGCAAGGTCGAGCGCGCGGCGCACGCGCACGTCGTCGAACGGCGGCTTCTGAGTATTGAACGCGAGGTAGCCGACGTTGAGCCCCTCCTGGCTCATCACCCGGATCTCAGGGTCGCGACGCATCGCCGAAAGGTCCGAAGGATTTGGGTAGGGGATGAGTTGGCACTCACCGGCTTTAAGCTTGGCGTAGGCGACGGCGGGATCGGGCGTAATGCTGAAGATCAGCGTATCGATAGCCGGCTTGCCCTGCCAGTAATCGGGGTTCGCCTTGAACCGGATGATGGCGTCCTTCTGATAGGAGACAAACTGGAACGGCCCTGTCGCCACCGGCTGAAGGTCGATCTTTTCCGGTGTGCCGGCGGCGTGCATCGCCGCCGCGTACTCCGCCGACAGGATCGAAGCGAAGTCCATCGCCAGGTTGGCGAGAAACGGAGCCTCGGGCTGGCTCAGGACGAACCGGACCGTGTAATCGTCGATTTTCTCGATCGCCTTGATCAGTTTCGGCATGTCCATGCTGTTGAAATATTCGTACGTCCCACCCGACAGCGCATGGTCGGGATGGTTTGGGTCCCACTGGCGCTGGAAGCTGTAAAGGACGTCGTCCGCATTGAACGGCCGTGTCGGCGTGAACCACGGCGTCGTGTGGAAGGCGACGTTGTGGCGCAAATGGAAGGTATAGACGAGGCCGTCGGGGGATATCGCCCACGATTCGGCGAGCGCCGGGCGTAGCGTCGTCGTTCCGCGCTCGAACTCCACCAGTCGGTTGTAGACGTTGCGCGAGGAGGCATCGAATGTCGTATTCGCGATCGAGAGTTGAGGGTTGAAGCTCTCGGGGCTGGCTTCCGAGCAATAGACGAACGCCTTGGTCTGCGGGTCCTTTGATCCGGCGCTAGCGCTGACAGGCAGCCAAGCGGCGAGCAGCGCAAAAGCACAACCGGCACCGAGACGACGAAGCGTCATCCGAGATCTCCCTGGCTCCGCCCGATCGGCGGTGGCCCAGTTTCGCGGGGACCAGACCCTCGCCAGTCTGTGGGGTTTGGCCACCGGGCGCAAGCACCGCGCGCCACGCAACGGCGATGAAGCCGTCCGCCGGCAAGATTTGCCGGGTTGGAGCGGTCCTTGCCGGTCGGCAATCGCTGCCCAGCGCCGAACGGCAGAAAATAATCCATCTATATCAATCGATTGCATGCATGGCTGGGTTGGCACGCGAATGGCAACGGGTAGAGCGGAACCGACCGCCCGAAGCCGAAGGACGTGTCTTGATGCGACGCCTGAAAACATCACTTCTCTTTGCCGTGGCCGCTCTGATGCTGCTCGGCAGCCTACCGGTCAACGCCGCGCCCTCGCGAATTAAGGATCTTGTTGACGTCGAGGGCGTACGCCAGAACCAGCTTGTCGGCTATGGCCTCGTTGTCGGCCTCAACGGCACTGGTGACAAGATGAAGGACGGCGGCTTCACCAAGCAGAGCCTTCAGTCGATGCTCAATCGCCTCGGCGTCAAGCCGACCGATAAGGGGACGACGTCGAAGAACGTCGCGGCGGTCATGGTCACGGCCGATCTGCCCTCGTTCGGCCGCCAGGGCAGCCGCATTGACGTCTCCGTCTCGGCATTGGGGGACGCGAGCAATCTGCTTGGCGGCACACTGCTGGTCACGCCATTGCTCGGTGCGGATGGTGAGGTTTATGCGGTTGCGCAAGGACAGGTGAGCGTTGGTGGCTTCTCCGCCAAGGGACAGGGCGAGACCGTCACCAAGGGCGTGCCGACGTCCGGGCGGATCGCTGACGGCGGGATCATCGAACGCGAGGTCGGCTACGAGATGGCACAAATGGACAGCGTGACGCTCACCCTGCGCAATCCCGACTTCACCACCGCTCGGCGCATCGCTCAGGCGATCAATGCCTACCTGCGTGAACCGGTGGCACGGCCGAGCGACCCCAGCACGGTGCACCTCGCCGTTCCCGACGCGTACATTGGCAGTGTCGTCAATCTGGTGACGGACATCGAGCAACTGCGCATCGAACCCGATCTGCCGGCGCGCATCGTTATCGACGACGCATCTGGAATCATCGTCATGGGCGAGAACGTACGCGTCTCGACCGTTGCCATCGCACAAGGCAATCTTACCATCCGCATCACCGAACAGCCGCAGGTCTCCCAGCCTCAGCCGTTCGCCAACGGCTCAACGGTGGTGGTGCCGCGCACGGATATCGCCGTCGACGAGCAGTCCGATCGCAAGCTCGGCATCGTTCGCGGTGGCGTCTCGCTCCAGGACCTTGTCAGCGGACTGAATGCGCTCGGCGTTGGTCCGCGCGATCTGATTTCGATTTTGCAGGCGATCAAGGCGGCTGGTGCGCTGCAAGCCGACATCGACGTGATGTGAGCTCCAGTTCAAGACGGAGACGACGATTATGATGATAGATACAACGCTCGGTGCATCCGCCGCTTCAACCCCGAAACTCGGTGCTTCTGCTGGTAGCGGCGGTGATCGGAATGCGGACTGGCAGACACTGCAGAAGAAGGCTGTCGAGTTTGAGGCGGTCTACCTTTCTGAGATGCTCAAACCGATGTTCGAGGGCCTGAAGACCGACGAGCAGTTCGGTGGCGGCGAGGGGGAGGACATGTGGCGCTCAATGCAGGTTCAGGAATACGGATCGGCCATCGCCAAAAGCGGCGGTGTCGGTCTCGCCGCCCCGGTGGCGAAGGCTCTCCTGCAGGCCCAGGAAGCACGGGAAGGATCGCCGCGATGATGTCCCGCTCGACTGAAGCCAAGGTGCCTGTCATGGCAATTCCGTCTGACGACTCCCAACCGCGCTTGCCGGATTTGCTCGCGGCGATCGAACATTTGAGTGAGACCGTGGAACGCGAGAACGCCCTGCTGGTTACAGGCGAGCGGTCGGCGCTCAGCAGGCTCAGTGCGGATAAACGGGTTGCGGCCGGAACCTACGAACGGATAGCCGGCCGTATCGCCACGCACGGCCTCGGGGGCGAGCCCAGCAATGCAATCGTCCATGCCAGCCTTCGTCATGCGATGCAGCGACTGGAACGGGTGTCTGACGAAAACAGTCGTCACCTGAGTGCCGCGATCAGTGGACACGAACGCCTAATCGAAACCGTCCGCGACGCAGCCCGTTCGCTCGATCCGGCGACGATGCGCTATACGGCCAACGGCGTGGTTGGCCAGACGAAATGCGTTTCAGCGATGGCGGTATGCTTCAGCCAGGCGTTATAGCTCGCCAGCCCGGCATTTCTAGGTTGCTACGGATACTGTGCGAGCGGTCGGGCGTCAAACCGAGCACTCACTCCGCGCAGGCTCGCGAGGTAAGCCTCGAGCGCGTCGCGCGACCGTTGCTGACCGATCGCCCGGGCAATGCTGCTGAACACGCCGGTGATCCGATCTGTCAATGTGCTATTGAAGATGAATAAATCGGAGCTCTCGCCATTAGGCAGAACAATGCCCGCTTGTTGAAGCGTATTATACGTGTGGCCAACGTAGTACTCGCGCATGGCGAACAGCACAGCGTCCGGTTGCTCCTCGACAAGGACGTGGGAGAGGATGAACAGCGAACGGCCCTCTACCTTCGTCTTCTTCCAATAAAAATAATTGTCCGCATGAACGCCGGACGCATCCGGAAAGCGGTCGAGATCTCGCACAATGCTTGCCAGCCGCGCCGGCACGGACGACGAATGATCAATTTCGCGCAACTGTGCGGCGGGTGATGAGACGGTATCGCCCCGATCGTAATTGGCTAGACCGGCGAGGCCATGGTCACGATAGGCGCGGAAGCGATTGATCAGGATCGCTTGGTAGCTCGCGACGGCACGGGCGACGGTTGCATTTAGGCTGTCCCCAACTCGAAGCCTACCCGCATTGCCGAGCGTGGTGATTTCGTCGGCGGAAAGATTGAGCGAGTCTCCCGGTTCGACCTCGAGAAGCTGACGAACCTCGCTTTCGCTGTCGGCAAAGCGCATGCCGGCCCACATGGGATCATTGGGCGGTGCGCCCGACGACCGGCCGGCCGGCTCGTCAATGCGACGATAAGCGCTCACTGACGGATCGGCTGAGACGGTCACTCCGTCGCGGATCAGCCCGGCGATGATCGCCAGCGGCGCCGGCAACCGCACAGCCGCGGTCGCCGCTAACTCATTGCGCAAAGATGGCACCGCATCTTTGGAGATAATCAACCCGCGACCGAGCCTGCGGGCGTCTTCGACGGTAAAGCCGAACTGCGAAGCAAGAGCCGCCCTTTCGGCCGACGAAGGGACTTGCGCTTGCGCAGGGGCGATCAGTGCCAGCAGCGGTGCGAGTACGACGAGTCTTCTTGAGAGCAATCGGCGGTCCAAAGGGTCGATCGGACGCGAGCGCATTCACCATGCCCGTCAGCAAATTTGCCAAGACCATTCGTCGAGAAAATAGGACTAAGCGGCCTACATGCCAATAGCATCGGCTGGCCATCGCCTGCTTGGTGCTCGCGCGCGCCGGAGGTTTCGCGATATTCTGTGATCAGAGACAAATGAAAGGAGCGTCGGCATCGCCGCGGCACGGTGAGGCGGCCGCAGCACCGGACGCGTCCCGGGCGTGACGGGAACGGGAGGCAGGCAGTATGAGCGATCGAACGCATGTCATGGAAAGCACGTCGGTGCCGGGGTTGGCGTTGCGCGGCGCGATGGCGTCCGGATACGTCGAGGTGCTGAGTGAAGCGGCCCTTGGCTTTATCGCCCGGCTGGAGCGGCGGTTTGGCGCGGAACGGCGACGGCTCCTGACCGCGCGCAACACCCGTCAGGCCCGCCTCGATCGCGGAGAACTGCCGGGCTTCTTGCCCGAGACGAACGACATCCGCCGCGGCGATTGGCGCGTACCGCCGCCACCCGCCGATCTCACCGACCGTCGGGTCGAGATCACCGGCCCTGTCGATCGGAAGATGATCATCAATGCGATGAATTCCGGCGCCAACGTGTTCATGGCCGACCTTGAAGACTCCCTGACCCCGACTTGGGGAAACGTGATTGACGGCCAGATCAACCTCATGCATGCGGTCGCGGGATCGATTACCCACACGGAGGGCGGCAAGTCATACAGCTTGAACGAACGGACCGCGAGTTTGGTTGTTCGTCCACGCGGATGGCATCTCGACGAAGAGCATGTGCTTCTCGATGGCCAAGCAATCAGTGGCTCGCTGTTTGATTTTGGGCTCTACTTTTTCCATAACGCGAGAAAACTCCTGGATAAGGGTTCCGGTCCGTATTTTTACCTACCAAAAATGGAGAGCCATCTCGAAGCAAAGCTATGGGCGGATGTGTTTTGCTATGCAGAGGAAGAACTTGATCTCCCGCACGGCAGCATACGGGCGACTGTGTTGATCGAAACAATCCTCGCTGCTTTTGAGATGGAGGAGATGCTTTTTCAATTGCGCGACTACGCAGCGGGTCTTAACTGCGGGCGATGGGACTATATATTCAGCTTTATTAAGAAATTTCGTAATCGCTCTGACTTTGTGCTGCCGGAACGCAATGCCGTGGCGATGACGGTGCCGTTTCTACGCGCGTACAGCCTTCTGCTGATCAAGACGTGCCATAAGCGCGGTGCTTACGCGATCGGCGGAATGGCGGCGTACATTCCGGTAAAGGCTGATGCGGTGGCGAACGAGGAAGCGATGCAGCGGGTGCGCGCCGACAAGCTGCGCGAGGTGACGGACGGCCATGACGGCACGTGGGTGGCGCATCCCGGCCTCGTACCCCTGGCCAAGGCGATCTTCGACGAGCACATGCCGGGACCGAACCAGCTCGAGCGCTTGCGCGATGAGATCGCCATCAGTGCCAGCGATCTCATCGCCGTACCGGACGGGGCGATCACCGAGGAGGGCCTGCGCAATAACGTGCGCGTCGGTATTCAGTATATCGAGGCTTGGCTTGGCGGTCTCGGGTGCGTGCCTTTGTACAATCTGATGGAGGACGCGGCGACGGCGGAAATCTGTCGAACGCAAGTCTGGCAATGGCGCAAGCACAAGGCAAAACTCGACGATGGCCGGACAATCGACGTGGCGTTGATAAGTGAGGTGATCGCAAGCGAGATGGCGAAGCTCAAACAGGTCCTCGGCGCCGATCGCTTCGACGGTGGCAACTTTGCCGACGCCATCGATTTGTTTCGCGACGTCGCGACACCGCCGTCGTTCGTCGAATTCCTGACGCTGCCCGCATACCGCAAAGTATTGTCGGTGCACGGCTGACCAAAATGCGCTCCCCGCACGACGTGTTTCGCTGAAGCGCGTCGTGTGGCTGGCGAGTTTTCAGTCTTGGCAGTAGTGTACCTCGATCGTCGCGTGCACGATACGCGCCGCAGCGGGGATCATCGCCCGGTAGGTTTCCACCGTTGCCGGCGCGTGAGAGACGACGGAGAGCGCCGCAGCATAGCCCTGCGGACCGACGGACCAGACATGCAGGTCGGCGATGCGGTCATCCTTGGTTTCGAGCGCTTCGCGGAGCTGTTCGCGTACCGACACCGGCGCTTCACGGTCGAGCAATACGGCAGAGCTTTCGCGCACAAGCCCTGCCGCCCACCGACTGACAAGAACCGCGCCGAGCAGACCGACAAGGGCATCCGCCCAGGACCAGCCGAGAACCTTGCCTGCCACCAAAGCGGCGATCGCAAGCAGAGAGGTTAGCGCATCGGCAAGGACGTGCAGGTAAGCGCCGCGCAGATTGTGGTCTTGCGCGTGGTCGTACTCCCCAGCGTGCTGATGATACCCCTTCTGATGCGCGTGCTGGTGTTCTTCGTGCCCGTGTTCTCCATGTCCGTGGCTGTGCCCGTGAAGATGACCGTCGGCGTCGCGAAGCATCAACAGACTCGCGGCATTGACGGCAAGCCCGAGAATCGCCACCAGAATCGCCTGATCGAACGCAATCGGTTGCGGATTCAGCAGACGCAGACCACTCTCAACGGCCATCGCCAAGGCGAACAACGCCAGCATAATGGCACTCGAGTAGCCGGCGAGCGCGTTGATCTTGCCGGTTCCAAAGGTGTAGGTGCGATCGTTGGCGTGCTTGCGGACGTAGACGTAGGCGATTACGGAAAGGCCGAGTGCCGCCGCGTGTGACGCCATATGCAGTCCATCGGCGAGAAGCGCCATTGAACCGAATGCCAGACCGGCGACGATCTCGATAACCATCGTCACGGTTGTCAGCATCGCGACGGCAAGGGTCCGTCGCTCTCCCGCCCGCTGATGTTGTTGGCCGAAAGCGTGGTCATGCTGCCATCGGTCCAAGGAGCGTGTGTGCATGCCGTTCCCTCTCCGTCTGCCCGAAGTGCCGTCAGAAACCGCACAATCTTGATTTCGACGAGCACGCACCGTGACGTACGGAAAGTTTCACATCAATGGCGAATCAACGATGTCGTCGCCCGCCTTGTCCGGGTTGCCCGTGACCGCGGGCGTCACGTCGGCGAATGGTAATGACGGCGGATTGTCGTCGCTTCGACGAGCGCTGAAGCAGGAAAGGGCAACCGTCGTTCGCGACTGTCGCCTGCGCCGTGCCAAAAGCTTCTGCGCACAAGATCGAGACGCCCACTGCGCCTTTCCAAGCATCGTTTTCGTCCCCCCTTACTCGCTTCACCTACTCCCACGATCCGATCGCCCCACGCTTTCGATCCTTCTGCTCTTCTGCAGAGAATCAAAATTGATCAGCCCTTTTGATAGGTTTTATGTCATAAAACCGCCGTGTGGTCAATGCCGGGCAAAACCTTGGACGCAGCCGAAAGGGTTACCGGCGGGACGTCCGAGCAACATAGCCGAGACTGCCAAAGGCAGCGACGGCCTCCGCCTTCAGGCGCAGGAATCGGCCTTCAGCGTCGACTTCAATAAGTGCGGGAGCCCAGTGCTCGGCATCGCACGCAGCCTGTGGGTTCACGCAAGCGATTTCCTTTGGATGTAGCAAGTGGCGGCGATCCCGGCACATTGCGTCGATTTGGCGATGCCTGATCCAATCGGATCGATCCTCCGAAACCTGGGGACGCGAAGCGGGTTCATCTGACTGCTCATGCAATTGGCGAATCATCTCACGTTCTTTATGATTTGCTGGCAGGCGGCGAAATGCGTATTCGATGCGACGAGCGGTAGACTGGCGGACGAGGAAACGGGCTTCGCGGGCTGCGAGCGCATCAAGAGCGGCGACGACGCGCTCGGCTTCCTTGACCACAAGCGTATCGGTCGATCGGGCGATGGCGCGGGCACAGTTGCATCGAAGTTGCAGTCGTTCCTCTGCCGTCATCGATGGGATCTTTTCGATCGTTTTCTCACACATTGTGCATGACCTCGGGCTCGTAATCGGATGGTCGGATCGAAACACGAATGCGGTTAACAGCCCGTTGACGCAGGAGCGCTCGCGAGAATCTGGTCGAAATGAGGGACAGCTTCGGGGAGGAATGATCGCGGCGCCGAAAACGCCGCCGCGGCATTACGCGGCCAATTTCGTTGGTCAATTCATCCGGAGCACGGTCGGATTAACGCAGAATGGCGATCGGGTCCGTCTGCCTGCCTGCTCCGCTCGTCGCGATTGACCAACAACGCGCGGTGGTGGTAGCGGTAGGGCATGCTGCACGCTAAATCCGACAACGATGCCAATGCGGGACTGTCGCCGAACTGTGCAGTCGACGTCGTCGATCTCGTCAAGACCTACCCCGGCCGTAATGGTCAGCCGCCCGTCCGTGCCCTCGACGGCGTTACGTTGCGTGTGCCGCACGGGGCGTTCTTCGGTCTGCTTGGGCCGAATGGCGCTGGAAAGTCGACACTAATCAATATTCTGGCCGGTCTCGTCGTGCGCACGTCCGGTAGCGTACGCATATGGGGACACGACATCGATGGCGCGATGCGCGCAGCGCGCCGGGCGATCGGGATTGTCCCGCAGGAATTGAATCTTGATCCATTCTTTACCCCGCGCGAACTCCTCGAACTGCAGGCAGGTCTCTACGGTGTTGCGAAGGCACTGCGGCGCACGGATGAGATCCTTGATGCCGTCGGTTTGACGCGCCAAGCGAACGCCTACGCCCGCAGCCTTTCTGGCGGGATGCGTCGGCGGCTACTCGTCGCCAAGGCGATGGTGCACGCGCCACCGATCCTCGTGCTGGACGAGCCGTCGGCGGGCGTCGACGTCGAACTTCGCCGCCACCTGTGGGCTTACGTCCGCAAGCTGAACGAGGCGGGCACCACCATCCTTCTGACCACCCACTACCTCGAGGAGGCCGAAGCGCTGTGCGATCGCATCGCCATCATCGATCACGGCCGGATGATCGCCTGCGATACCACCGAGGCGCTACTGCGTGGCATCGATTCGAAGACGATGGTGGTGACGCTGCATGAGCCGGTGACCGTCTTGCCTGAGGCGCTGTCCCACAGGTTTGCCGTGCAGGTGCGGGCCCCGGGCCGGCTTGCCTTTCAATACGCGCCGAGCAAGGTGCATGGTGGCGAGATTCTGGCGGCCCTGGGGGCGGCCGGGCTTTCCATCCTCGAGATCACCACCCGCGAGACCGAGCTTGAGGACATCTTTCTAAAGCTCACTGGCAATCCCGAAGGGCGTATCGACGATCTGCCCGCCGCATCCGGGATGACGGCTTGAGGCGAGCGAAATCGCTGGCGGCATTGGTGATTGCTTTGCTGATTGCGGCCTGTGCGCCGCTCCAACTCCCCGCCGGTCCGAGCGTTGCAAAACCGGCGATAGTCGCCGATCGCCTGGTGGTGGCGGACGGTGTATCGCTGCCGCTCCGCTCCTGGCAGCCGATCGGCTGTTCACCCCGCGCCGTAATCGTGGCGTTACATGGCTTCAACGATTATTCGAGCTTTTTCGACGGGATTGGTCACTGGCTCGCGGATCGTGGCATCGCGTCGTACGCCTACGATCAACGGGGGTTTGGAGCGGCACCGAACCGGGGCGTATGGCCCGGCTCGGCGGCATTGATCGGTGACCTGAGGGCTGCCGTTGATGCCGCTCGCGCACGCTATCCCGAGCTGCCGATCTTTTTATTCGGCGAGAGCATGGGAGCGGCTGTCGTGATGACGGCGCTCACCGAACCGGACCCGCCGCCCGTTACGGGGGAAATTCTCTCGGCACCGGCGGTATGGGGACGCCGTTCAATGCCATGGTACCAGACGACGGCGCTATGGCTTGCGGTGCACGCGGTGCCCGACGGAACACTGACTGGTCGTGGCCTCGGGATTCGAGCCTCCGACAATATTGAGATGCTGCAAGCCCTGGGGCGAGACCCGCTCGTGATCAAGAGCACGCGCATCGATGCGATTTGGGGTCTGGTCAATCTTATGGACGAGGCGATGGCCGCGTCTTCGGCTCTCGATGGCTCTGTGCTGATCCTTTATGGGGAACGGGACGAAGTCATTCCCCCCGCCGCGATCGCCCAGATGGTCAGCCGCTTGCCGCATGAAACCGCAAACCGGCCTCGCGTTGTGCTCTATCCCGATGGTTATCACATGCTTACCCGCGACCTTAACGCAGAGGTGGTATGGCGCGACATCGCCGCTTATATCGACACAGCGACAACGCCATCACCGTCCAGCGTAGGCTTTTGCCCCGGCCCCAACGACGGCGCAAATTTTAGCGACGCTTGCTCACAACGAACAGTGTGCGCTATCGTCCCGACTTGGCACTCGTAGCTCAGTGGATAGAGCGCTGCCCTCCGGAGGCAGAGGTCGCAGGTTCGAATCCTGCCGGGTGCACCATTTACGAACAAAACTGGGCACTCCGGCCGGAGTTGCCCCACCACCCATTACGAGCCGTTCAAGAACATTCCGCCTTCCGTGAATACGGATTTCTGTGTCATCCACTTCGACGTTGTCGATCATGGCGCGCAGATAGGCGCGGCGGAACGGCACCGGACCGTCAAGGACGTTAGTGCGCATGACATTGACGCAGGCGGCGATCTTGTCCGCCGTGATCCGCGCAGCCGGTTGCAGTTCGGCAACCGCCCGGTCAAAGGCGACCTGGGCAATGTCGCGCTCCGTCTTGATTGCGGCGATCCGGTCTTTCAGTGTCGGGTCGGCCGGATCGGCGACGCCGTTTTCGATCGCCTGATAGAGCCGCTTCAGCCGGTCTTCGGCATCGGAGAGCTTGCCGCGCAGCGCCGTGAGCCGGTGGCTGTGATCGGCGTCGCGTGCCGTCTGCCGCTCCATGAGGCCGCCCAGCAGGCTTTCCATCCGCTCGGACGTCAGCAACTGGTCCGCCAGCCGTTCGGTCACGGCGTTGTCGAGGCGGTCCATCGGGACCGACCGGCCCTTGCAGGCCGATTTGCCTTTCTGTGCACAAGTGGCGCAGGCGTAGTAGCGATAGCGGCCCGACTTGCCGGTGCGCAGCGTCATGCCGCCGCCGCAACTGGCGCAGGTGGCTAGACCGGTCAGAAGTATCGGACCGGTGACGGTGCGTGGTGGTGTGGATTTCGGATTGCGGGATTTAAGCTGCGCCTGCACCGCATCGAAGGTAGCCGCGTCGATGATCGGATCGACCGGCACCACGATCTGCTCAGACTCGGGCTTGGTCTCTTTGGTCTTCCAGACCTTGCGGTTGAAGCGGTGCTCGCCCTTGTAGGTCGTGCGGGTGATGAGATTGTGCAAAGGGCCGATGCCCCACCGCGCGCCCTTGCGGGTGCGATAGCCGTGCTCATTCAACCAGCACACTGTCGCTTTGACGCCCATCGGCCCGGATGTGCCGTCTCCTTCCCGGATCAGCTTGAAGATCAGCCGCACCACTTCGGCCTCGACCGGATCGACGGCGAGCTTCTTCTTGGTCTTCGCGCCCCGCTGTTCGGCGGCGACGATCGCGTAACCGTAGGGAGCCGCCGCGCCGTTCCAGAAGCCCTGCCGGGCGTTCTCCTGCATGGCGCGCAGGACGTGTTTGGCGTTTTCCTTCGACTGATATTCATCGAACAGCGCGAAGACCTGCCGGACCATGACGCTCATGGAATCGTCACCCAGGTCCTGCGTGATGCTGACCAGCCGGACATTGTGCTTGCGGAGCCGCCGCACATGATATTCGAGCGCGAAGTGGTCGCGTGCAAAGCGGCTGAAGGAATGAACCAAAACTACGTCAAATGGCCCTCCGCCGCCCGTGGCGATGTCGAGAAGACGCTGAAGCTGGGGACGGTTGTCATCGGTGCCCGACAGGCCGGCATCGACGAACTCCGCCGCGACCTCCCATCCCCGCGCGGCGCAGAAGGTCGTCATCTGCCGCCGCTGGTCCGGGATCGACAGATCGCTTTCCGCCTGCCGTCCGGTGGACACCCGCATGTAGAGCGCGGCGCGGCGCGGCGCATTCTGCGAATCCGGCGGGGTTGCGGGGGCATGTTGGGCCATCGCGATTACTCTCGGCTTTTGCGGTTTGGTACGGGACGCCTCAGTCTAGCGTGATTATGACAAAGATTTAAGTCCGTATTCAGACCGCGTGCCACGCCCTCGATTTCTTCAGGCGCGCCGCTCAGAATTGCGCGCAACTGCACGCCCAGGAACGCTTCGATCACGTCCATTTCCGCATCGGTCACCGGCACCTCTGCCGGGAAGTCATCGACGACGCGCAGGCCCGGCTCTGCGGGCGGCGGTATCGGTCCCAGGCTGTAATGGTCGGTGCGCATGCTCCGACCCTGCCGGGCATCCGTCCAGATGGATTGCCCACAGGCTGGTCACTTTGCTGCATGGATCGGCACTGTTCCCGCGCCCGCCTGTCGGCGCGTTTTCTTTCATCGCCGCTTGTGGCTGCCCGTGCCGCCGCCGCAATGGCCTGCCCGCTCCGTTCGATGCCTCCCGTGTGGACCATGCGGCGGCGGCCTCTCCGGCCCGCCCTGTCAGCGTCAGGAAAACGCATCAACGACAGGAGTTCGCCATGAAACAGTCCATCCCCTCCAGCAACGCCATTGCCCAGGGCGATTGCATCGATCTGATGGCCGCAATGCCCGCCCGGTCGGTGGATTTCATCCTCACCGATCCGCCCTATCTGGTCCGCTACAAGGATCGCACGGGCCGCAGCATCGCCAACGACGACAATGCCGACTGGCTGGAACCGGCGGCGCGGCAGATGTTCCGCGTCCTGAAGAACGACAGCCTGTGCGTCAGCTTCTACGGCTGGACCCAGACCGATCGCTTTATGAGCGCCTGGCGCGCAGCGGGATTTAGCAGCGTCGGCCACATCGTCTTCCGCAAACGCTATGCCTCGAAGACCCGCTTCGTCAGCTACACGCACGAATCTGCCTATGTGCTGGCAAAGGGCCGACCAGCCCTGCCGGACAACCCGCCCGCCGATGTCATCGACTGGGTTTACACCGGCAATCGCCTGCACCCGACGCAGAAGCCTGTCGCGGTCCTGACGCCGCTGATCGAGGCGTTCTGCCCGGCGGGCGGGCTGGTGCTCGACCCGTTCTGCGGTTCCGGTTCGACGCTGGCGGCGGCGCGCAGCGCCGGTCGCGACTATCTCGGCATGGAGCTGGACCCGGACTATCACCGGATCGCGTCTGACAGGCTGGCGGCATGACGCCGCCGCCTTTGGCCGAGGTTGCTTCAGGATGCGTTTTGGCTCCGGTCGGACCGAGAACCACCCCCTGAAAGCAATACCGGCCTCTCCGCCCCATTATTGGGCCGGAATCGGCATGGCTATTGTGGCCTGATCGTCAGGCAGGAACGATTGCGGGCAGGCCCGCGAGCGGGTTGGTTTTCATAAAGGAGTGAAAGACGCCGTCCATGCAACGCATCGCCCATTCCTGAACCGGGATTTGGGAGCAATGTCCTCTTAAGTAACCCTTGAACCTATGATCCTGTGACTCCGCTGTCGCCCCCGGATTCCGGGCGCTGTCGGGCCATTTCTGGCGATGGTGGCGGGCGATCAGCGGATCGCATAGCCGCACGATCAGTCCTACGCACATGCGTGAGCGCGCCCCGGCGATAACATCGACCGCGATATAGCCCTCCCGTTCGAGCTGGCGGAGATAGCGTTGCACCGTCCGCCGGCAACGGCCGAGCGCCCGCGCGAGGTATGTGACTGTCACCGCCAGCGACCGGCCTTCCCGGTTTTGCCGATAGGTTTCCTCGGCCAGTTTGCGGGCGCAGCGCCGCGCGCCGTCGCATAGATGGGGATCGTCCTCCAGCCACGCCGCCAGTTCAGGGACATAGGCGCCGCTGCCCTTGGGCATGGGACGACGTTCCGGCTCCTGCGCCCGATAGCGGTGACAGGTTTGCAGCGCGCGTTGCCGACGTTCTGTCACCGGCAGTGCCGGTCCCGGCACGGGCGCGCGGCCCTCGACGATTCGGCTTTTCAGGTGCCGATGCGCGTCCACGAAAGCGGATTGCGCGCAGGCGTTTTGCATAGTCATGGTTTTCTCCTCTTTTGTTTGGAGAAAATCCGCAGAAAATCAGGGCGCGCGAAAGCAACGCAAAAACTACTTGCGTTAGTATGCAGGTTTTGAGATATTTGGATTGCTGATTTTCACAAATACCTCGATTTAATCGAGCGACCCGCCTCTGGCGGGTTTTCTTTTTGTTACGGCAATATTTCCTCGAATTGTTGAATATATTTACGCGAGGCCGGAAGCGACCACCGCAAATTGTCCGCAATCGTTGCCGCTATGGCAAGTTTGTTCTGTAAGCCAAGGGTTTATGCGGCCTTCGGCAGTACCCGGCTCTACGATCACCGACAGTGTGCGGACGAATCAACAAGTTGATACCCCTGCATCCCGATGACGCCCGTAGATAGCTATCGGATAGCTACCCGGTAGCGCCCTGCTTGTTAGTAGAAAGCTATCCGATAGCTATCAGTATGCTTTCAAATACTCGTTTGGTATTTACTAGCTATCTGGTATCTTTAATTAGTTATAGTTTTCAGTAATTTACATAGTGAGAAACCATGCCTGTTATTTCTTTTGCCAATCCTAAAGGGGGAGCCGGAAAGACTACGTCTGCACTGCTGCTGGCCGGCGAATTGGCCGGCAAAGGCGCGCGCGTCACTATCATCGACGCCGATCCCGAACGATGGATTTCGCAATGGGGGCGGCTGCCCGGCAAGCCCGCAACTATCGAGATCATCGCCGATGTAAGCGAGGACACGATCGTCGATCACATCGAGAGCGCCGCGAAAAAGGCGCAGTTCGTGATCGTCGATCTTGAGGGCACGGCAAGCCTCATGGTCGCCAATGCAATCGGCATGTCGGACCTGGTCCTCATTCCCACGCAGGGCGCGTCGATGGACGCAAAGGGCGCGGCCAAGACGATCAAGCTGATCCGCAATCAGGAGCGCATGGCCCGCCGCACGATCCCGCACAGCATCCTGTTGACCCGCACCAGCGCCGCCATCGCCTCGCGGGCCTTGCGCAATGTGCGCGACCAGCTCGACAAGGCGGGCATCGACGTACTCTCCACCTCCATCGTCGAGCGCGCCGCTTTCCGGGACATCTTCGATTTCGGCGGCCTGCTTTCGGACCTGTCCGCCACGCAGGTCAGCAATGTAGAGAAGGCGCGTGAGAATGCCCGCGCCTTTGCGGGCGAGGTGATTGCAAAACTCAAGCGCGCGCCCATCGCCGCCAGGGTGGCATAACATGGAGCGAGAGCGCACCGATCTCGGCTTTGCCGACACGCTCGATGAGTTCGATCCGGCCGAATGGTTGCCCAAGCCGGCAACCGCCAATGACAAGCCGCCGAAAGCCGAAACGAAGAAGGCTGCTGCGGCAGCCGGATTCCGCAGCCGCGAGCCGCTGCCGGTCGTCGAGGCTCCGCACGCCGATCTGCCGCGCCGACGGCGTACCGGGCGCAACATGCAGCTCAATCTGAAAGCTCGGCCGGAGACTATCGCAGCGTTCTGCGCCATCGCCGATAGCCATGACTGGGGCCTCGGTGAGACGCTGGAGCATGCGGTCGCTTTGCTTGAGCGCGAGCATAACAAAACGGTATGAGAATTTGCTGACAATGGAATCCGCAATCACATGGCTACTTGTCGGTATCATCGCCGTCCTTTGCTACCGGAACCTGCGCGCCAAACGCTACCTTGCCGAACGTCAGCGAAAGGTCGTCGCACTTTGTCGACAAGTCAGCGAGATGAAGGATGCCGAAGACCAGCGCCGCGAAGATGCCGCCAGATACAAGCGTATCAAAGACGAAAACGACATCTCTGATCCAGAGAACCAAAAAAGATTCATCGAACAAGCCACATTACGCGCTGATCGTCCCGTCAACAGTGAGGCCGTGGACGTTCTTTATGCACTCGAAGAATGGATCGAAACGAACCAATCCGATTGGCGTCTTGGATTTGAGGTGTCGATGGGAGCCTTCATCAAGACCCCTTTTTTTGACGAGCAGCAACAGAAGCGGGAGACGGAGCTGCATAAAAAGGCGTTCAGTTCCTACAATAGCAAGCGTGTCGATTTTCTCCTGATCGACAGATTCGGCATGCCGATGCTGGCCGTTGAATATCACGGTACAGGACACTATCAGTCAGAAGACGCCGATGATCGCATGGACGTTAAACGGCTGGCGCTGACACGCGCCGGGATTCCATGCGTCGAGATACCTGAAAAGACATCGTCCGAAGACATTAAGCGTATGGTGACAGACGTGCTGCGGGCACCCCAGAATACGAGGGAGACCCAGGAGCTACCCGCCCAATCATCGTCAGAGCAGACATCGAAGTCGTCCCGTTTCCCGATATCATTTGCGCGGTTCATTTCTAAGAACTCCTGAGCGATAGCGGATGAAACCGCGCGGCTGAGAATGGCTGCGGCGAAGCGCGCCGAAAGGCGGGGGCTAAAGCCCCCGCCCCGGTGCCAGAGCGATGGTGCGGGAGATATTCTCCAGCGTCGCCAGGCTGTTCCGGCGCTCCGGCGTGTTGTGGGCGGTTAGCGCCAGAGCCAGGGTCGCCTGACGGAACAGGCCCCGCAGTTCGGCTTCGGTGCGGGATTGCAGTTCTGCGATGGTCATCAGCTTGTTCATATTCGTTCCTCCTTGTTCACGAGACCCCGGTCATCAGAGCCATTCCGTGCTTGCCCAGACACACAATCGGCACGGGAATGGATCGCCATGGCTGGCGGTCGAGGGGACATGAGGGAGAAGGGGGACAGGCGGGTGATCCGTCGCCCCGACTGAAATCTCCACGAAGACGAAAAATGCGGCCGCGTCCGGCAGGTCGGACCGGGCTATAGGCGCGTCGCGCCCCGAACCCCGGAGCCGGGTTTCGGCCATGCGGTGACTATCCCTCGCGCAATCGAGAAGGGGCCGGGCGGGCTTGCTGCCCGCTTTTTCGGCCGTCGGTGCGGGCATGGCCCACGCATCCGTTGAGAAGGGGCCTGCGGCCCTGCGCGCCGGGCGCGCGGTTTCAAGAAAAGAGGGGCCTGCGGCCCCTGGGCTGTCAAGGCTTTCATCCTTGCTGACGCGGCGGACGCCGCCGGGGCGTTCCCCTGCCTTCCGCGCCTTCGGCTTGTGCAGGCCGGGTGATCCCCCTTTCCCCGGCGGCGGCCCTGACAGCCGCACCCCCGCTCATTGCCGCTTGGCTAGTCGGGTTGCAGCGCAACCCACTACACAAGGAAGAAAGGCAATGACTACAGATATTTATCAGCGTGTCACCGATCAGATCGTGGCCGCGCTGGAGAAGGGCGTCAGGCCGTGGCTCAAGCCATGGAACGCCGACCATGCGGCAGGCCGTATCACGAAACCCTTGCGGGCGAACGGAATCCCCTATCGCGGAATCAATGTGCTGATGTTGTGGGGTGCGGCGAGCGCGCAGGGCTTCGCCGCCCCGTTGTGGCTGACCTACAAGCAGGCGCAGGAACTGGGCGGACAGGTGCGCAAAGGCGAGAAGGGGAGCCTTGTCGTTTATGCCAACACCATCACCCGGACCGAGCAGGACGAGGCGACTGGCGCGGACGTGGAGCGGGAAATTCCTTTCATGAAGGGTTATACCGTCTTCAATGCCGAGCAGGTGGACGAACTGCCGGCGCATTTCTACGCCGTACAGGAACCGGCGCTTGATCCCGTGGCGCGCATCGAGAAGGCGGAAGCCTTCTTTACCGCCACCGGCGCGAAGATCAGTGAGGGCGGCAACCGGGCTTATTACACCGCCGCAAGCGATCATGTGCAGATGCCGCCCTTTGTCGCTTTCAAGGAGCCGGAAGCCTATTACGCCACGCTGGCGCACGAGATGACGCACTGGACGAAAGCGCCGCAGCGCCTTGCCCGTGATTTCGGGCGCACGCGGTGGGGCGATGAAGGCTATGCGATGGAAGAACTGGTCGCAGAGCTTGGCGCGGCTTTCATCTGCGCCGACCTCGCTTTGACCCCGCAACCGCGTGCCGAACATGCCGCCTATATCGCATCGTGGCTGAAGGCCCTGAAAGACGACAAGCGGGCGATCTTCACCGCCGCCGCCCACGCGCAGCGCGCCGCCGATTACCTCACCGGCTTGCAGCCGCAGACGATGGAGGCCGCCGCGTAAGCGGCGGCTTTCGCCTTCCGGGCGAAGGGCGAAAAATTCGGCGTCCGCCGGTGGCGGACGCCGGGTCGCTTGTCAGGCAAGCGAGTCTCGACAGGTTTCAGAACGGAATCTCGTCATCCAGCCCGTTCTCCGGTGCAGGAGGCCCAGGCACATCTTCAGGCGGGGCCACAGCAGGCAATGGCAGGACCGGATGTTCCGCGCGGAAGGCGTCGAGGAAGGGTTGGCGGTCATTCAGACGTACTAGAACCGGATTCTCGCAGGACGAAGCCTTGCCGAAAATTACGGCATGCCGCGCCTCAAGGCTGGGAAGCACACCGGCATAGTCCCGGCCAATATAGTTGGACAGAAACTCCTTTCCTGTGTCGTCGAACGTCCTCATCGCGAAGATCGTATTGCATTGATTCAGGATGGTTTTTGTCACGTTCGCCGTGCGCTGCGTGATGAGCAGGCAGCCGAGGCCGTATTTGCGTCCTTGCAGGATCGCCCGTGCGCTCCGCGCCGTCGCCGCCTTGTCGCCTTCAGCGACCACCGAATTCCATTCGGGCACAAGCGAGTGCGCTTCTTCATAAACGAGGCAGACCCGCGCCCGGTCGATCATGCCGAGTTCCTGGCACACGGTGAGGGCAGCATCTGATATGATCGCGGTGATTTCCGTCGGTGTAAGGGTTGCCATGTTGGCGTTGCCCTGGAACATGCCGCCCGCCTGCCGCGTGACCTCAAACTGGGCTGGATTAAGGACGCGCAGCCGCCGCTGTTCGGCTGGATTGACGAAATTGCGGAGCTGTTCCGTGACCCGCGCCCGAAACGCCAGGTGGCTCCCGCCCTGTTCCTGGTTCTGGTTTGGAACCCCGCCCTGGCCTGCAACAGTAAGTTCCTGAAGGCGGGCGGCTTCATAGACCGAATCAATGAAGGCCGACAGCAGGTCGGCATATTGATTGGTTAGGTCTAGGCAAATAACCTTGATGCCATCCGCGATCATCCGCTCGACCAACTCAATCGCTAGATAGCTTTTGCCGATGCCGAGAATGCCGAGAACAGCGGTATTATGCGTCACCGCCTCTGAGATATTGAGACCCACACCGAAGCTTGTACTCGGGAAATGCCCAATTACCTCTGGGGCAATGACATGCTCGTCCGCATCGAGCAGGAAGACAGGCGCGTTGATCCGGGGCAACCATTTCACCGGAACGAATTTTCCGACATCCGCGTCCCACCGGCCGATCTTTCGGGCCTTGGCTCGCGCATAACCGTAGGTATTCTTTTGCTGAACAATGTCCTCGCGCGTCAGGCCATCAATGATCTGAAACATGACGTGATGATCGCCAATTCGAGATTCCACCAGCCGACCTTCCGCAATGTCCCGATCTTCCGTGACTTCAAACATCACATGGTCAAGATTCGTGTCGCTTACGACGACGCCGCACAGACGGTTGATCCATTGAATTGCCGGTATGTCCGCCAGCTCGTCCGGCGTGACGGATAGCGCAAGCGCAATACCTGTGCCCCTTGCCTCCGGCAGCTTGCTGATACGATTCTTGAGGCCTTCCGGCAGTCGCACGGTAAGGACGCGCAAAAGATTGCCTTCGTCGCGTCCGACATAGTTTAGCGCAACGCCCAGCATCCACGGCCCATTGTCGTCGGCAACCACCATGGGCGTTCCGCGCGGTACGCTGTTATCGCCGAGCTGCCGCACCAGGACGATTCCGGGGGACTGATAGGCTGCTATCGCGCCGATAACCTGATCAGCCCTGACCACGCCCCATTGTTCTCTGGCCCAATCGACGAAGCTTAAGATCGACTCCACGGGCCGCAGGACGACGATCACAGCCCAGGCGCTGAGAATGGCCGCAACCTCGTCGGCGCGCGTCCGGTGAAAGAGCCAGACGCACAGCAAGATGACGATCGTGAAGATGACGACCGGGCTTCCCAGCCCGCGAACCGCCTTGTCCGCAAGCCGGACGAGGGGGCGGGTCTCCGCGCCGACCGGCGGCCTGATGAGTAGAACCAGGACCGACACAACACAGATCGCGGCGCAGAGCGCGATGACGCCCCATAACAGTATGGCATCGGCGCTGCCGGGCGCAACAACGAGCGATCCCGCAATCAGCGCCGCCAGTGCCATGAATGCGTTCGTGGCCGCATCTGCCGGAGGCGTGAAGTGCGGATTGAGCAGGCGGCTACCGAACAGGAGACTGGCGAACCCGCTATAAAGCCAGATGGCGTTTTCATTGGGCGTGAAGCCCGTTGAGACCACCCAATATTGAACCAAAGCCAACAATGCTGCATAAATCAAAAGGCTGGTGACCCTGTGTCGGGTCTGTCGTCTTGCTACCTCCATATTCGCCCCCGTTTCTACTTGTCGTTAGTAAGAAGGCAGAGGATAAGTCCCGTCAAGCGTAACGCGACGGTTGACCCCCCTAATGTGCGTTCCTATTCTGTTCGCCGTCAGGAATCGGGTGAAGGCGGGCCGGGAATGAAGCTCATCAAGGCGCATGCAACGAATTACAGGAACATTATCGACTCCAATCCGGTCGATATTTCGCAGTCCACTTGCCTCGTAGGGAAAAACGAGGCGGGCAAGACGGCCTTCCTGAAGGCGCTCGAATGCCTCAGATCAACCAATCCCGATTTCAATGACTACGGGAAGATCGAGAACTATCCGCGCCGCTACCTCTCCGAATACGATTCACGTCACCCGGATGGGCATGCCATCGTCATGCGCACTGAGTGGGAGATGGACGAGAGGGATGTCGCTGCGATCGAAGCCGAACTGGGTGAGGGCGTTGTCACCGGCAAAATCGTCACCATCAAGAAGGCCTACGAAGAGGATGGAACCACCTGGACTGTTCCGATCGACGAGGAAAAGGTTCTCGACGGGCTTGGGAAGCGATTTTCGCTCAACAAGGATGAACGCGGAGGATTGGGTGGCGCAAAGACAACAGCAAGAGCCGCCGCTGCGTTGGAGGCCGTTGCCGAGCGGACCGACCGTCAGAAAGAGCTGCTTGAGGCTCTGAAGAAGTTCAGGAAGAACTCGGCCCAGTGCAGGGCGATCGATATCCTCAATCCCCGAACGCCGAAATTCCTCTATTTCTCGCACTATGACCGCATGAGCGGCGCGCTGTCGATCAACCAGCTTAACGCCGACAAGACGGCCGGAAAGCCCATCGACAATGGCGACCGGGTCTTCCTCGATTTCCTCGAATATGCCGGCACGACAATCGACGAGTTGGCCGCACTCGATCGCTTCGAGGAACTGAACGCCAAGTGCGAGGCGGCGGCCCTGCGCATCACCGAGCAGATTTTCGAGTATTGGACCCAGAACGATGACCTTGAGATCACGGTCGTCCTGTCAGAGGGTAAATCGGCCGATCCCGCGCCGTTCAACAGCGGCCCCGTCGCCCGCGCGCGCGTGAAGAACACGCTGCACGGCGTGACCGTGCCGTTTTCCGAGCGGTCCGCCGGCTTCATCTGGTTCTTTTCCTTCCTGGTCAAATTCGCCCAGATCAAGAAAAGCCACGGCAGCGTTATCCTGCTGCTGGACGAGCCGGGCCTGACCCTGCACGGCACCGCGCAGAAAGACCTGCTGCGGTATTTCGCGGAGCAGATCGCGCCGAACCACCAACTGATTTACACGACGCATTCGCCCTTCATGGTGCCGGCGGACGACCTCGCGAGCGTGCGCACCGTCGAGGATGTGGTGACGCGCGACGCCCGCGACCGGAAGCAATCCCAGGGCACGAAAATCCGACCTGACGTACTGACAACCGATCCGCAGACCAACTTTCCGATCTTCGGCGCAATGGGCTTTGAAGTCACCCAGACGCTGGTGATCGGCATGAACACGCTGCTGGTCGAAGGTCCGAGCGACATCCTGTATTTGCAAGCGGCGTCCGCCGTGCTGAAGGCAGCCGGACGCACGCACCTTGCGCCGCAATGGGCCATCTGCCCGTCCGGCGGCATCGACAAAGTGCTGCCCTTCGTCCGCCTGTTTTACGGCAACAAGCTCAAGGTCGCCGTCCTGACCGACTTCGAGCGCGGCCAGAAGCGCAAGCTCGACGAGCTGCACAAGGCCGCGCTTCTCGATCACGAGCGCATCATTCTCGCCACCGAGATCGCGGGCAAGGATGAGGCAGACATCGAGGATTTCTTCGAGCCGGCGCTGTTCGTCGAGCTGGTAAACAAGACCTATCAGCTACCGAAGACCCACGCGCTGACGGTCGAAAAGCTGGACGCGGCCGACACCACGACCGGGCGGCTGGTCAAGAAGGCGGAAGCCTATTTCCGTGTCCTTCCGCCTGAAATCCCGGAGTTCAGCCATTTCGACCCGTCCATGTACCTGTTGCAGCACCCGGAGCTGCTTCAGGGGAAGGGCGACAAAATCGAAAAAACGCTGGCGCGGTTCGAGGCGGCTTTCGACCGGATCGGAAAATTCCTGCCATGACCGCACACGTTCCCGACACCGCCAATCCGGCCCATCGCAAGGGCATGGCAGGCGCGCGGCCCGTAAAGCGTAACTTGACAGGCAACACCCTTACTAGTAGTATGGGCCATGAAGATCAGGAACGTGGTCCATAAGGGGCTGCGCAGATTCATCGAGGACGATGACGCGAGCGGATTGCAAGCGGCGGTGGTGCCGAAGCTGCGCCGGATCGTGTCCTTCCTGCAAGACATGG
Source organism: Rhodospirillales bacterium (assembly GCA_016712595.1). Taxonomy (NCBI): domain Bacteria; kingdom Pseudomonadati; phylum Pseudomonadota; class Alphaproteobacteria; order Rhodospirillales; species Rhodospirillales bacterium. Next base: position 752,341 of record JADJQT010000001.1, read on the forward strand.
AGCGCGAAGATGAATTGCGCACCGTGCCGAGCTGGAAGGCGCACCAGATGACCGGCGACCGAAAGGGCACCTGGAGCCTGTTTATCACCAAGAACTGGCGGATCACGTTCGGGATCGACCAGGCTGAGATCGAAATCTTCGACCTGGATTATGAGGATTACCACTAGGAGGTGGTTATGGCGACGATGCAAGGACTGAGAATGAAGAACCCGGCCCATCCTGGCGGGTTCGTCAAAAGCGAGATCATCGAGGCACTTTGCCTGTCGGTGACGGACGCCGCGCATGTGCTGGGCGTCACGCGCCCGGCACTGTCGGCGTTGCTGAACGAGCGGGCGCACCTGTCGCCGGAAATGGCACTGCGCATCGAGAAGGCGTTCGGCGTGGCGATGGATACGCTCATGCGTATGCAGAACAGCTACGACATTGCGCAGGCCCGCAAGCGGGAAAACGAGATCAACGTCGCGCCCTTCAAGGGCAAGCCGAACAATCCGCAGCAACCGCTAATATAGAAAATTCCAAAAAGGAGGCGAGAGAGATATGGCGCGGCCACTCATCCATCCCGGCGAAATCCTCGCCGACGAATTGCAGGAAATCGGTGTGACGCCGGCCGAGTTTCCATGAATCTTATCAAGTCCAAGAAGCGTGTTGCCGATCATGGGGAGGTGTTCACGCCGCCTTGGCTCGTGCAAAAAATGCTCGATCTCGTCAAGGGCGAGACGGAGCGAGTCGATTCCCGTTTTCTGGAGCCTGCCTGCGGCAGCGGGAATTTTCTCGTTCCTGTTCTACAGCGCAAGCTCGCCGCCGTTGAAGCGAAGTTCTGCAAGTCCGACTTCGAGAAGCGGCATTACGCGCTGTTGGCGCTGATGTGTTGCTACGGCATCGAACTGCTGGACGACAACATCGCCGAATGCCGGGCGAACATGCTGGAAGTGTTCGCGGAGTATCTTAATCTGGTGGACGAGGCGGATGAGCTGTATCGCGCCGCGTTCTTCGTGCTGTCACTCAATCTCGTGCATGGCGACGCCATGACCATGCGCGACATGAACGGCGCGCCGATCAACGTGGTGGAGTGGGGCTATCTCGGCAAAGGCAAGTTCCAGCGGCGCGATTTCCGGCTCGATGTATTGACCGGCATGGCGAGCTTTGGCGCGGAAGACTCGTTGTTTTCCCAACTCGGCAGGCATGAGATTTTTACGCCCACCAGAGTGTATCCGCCGATGACACCGCGCGATTTGGCAGGATTTGCCAGCGGCGAAACGGGGGATGCCGTATGAACGAACAGGCCGGTTTTACGTTACGGGGGCGCAATCCCGATGTTTTGACCTGCATCGCTAATCTGTCCAACGACGAGGTATTCACGCCGCCGGAGTTCGCAAACCGGATGCTGGATACGCTGGCAGGGGCATGGGCTGCACGTAACGGCGGCGCGAATATATGGGCGGATCGTTCCGTCCGCTTCCTTGATCCTTTCACGAAATCAGGTGTGTTTCTGCGGGAGATCGCCACGCGGCTGATCGCCGGGCTAACGGAAGAAATCCCCGACCTGCAAGAGCGGGTCGATCATATCCTGACCCGGCAAATATTCGGCATCGGCATCACCACCCTGACCAGCCTGTTGGCGCGACGGAGCCTCTATTGCTCGAAACACGCCAACGGTGAACATTCCGTGGCGAGAGGTTTTGCCACTGATGGCGGCAATATCTGGTTCGCGCGCACAGAACATTCGTGGAAGAACGCAAAATGCGAATTTTGTGGCGCACCGCGCGCGCTCTTTGACCGGGGGCCGGCGCTAGAAAATCACGCCTACGCCTTCATCCATACCAACGACATAAAGGCTCGCATCGGCGAGCTGTTCGGAGCCGAAATGCAATTCGATGTGATTATCGGAAACCCACCGTATCAGCTATCTGCTGATGAGGCAGGGCAGAATGTCATGCCGATATATAACTTGTTCATCGAGCAAGCCAAAAATCTTCAACCCCGTTACATTACGATGGTTACACCCTCCCGCTGGATGGCGGGCGGGAAATACCTGGATGATTTTCGGTCCGAGATGCTTGGTGATCGTCGATTGTCGGTAATCGTCGATTATCACAACGCAGCCGAGATGTTTCCGTCCGTAGGAATCAATGGTGGCATTAGTTATTTTCTCTGGGATTCCGAACATGATGGAGATTGCGAAGTTACCACTGTTCGTGGCGGAATAGAAAATGGCCCTGATAAGCGCAACCTAAATGAGTTCGATGTTTTTATTAGAGATATTAGATCGGTCTATATTTTAAGAAAAGTCCTCGCCTTCTCCGAACCATCATTTTCTGATATTGTATCTCCTAGAGACCCGTTCGGCCCCGCCTTGAGTTCTAACTTCAAGGACTATCGGGCGAAGCCTAATGATGGCGATCTGCGCATACATTTGAACATCGGGACAAAACGTGAGACCGCTTGGGTGTCTCCACATTACGTTACGAAAAGCGATCATCTCGTCGATGCGTGGAAAGTTCTGATCCCAAAAGCTGGCTCTGGCCGTGAACGAGAGAAAAGCGGGGTGGATCTTGTTTTGGGGCCACCGCTCGTAGCTGCTCCTGGATCTGTCTGCACCCTTACTTACGTTGTTGCGGGGCCGTTTGGGTCGAAGGAAGAGGCCGACAGTGTGCATTCATATCTCAAAACGCGGTTCGTGCGGTTTCTGGTATCGCTTAGGAAGATAAGCCAGGACGCCCCTCGTGGCGTTTACGGCTTTGTCCCGCAACAAACCTGGGCAGAAAGATGGACGGACGAGAAGCTATACGAGAAATATGGCCTTACGGCAGACGAGATCGCTTTCATTGAAAGCATGATCCGCCCGATGGCGGGTGCCGATGAATAAGCCCTCTATCGAGGAAATCCTCACACCCAAGCCGGAGGTTCGCCCTCGCCTCTATGCCTATGCTATCGCTGCCGATACGCATAAAGGCCTTCTCAAAGTTGGCCAGACCACCCGCAACGTGAAGCAGCGGGTGACTGAACAGCTTAAGACCGCCGCCATCACCAACTACACCATCGAGCTGGACGAGTGCGCCGAACGGGATGATGGCGGCATCATCACGGATCATGTCGTGCGCGAAGCCTTGAGGCGCAAGGGCTTCGCCAACCCGCAACTCGAATGGATGCAGTGCACGGTCGCGGATGTGAAAACCGTGTTGGCCGAACTGCGCACAGGCCAGCAATTTACCGGTACGCACCACGAGGATTTTCCACCGCGCAAGGAGCAGGTGGAAGCGGTGGAGCAGACCTACGCCTATTATCATTCCCGCTGGCAACAGGACGCCACCGCCGTTCCGCGTTTTCTCTGGAACGCGAAAATGCGCTTCGGCAAGACCTTCACCAGTTATCAGCTTGCCAAGAAGCTGGCTGCAAAGCGGGTGCTAGTGCTGACGTTCAAGCCCGCCGTTGAAGATGCGTGGCAGACCGACCTTGAATCCCATCAAGATTTTGACGGCTGGCAATATCTTTCGCGCAAATCCGGGCGTGACCCCAGCCAGATCGACCACGACAAGCCGGTGGTCTTTTTCGGGTCATTCCAGGACCTGCTAGGGCGCGACAAGGCAGGTAACATCAAGGCCCGCCACGAATGGGTTCACACAACCAATTGGGATTTGGTCGTGTTCGATGAATACCATTTCGGCGCATGGCGCGAGACGGCGAAGGAGCTGTTCGAGGGCGAGGATGCGACGGTCGCGAAGCAGGAAACCAGCCTCGAATACGCCGCCGATCTTGAAGATGTGAACGAGGATTTGGGCGTGCTTTCGGAAAGCGAGGCGGAGTTCCTGCCGATCACCACGCGAGCCTATCTCTATCTCTCCGGCACCCCGTTCAAGGCGCTCGCCACCGGCGAGTTCATCGAGGAACAGATATTCAACTGGACCTACACCGACGAACAGCGCGCCAAGGCCGCGTTTGCCGCCCGGAATCCGGGCAAGCGCAATCCCTACGGCGCGTTGCCGCAGATGCGCCTGTTGACCTATCAGATGCCCGACGAGCTACTGGCGATTGCCAGCGCCGGGGAGTTTGACGAATTTGACCTCAATGCCTTTTTCGCTGCCACCAGCACCGGCGATGCGGCGACGTTCAAGCACAAGACCGATGTGCAAAAATGGCTGGATATCATCCGGGGCGGCTATGCGGCGCAAACAGTCGAGAGCCTGAGAACGGGCACCCGGCCACCGTTTCCCTATTCAGACGTGCGCCTCCTGCCATACCTGCAACATTCGTTCTGGTTCCTGCCCAATGTCGCCGCCTGCCACGCGATGGCGAACCTCCTGGCCGAGAAGCACAACGTATTCTGGCACGATTACGGGGTGATCGTGGCGGCGGGCACATCGGCAGGGATCGGCCTCGATGCACTGCCGCCCGTCCGGCAGGCGGTCGGCAGCGGCTTCGACTCGAAAACGATCACGCTGTCCTGCGGCAAGCTCACGACAGGCGTGACGGTGGCGCAGTGGTCGTCGATCCTGATGCTGCGCAACCTCAAATCGCCAGAAACCTATTTCCAGGCCGCATTCCGAGTGCAGTCGCCGTGGTCAATCAAGAACCCCAACGGCGACAATCCGAACGAGGAAGAAATCCTCAAGCCGGTCTGCTTTGTTTTTGATTTTGCGCCGACGCGCGCGCTGCGGCAATTGTCGGAATACGGCATCGGCCTTTCGCCGGGCGAGGCGAACCCAGAAAACGCCGTGCGCGAGCTTATCTCGTTCCTGCCGGTGCTGGCCTATGACGGTGCCAACATGACGCAGATAGACGCGGGCGGCATCCTCGACATCGCGATGGCGGGCACCTCGGCCACGCTGCTCGCCCGGAAATGGGAATCCGCGCTGCTGGTGAATGTGGACAACGATACCCTGCGCCGCGTGCTGGATAGTCCCGAAGCGATGGCCGCCGTCGAACGCATCGAGGGCTGGCGGGCGCTCGGCGACAACATCATCGAGACGATCATCAACAAGAGCGATAAGGTCAAGGAACTCAAGAATAAAGCGAAGGACGGCGACCTGACGCCAAACGAGAAGAGGGAACTGACCGATGGGGAAAAGGAATACAAATACAAGCGCAAGCTTGTTCAGGAAAAGCTGATAAAGTTCGCCACACGCATTCCCGCGTTCATGTATCTGACGGATTTCCGCGAGAACACTCTTCAGGACGTAATCACTAAGCTGGAGCCAGACCTGTTCCTCGCTGTGACGGGCTTGACGGTGGCAGATTTCCATCTGCTGGTGCGCCTCAAGGTTTTCAACACCGAGCGGATGAACGAAGCCGTCTTTGCGTTCCGCCGTTACGAGGACGCCTCACTTCGCTACACGGGCATCGAAAGCCATGAGGGCCTGACGCATTACGGCCTCTATGATACCGTTGTAGCCCGAGAATAGCGGCGGTAGCTGGCTTCATGTGCTTCGCCAACGCCTTCCGGTAATAATCGGGGCCGGGAGGCTGTCGCCATCCCGGCCCGCTTCGTGCCGCGATAACGGTTCAGAAGGGGAGGTCATCGTCAGGGTCGTCTGGTTCGATGACGACGGACGATCCGAAGATCATCGTGTACCCCTCTTGTTGAGCTTCTTGTTCGGTCTCGGCTTCAATTTCGCGGAATTGCCGCTCCAGTTCTTCGACGCCGGTCCTTAGCGCAATCGTCCAGAATGCCGGGTCGTTGATGATGTCGCTTCCGAGGAAGGCCTCGACCTTGCCGCGTAGCGGCTCCGGGATGGTGACGGTGAGCACCGCCGGCTTGTGCGGTTTCCTATTCTTCATGGCTGCTCTCCAGAGCGCGGAGCATTTCGCCAAGCTCTTGCTGCTCGCGCTCCCACTTCGCCACGCCCTGTTCCAGTATCGTTTCCCAGAACTCGGGGTCGTTGAGCCATTCCCACGCCAGGTTCATCGTGCGCAGGCGTTTCTGGAGGGTTTCGGGGACGGTCAGCGTGACCGTCTGGCGGCCACCGGCCTGTTTGTCTTCCATCGGATCGCTCCTTCTTTCGGCTTTATCCGAGGAAAGTTATGGTGGATGCGAACGCCGAAGGCTTGGTCACGGGCTGGTCAAAAGATTGATCCGCTTGGCAGAATTACGGGTGAATTTCCATAAGTTATCTTATCACCGCCTCCGGTCGTCATGATAGGCGGCCACACGAAGGCGCACCTTTCAGAGTCATTTTTCATCGACGCGCAGCGATAACTCTCCATCCTTTTGCGGTTCTGCGGCCATTCCTTCCCGTCCTTTCGCCCGTTGCTTCCCCTGATGCTTTGTTCTGGCGGCCGTCGCCTTGCCGTCAATGACGCGGCCCGCTCCATTCGCTGCGCTCCCGTGTTGGTCTTGACCGCTGCGGCTTATGACGCCCGCCCGTCCTTTCGCATCGAAGCAACTTTGAACGAATGGAACTGAAAATGACCGACAAATCGAACCGCAAAGGCCCGAACCTGATCGCCTATCACGTCGCCGAGGGCGACGATCCGATCTGGACCCGCATCGGGGCCGCCTGGGATCACGACGACGCCAAGGGCATGACGCTCCAGCTCGACATGCTCCCGGTCAACTTCACCGGCCGCATCGTTCTCCGCGAGCCGAAACCGAAGCAGGAGGCGGGCGCGTGAGCGCCCCCTCTCACCCTTCGGAGGATCGCGCCATGACGACCGAGCGCCCTCTCACCGAGGCCGACAAGCGCGAAGGGTTCATCCGCGCCACAGGCGGATTTTCGGGCGCGAAAGCCAAGTGGGCCGAGCACGCTGCGCGCGGCATGACCGACGCCGAACTGGCCGAAGCGCTGGCCTTTGAGCTGGGAATTTTCGGCGGATCGTGCCGGTCGGACACGCCGCATCTCACGTTCCAAGGCGCGGGCCTGAAAATCTGGATTTCGTGGGGAATCCACAATCACGTCGCCATGAAGCCGACCTTGGAGGGACGCAGCACGATCACGATGGCCCGCCTTGTGTATGAGATAAAAGATCCCACTGACCGGCAACTTGCCCTCTTTTGAGCGTAGTGGTCCGCAACGGACTGAGATTCTTTTACCGTCGGACGCAGCGAACGCCGCTAACTAAATTTTTGGTGGGGCTGGAGATGTCGTAGGCGCCACCAGAACCAAAATTCTGATACCACGCATATGACGCATCGAACTCTGATGAGGTCCAGTAGTAGGCTGACGTGAACGAACCTGCCGCATGCGCATTGATTGCTGTACGATTCTGAGATAGCAGGCGCATTTCTGCTTGAGACGGCAAGTACCAGTCCGAATATCCTCCATAAGATAAATCTTTACAAAGCTTGAAGGCCGGAAATGTTGTTGACGTCGGAATTTGACTGTCGTTGATTTTTCCGTCCTCAGTGGAGTCCGTCGCAATATCATTGGTTCCGTAAGACGTTTTCCACTGGCTCGACGTGCTTTGGTTTTTATTTGTTACATACAATGCCTTGCATTTACCTTTGTCTTCGCTGCTTGGGTCATTATAAGCCATGAACCCCGCGAAAATCGGGTCATTGGTCGTGCCCGCGTCGCCATCGTCGCACACATCGCCGATGTTGGGGCAGAGTGGAGGCTTCTTGCAGGCGTCGATAGTGAATCCGTTGAGCGAAGTTATGTTCAGTGCCACCCACTGACTGCCTATGCAGCCCTGGAAAATGTGATGGTCCGTATTGTAGATGATCGCACCTTCGCGCCGGGTTTCAGGGGTGAGAATTGTGGTGCCGTTCGGGACTACAGGGCAGTCGGCAAACGAATAGTGCGGCCACATAACCATCAACATAACAAACGCAACTATATTTACTGACTGTCTCATCGCCTGACGCACCTCACCCTGTAGGCACTGGGTTTTGTATCGTTGAATTGGTAGCCAAGGGTGAAGTTCTGCCGCCACGCGCTGTCAGTATCGTACTCCGTCGAAGACCAGTAGTGAGTATTCTGAAAATTGGTAATATTTCCGCCTGCTTCGATTGCTCCGCGCACGGACCATAAATAGAATACCTCTACTTGGGAGGGCAGATACCAGTCGGTATGCCCGCCTGTTCCCAAATCCTTGCATAGTTTGAAGGCAGGAAACGTCACGTCATTCGGCACCTGATTGGTGTTGATACGCCCATCATAAGTTGAATCGGTCGCGATATCGTTTGTGCCGGTCGATGTTTTCCATTTGCTTGTCGTCCCTTGATCAGTGCTCGGGATGAACAGCCGTTCCTGCGTGATCGGATGCCAGCCCGCGAACACCGTGCCATCCGCGCACAGGTCGCCGATATTTGGACAATCTGAGGGACCGGAGAGGCCGGCACCGCTCCCCCCGCCGCTCGGGGGTTGCGTATGAACGCAGCGAATAAGGTTGCTGACAAACGCGGAGTTGTCCCACCAAATACTGCCATCCTGATTTATGATCCATGCGTTGCTGCCATCGGCCAAACTTGCCGTCCAATAGCTGTCCGATATGGTCAGTGCAGCAGACCCCGTCAGTGACGCTTTATTCTTCATAAGGATCGCCATCTCGGCTGTCGAAGGCGGCCTCCAGCTAGCCCCATCGATCGTGATGCTCCCACAATACTCGGCGATATTGTTCGACGAATCGTCCCCGACCGCAGCTGTCAGTGCCGCTGCCTGCGCGGCGTCCCCGTCGGCAGGATGGGTGATCGTGCCATTCACGGCGTTTGCACCCTGATACCAGATTGACACGTCATTGCCGGAGCAGCTCCCGCTCGCGGACGCGCCAGCGGGGCATCCTGTGGGAAGCACAATGATGTCATCGCCATTAATGGACCCGCCACAATATCCAGAATCGACCACCGCACCAACGGCGCATCCGCCGCCGCCCGCCGGGCAAACCCAGTCGGTTCCGTCACAAAATTCGGCGCATGACGTGCTGCTGTTGTAGCGGATGGAACCGTCGAGCGCGGCGTCGCAGGCGCGGTTGTCATAACCGATCTTAATGGAGCCATCGAGAAAGCCGCCGGACGTTTCCTGTGCCCAAGCTGTCCTCGCCACGAAGATTGAGACAAGAAATACAAACAAAGCCATCACCAAAAAAGAAGGTGGCCGTTTGCATTTATATTTTTTGTCTTGCTGCGTCACAACGCACCTTCCACGTAATAATTACCGTTTCAAAATTATTGTCCCCAAAAACGCCACTCATAAGAAGTGCTGGCACCGGGCGGCGAGGCACCATTGCTCAACGTGCCGTTGCTTATAAAGCCGCCGCCGGTGCCTTTATTGGCAGGCCAGCCGGAAAGCGGCCCCGACAAAAACAAAAGAGGCGCTGTTCCTGTTGGCAAAGAGCCATCAGCGCCCAAATAAACCGGTCCCCCGGCGGCATCGATGAATTTACGGCGATTTGTAACGTTGGTGAGGTCAAAAGCCGTAGCGGGATTGAACCAGAAGTCCGCCAGGTCGGCAGGAATCAGTTGCCACGGGCCATCATAGAACCCACCAATAGTGACAAAGGGATCATCCGTTCCCGTGCTTGGCGAAAAATCACTGGCAAAATCGACCATGGCCGTCAAAGCGCCTGCGGACCATGCCTGTTGATCGGAGTCGTTGATATAAAGTCGAAGACGCGCAGGATCGGAACCCTGCGTACCGTCATAGCTGATTAAAACATGATACCATGATCCGACATCCAATATTTCATTTGATCCCGCAATCGGGCCGGAATAGGTGTTACCTGTCTGGTCTTTATTTGAATAAACTTCAATATCGTAGATATTGTTTGCATCAGCATCGTCCATAACGAGCACGAAGCGTTCCGTTAAACCACCCAGAGCGCCGTTATCGGAGATTGAAAAAATACGGCAAAAGTCACAGCCGCCTGTTGCCGGTCTGAGCCAAAAGCTGATCGTATATTTATTGGAATCAGCGATGCCGGAAAGATTGTCGTGATCAATACTGAGCCAGTCATTCACGCCATCAAAATGTATCGCTTTCGGCCTATACGGGCTGCAAACCTCGACCGCATCACCGCCACTGTTGTAGCGCAGTGAACCTTCAAGACTGGCATCGCAAGTGCGGTCGTCGTAGCCGATTCTGATCGAGCCTTCGGTAAAGCTGCCGGACGTTTCCTGCGCTTTGGCAGGAAGCGCGATGGATAGTGTCAGCGCGATGAGAAGGGCAACGTGCTTCACTTGGCTTTCGCTCCCTGTGTGATGCGAGCATCAAAGTCCGTTGGCTCGGAGTCGGTAAGCACGCCGCCGTGAGATATGCCCTCGCGGACATACAGTCCGGCCGAGTCGAGGCGGGCAACTTCCTGCCCGTCGATCATGAAGCGGAACGCGGCGCTTTTCTGATCTTCGACAATGGCGAGGCGCGGGGCCGATCCGTTTCCATTTTGGTCGATGTTGTTCGCCGGCGGCTCGGCAAAGGCGACCATCGCCATTGACGGCAGGCAATAAAACAAAGTGAAAACAATGACTGCGAATAATGTAGATTTCATGTTATTAATTATACTTGATATTTATTAATAACTAAAAAGAAAAATATGCAGATTAAATCAAAACAAGCAAGTCGATATGATGTAATAGTGTTTGAGTCTTTTACATATAGGGGAAAGGCTCGCAATAAGCCGCACAAGGTAGGGACGGCGCTGTCGTCAGTGAAAGGTGGGCTGGTGGTGTTCATCCCGCCCGGTATTTCGATTACCGGGCGGGTGATGATCGTGCCGGAGAAGACCGCGCTGGATGAGATTGATCTGATCGAAGCCTATGAGAGCGCGGCCGACGAGCACGGCATTTGAGCGCCTTCGAAGTTTGCATCAGACTTTGACCCCGTTGATCAGATATCTCATGCGAAACGTCGCCTTCGAGCGCGGCGTATTGCCTTCGACCGGATTATGCTCCGCCCAGTCCCCCCAGGGCCTGACGCTCCAAAACGGCACGCGCTGCGCAAGGATCGGCGGGGCGTTCTGGACGAACAGAATTTGCTTATCACGCGGCAGCATGCGGATTTCGTCCGGCGACATCAGCGGACGCGCCGTTTCGCTGCGGCTCTCGCCTGCGTTTTCGTCGATCGTCCTGCCGAGATTGATATTGTGGGTGATGACCGTGCGCGTGCCGAGCGCCGCCGAGATTTCCTTGGCCAGGTCGTGATTTTGAACCGCGAAAAACTGCACCACCTCCGACTGCGACATGATGGTTGCGGTGGCTTCCTTTCCATAGACCCGGCGCAGCTCCGCCAGTTCCTGCACGATCATCCACACCCGCACACCGAGACCGGGTAGCGCGGTCAGGCTTTCGGTCAGATTGTGAATGCGCCCCATGTTCGAGGCTTCGTCGAGCAGAAACAACACTTGCTCGTTGCCGTGCTGGCGGGCGACGGCATCAATGGCCTGGCGGGCCAGTAGTCCCAGCCATGCCCCGTGCGTGCCGATTTCGTCCTGAGGAATGACGAGATAGATGGTGGTCGGTCGGCTTTTGAGTTCAGCGAAGCTGAAGTCCGAAGCGCTGACGCTATCGGCCAGCCAGCCCGACGGCTCGAAAATATCAACGGCCTGCACCGCGCCTTCCCGGAAGTCGCCGAATTGTTCGGCATTGTTCGCCATCAAGCGGGCCACGTCTTCGGCAAGATCGGCGATCACGCCGTCCAGCGCGTCCGACAGCGCCATGCTGGTGATAGCCTCTTCCAGATGTGCCGTGCTTTGCAACATGCGCCACAGTTCAGGGAGGGTGCAGCGCTCCGGGCAATCGCGTGTCGCCATATGGAGCATCAGCGCCCGCAGGAGTTTGCGGGAGCCTTCCCGGAAAAACCGGTTCTTCGCCTCCCCTTCCGGTTCCGGCACCAATTGCAGCGCCAGGTCGCGCACTTCGCCGGTGAGGCTGCGGCGCAGGGCTTCGTCGTTATAGAGATCGACCAGCACCGCCAGCGGATTGAAGCGGTGCTGCGGCAAACCATGCAGCCCCCAGGGATTCAGGATGCAGACCTTCTGGTTCCACAGTTCGGCGCGGTGGCGCGCCGTCATTCCGGCTAGCTCCCCTTTGGGATCGGTCACAAATATGCTGCCCCCCCAATGGAGGAGATTGGGCGTGACGACCGAGATGCCCTTGCCGGTGCGCGCGGGCGCGACGGTCAGCAGGTGCGCCTTGCCATTGTGGAAAAGCATCTCCCCCTCATGCGTGCCGAGGAAGAGACCGTTCGGATCGTCGAGACCGGCGGCGGCGCATTCGCGCTTGTTCGCAAAACGCGCGCTGCCAAAATTGCCGCTCGGGGTGTTCGCGGCCTCGATCTTGCGGTCCTGATCCAGGTTCTGGTTCAATCGGTTCAGGCCGGTCAACATGGATAGCGCGCCCAGTATTCCGAAAAACCATTGGGGTGCGCCCTCCGGGGACAGGCTGGCGAAATAGAAGAATGCAGCACCGAGGACGAACGCCGGGATACTGGACGGAGATTTGTTGGAATCGGACATGATGCTGTAACCGCCTTTTCTTTCGTGCAATATGACAATCGACGGGGCGGAGTTTGCTTGCATACCGCCCGGCGGTATTGGGCACAGGCTGGTCATATGGCGGAGGCACAGGCAGCGGCATGGCAACAGACCCGGTTCGATCAGGCGGACCGGGAACGGATACGCCGCACCTTGCTGCGTTATATGGAGGAAAACCGGATCGGCGTGCCGACCCTGCAAAAGCTGGTTGCCGAAGCCAATGATATCCGGCTCGACCACTTGCCGCTGAAGACGCTGCAACGCTTCCTCGCCGACACGCACCGCTCCAATGACATCATGGTTCGCTTTTGCCACCGTTTCGCGGCGGACCTGCCGGACGACGACCCGCTGGCATCGCTCGGCGAGGCGCTGGTGCAATTCATGGGCGTGATGCCGGACAAGGCGGATTGGCAGGCGCTCACGCCGGAATTATTCGGCCGCTACGCCGGACGGGCGGAGCCAGCGGTGAAGGGCATCGGCATCAAGGCCGACGGCTTTGACCACTGGGTCCCCTTCTCGACGCTGACCGTCGAAACCCTGCCGGCGCGACCGTTCGGTGCGGTGCGGGAGGTCGTGAGCAACTGGAGCCGGACAAAATCGGTTTCAGCCGGGCAAACAGCGCGTCGGCTATATGAAGGCGTCCTGTTTCAACCGGCGGGCGCGCTGTTCGCCTTCATGCGCAACACATTGACAGGAACGCCGCGCCTCTACTGGCTCAGCCCGGAGAACCCGTTTCCGCTGGTCGGTTATGGCCACGAAAGCACCAGCGCGCTCGATGAGCGCCCGACGGTCGGCCCAAACCTGTTCCGCGCGGATCGCTTGATTTTCGAGCGCGCCGCCGGGGGGGAAACGATATGACCGGCGCTGCACCAAAGCAGGCACGCAAGACCCGGCCCGACGATAAGACCGCCGCCGAAGAACTCGATCATGCCCTGTTACGAGCCGTTTATAACGCCGATCCGGACAGTGCCATCGCGGCGCTTGACGACGGGGCCGACGTGAATGCGACGGACCCGCAGACCGGACTTGCCGCGCTGCATATCGCTCTGGGCACCAACAATTTGCCGATGGTTCGAATCTTGGTTGAGGACTGGGGTGCAACGATCAAACCGGATGGGCGCGGTCGTTGGCCCACTGTCATCGCTGCCCGGTGCCGGGTGGATGACGAGCTGTCTGACTATATCGCCGAGGCCGAAGAAAAGATGCAGTCGTCATAGTGACCAGAATTTGACCAACGGCACTATATTGTTGTAAAGTCATCGCATTCGGCCCCTGAACATACAGGAGCATGCAATCCGGGCGGGTCTTAAGCTGATCCTAATCTTGTTCCCGGACAATTAATCTTAACATTAAGGTGGGTTGCAAGATGTGCGCGGAGAGTCCGCGCCATCTTGGCAAGGGGAGCTTTGAGCCGCCCCCCGTTGCATCCCCCGGCATATCGCCCGCCACCGGCATTGAGCCTGTGCGAGCGATCGCAGCGTATCCCGCTGCACCGGACCAGAAGGAGACTTCGCTCTCCCTCTGGACACCCATCGACCGGGAGGAAGACATGCCTCTCCCTCCCGGACCGCCCATGCACCAGCGCCCCGGCGCTGGAACCGGCCAGGGATACCGCGTCCCTGGATGCGCGAAAGGAGGCCGAACGTGGCAAGCGGCAGCGATACCCGCCAGCGTCAAACGACGCTAACGGCGCGGTTCAACGATCAGGAAGCCGAGGCGATCCGCCTGATGGCCGATCGCGCGGGTGTCCCCGTGGCTTCCTACCTGCGTGCCGCAGCGTTGAACCGGTCGCTTGACCGTGCCGTTCGTCGGCCCACGGTCAGCCATGAAACGGCTGCCCGTCTTCTCGGCAATCTCGGTCGGATCGCGGAGACGCTACGCGCCGCTACTCTGGCGGGGCAACTCGACCCGGCCGAGCCGACCGTTGCCGCCGCGCTCCGCGATATTGCCGAGATGCGCACTGTCTGCTTCGAGGCCATGGGACGTGCGCCATGATCCTCAAAGGCAGCCAGCGCACAGGCGGACGCGACCTCGCCACTCATCTGTCGAACGAATATGACAATGAGCGGATCGAGATTGCGTCCGTGCGCGGGGCGGTGGCGGATGATCTCCACGGCACGTTAGCCGAGTTCGAGGCCGTGGCGGCCGGAACCCGTGCGCAGAAACCGCTCTACAGCCTGTCGATCAATCCGTCCGCTCCGCTATCGCGGGCGCAGTACATGGCGGCCATCGATCATATCGAGGATAAGCTCGGGCTGACCGGACAACCGCGCGCCATCGTCTTCCATGTGAAAGACGGACGCGAGCACGCGCATGTCGTCTGGTCGCGTACCGACATTGACACCATGAAGGCTATCCCGATCAGCCATGACCGCATGAAGTTGCGCACCTGCGCCCGCGAGCTGGCCCACGCCTATGGCCTCCAGCTTCCCCCCGGTCTGGCTGAGGATCGGGGCGACGCGCGTTTTGAGAAAACGCCCGAAATCAGCTTCGCCGAGAAGGCTATGGCGGAGGCCAGTGGGATCACGCCCGAGGCCCGGCGTGATGCCATCACCACGCTCTACCGCTCGTCCGACAGTGCGGAATCCTTCCGCGCCGGACTGGAACGTGCAGGCTATGTGTTGGCCCAGGGCGAGCGCCGCGCCCATGTCGTCGTGGACCGGGCGGGCCATGTCCATGCCCTTGCCCGACAGATCGACGGCGTCAAAACCCGCGACGTGAAGGCCCGGCTGGAAACCCTGCCGCCGGAAGCCCTGCCTTCAATCGAACAGGCGCAAGCACAACAGACGCAGCGCGAAAAGGCGTTCACCGAGCGCCTGCGGGAACAGGCCCGCGCCCGTGGCGCGAAATCGGCTGCCGATCTTGCCGCGAAGCAGGAAGCCCGCCGCCGCCGCGCGATCGACGCGAAACGTCAGGCCTTGGAAGTCACGCACCGCGCCGAACGTTTGTCACTGCATGCCGCCCACAAGGCCGAGCAGGACCGGCTCTTCAACCGTATCGCCGGCAAGGTCTTCGCGCTGTTCGACCGCGTGCCGGCGTTGCGTTCGGTCATTCTGCCGTTGCGCCGCAATCCGGCGATCAACGCCGCCGAGCGCCACCGGCTGGAGACTGAGGCGCTGGACCGCCGCAACGAGCGCGAGCGCCGCGACATTGACCGGCGCGCGAGCGCGCTCGACCTGATCGATGCGCGGGAACGGCGCAGCCTGATCCGCGACCTGGTGAGCGCGGCGCGGGCAGAAGACCTTGTGCGGGAAGCGCAGGTTCGGCAGCACGAAAACGAAATCCGCCAGACGGCGGACGAATTGACGCGCGACAGCCGTGAGGAACGCCGCGCGCGTGTTGCGGAGCTGCTATCGGAAGCGAGGCGGAAAGAGCAGAATCCTTCCCATGGTCCCGGACGAGGTCGATCACGATAAAAAGCAACAATAAGGAGGTAACGCCATGAACAATCAAAGCCGCCGCTACGTCGCCGTCATTCTCAAGGAGCGCGGGAAGCCATATCTCGCCACTGTGCCCGACTTCGGAGCGTGCTTCGCCATGGGCGACACAGTGGATGACGCCAAGGCCAGCCTGCCCGATGCGCTCGCGCTGCATGTCGAGGGCATGATCGCAGACGGGCGCGGCCTGCCCGCACCGCGGACCCGCATCGAAGTGCTGACAAGCTTGGAGCAGCCGGTGTTCCACGACTACGTCGTCGAGGTTGAGCCGGAGGCTGACTTTCCACAACCTTCCGATCGTCGAGCAAAACCTGTGCAGCGCCAGTAGGACTCTGGCTCCCGTAACGTTATTGCTCTTTCAGCCGAGACGTGGAGGGAATCAGAGTTGGCGCGCAGACTGGGCAATACGCTTGAGAAATGGGAAGTCGCGATCGTGAAAGCGATGCTGGCACGCAAATACGTGCCGCAGGATATCCAAGCATATTTCTCCCGGCCCACGCGTTCTATCAATCACGCGCGCATCTCGGAGATACGCGATGGTGCAAAACACAAGACCGTCAAAGCGGCCTCGGACGCAGAGTTGGACGCCTTTCTGGAGGCCTGGCCCGACATCGATCCGGCGACCGGCCTGCACCTACAGGGGGACGAGCTGCTCGTGAAGGCCCGCGAGGCGATGATCGCTGCCGTGCACACGTTCAACAGTGCCGGGCTCTATTTTCGCGCCGAACTGTTCATTGTTACCAGCATCATCGCTTGGACCTACCTTCTGCACGCTTATTACAAACGGGAAGGTATCGACTACCGGCACAAGAAGGGCGGTGCCGTCGACAAAACGCCAAGCGGTGCAGATAAATATTGGGAACTCAGCCAGTGCCTGGCGCACGGGAAATGCCCGCTGGAAAAAGGTGTGGTCAACAATCTGAAATTCCTGACCGAGATTAGGCACGAGATCGAGCACCGGTCGACAAACAGGATTGACGATGCCCTGAGCGCCAAACTCCAAGCCTGCTGTATCAATTTCAACGACGCCATCAAGGCGCTATTCGGCAAGGAGTTCGCGCTGGAAAAGCGGTTGCCGATTGCCCTCCAGTTTGTGACCTTCGACGGAGCGCAACGCGCCGGGCTGATCGGGGCTGACCTGCCGGCGCATATCGCGACGGCCATGGACAATTTCCACAACGGCTTGTCGGACGAGGAACAGCTGGACCAGAAATTCCGCTACCGCGTGGCCTTCGTGCCGAAAGTTTCCGGCAAGGCTGCCAAGGCCGACCTTGCCGTAGAGTTCATCAAGCCCGGCTCGCCCGAGGCGGAGGCCGTCGAGCGCGTGCTATTGAAGGAGGTCGAGCGACCGAAATACCTGCCGACCGAAATCGTGTCGAAGGTCAAAGCCGCCGGCCACCCGGCTTTCACGATCTACGACCACACGCTGCTGGCCAAGCAATTGGACGCGCGGAAGCCCGCCAAGGGCTACGGGGTCATGGTCGCAAAGACCTGGTACTGGTACGAAAACTGGTTCGAGAAGGTCATTGAAAAGCTGGCCGAAGGGTGGACGCGACCGTAGCCGGAGCAAACCATCGTGATCGTCGCCAAAATTATAAAGCGCCTACAATGACATACGAGTGCCCAGTTTCATCCTCTCCGGCGCGCCAGTTTTCAATCACTTAGAGCGGTTTCCACTCACTCTGGCTCATATCCTGCGGGGGTGAAGAAGTTTGCGCATTCGGCTGGTGTGAATAGATCGATGAGCGAGCCGATGGTGCGCCAGAGGCCGTCGACGGTGCGTTCGGCGGCTTTTCGGAGCAGGGGCTTCAGCTTGGCGAACGCGTTTTCGATCGGGTTGGAGTCCGGGCTGTAGGGGGGCAGGAACCGCAACTCAGCGCCGGCGGCTTTGATCGCCGTGCGGACGGCGGGCGATTTGTGGCTTGAGAGATTGTCCATGATCACGATGTCGCCTGGCTTGAGCTCGTGCACGAGGATCTGGTCGACATAGGCATCGAAGGCCCGCTGGTTGATCGGGGCGTCCAGCACCATGGGCGCGACGATGCCCGACAGCCGCAGACCGGCGACGAACGTCGTCGTCTTCCAGTGGCCAAACGGCACGCCTATGCGCAGCCGTTCACCGCGCAGGGGCGCGGCCATGGGTGCGTGCGATGGCGGTGGACGCCCAGGTCTCGTCGATGAACACCAAGCGGTCCGGATCGAGATCGGGCTGCGCCTCGAACCATGCCAGCCGGCGCATCAGGACATCCGCACGGTCCTGCTCGGTCGCGTGTCGGTCTTTTTTGCGCGTGATGCCGCGGCGCTGGAAGAAACGGTGGACGGTACCGATGCCGACCGGCGTGCCCCGTTCGGCCAACTGACGCTGCACTTCGACCAGCGTGATGTCACGCTGCTCTTTCCACAGGCCCAGGATGAAGCCCGCCTGCGCTTCAATCCGGTGCGAATTCTTGTCGCCGCCCTGCGGCTTCGGCGCAAAATCCCCCGTCTTGCGCCGTCGCGCGTGCCACCGGATCGCCGTCGATGGCGCAACGCCGAACCGCGCCGCGGCTTGGCGACAGCTCAGTCCTTCATCCTCGATCGCCGCGATCACCCGGCGGCGCAGATCCATCGAAAGTCCCAGACCCATGCATGCTGGCCTCCATCCCCAGCACGCAGCTTGAATCAGAAAATTAACCTCGCGTGAATCTGGAGGCTTCTGTGAGGTCGCGGACGAGGTCTTCGGCGTGCGCCGGCGCGACCTCATCGAAGCCGGATTGAACGAACCCGCGGATGGCCGAGCTATGGGGATTGTTGCTGCGTCTGGTGGTCCGAGACCGCTTTCGGGCGGCTCGGCATGGGGATCGATCCGGCGCGGTCGAGGCCGGCGACGCCGGGCGGTTGGTGGCAGCAGTGAGCTGAACCGGGGTTTCGTGGGGCGCCGCGCCGGACCTGGTGCTGCCGGAACGGTTGTTGGGCAAGACGATGGGTGCCGGCACACGGCAGCATCGGTGCTGGACAGGCGGGGCAGCAAGGGTGGCGGCCACTCATGAAGTGTCCTGCCGGAACGAGGGTTGCGGCGGCGGCCTCAGAAGGATGGCGAAGGTGATCATCGGGCCGCCGCAGCAGGGGCAGCGATCGAACGCGCTTGTAAGTTGCTTCTGCTCGGGTGGGACCTTGGTCTCGGGATCGACCGTCGGCGAGGCGGCCAGCAGCTCGCGGCGGAGCGCCAGCTTTGCTGCCTGTTGGTGATTGGCGAGGAAGCCGTAATGGCGGATGCGATGGAAGCCGTCCGGCAGGGTGTGGAGCAGGAAGCGGCGGATGAATTCATCGGCAGCGAGAACCATCAGCTTCGCCTTGCCGTGGTGGCGATAGTCCTTCCAGCGGAAGGCGACGTCGCTGCCCGTCACCTCGACCGAGCGCGAATTGGCGATGGCGACGCGGTGGGTGTAGCGACCGAGATAGGCCAGCACCTGTTCCGGGCCACCGAACGGCGGCTTCGCATAGACCACTCATTCGACGCGCCGCAGATCGCGGAGGCGACGAACGAAGCCGCAGTCGGCGCAGCTCTCGGCATGGCCGCCCAGCGCCGCCGTCCGGCACAGCGTGATGGCGCTGATCACCCGCCGTTCGACCCGGCCGAGGTGAGCGTGATGCATGCGCCGATAGGCCTCGCCGTGGCGGCGGAAGACATCCGCCACTTCCCATGTCGCCGCCATCGCGCGGCCGGATCAGGCGGGCGGCACGACCTCCAGCGTGAGGCGGTCGAGCGGGCTCTGCGTATGCCGGATCAGGCCGTTCGAGACCCGCGTGTAGCGCGCCGTGCTCGACAGGTTGGCATGGCCAAGCAGCACCTGGATGATGCGGGTGTCGGTGCCGTTCTCCAGCAGGTGGGTGGCGAAGCTGTGCCGCAGCGTGTGCACCGTCACCCGCTTCGCAAGTCCGGCCGCGGCGCAGGCGGAGCGGCAGGCCGCGTGCAGCACTTGGACGTCGACCGGCTTCGTCTCATCGCGGCCGGGGAACAGCCAGTGGCTGGGCCGGGCCAGACGCCAGTAGGTGCGCAGGATGCCCAGAAGCTGGGCCGACAGCATGACGGTGCGGTCCTTGCCGCCCTTGCCATGCTCGACCCGGATCACCATCCGCGCGCTGTCGATATCAGCAAGCTTCAGACCGACCGCCTCGGACGCCCGCAGCCCCGCCGCATAGGCCGTCGTCAACGCCACGCGGGTCTTCAGGCTCGGCACCGCCTCGAGAAAGCGCACCACTTCATCGGCATTCAGCACCACCGGCAGCGTGCGCGGCTCGCGTGCATAAGGGATGCGCTCCGGGATCTCACCGTGCCCCAGCGTGACGCCGTAGAAGAACCGCAGCGCACACACCGTCTGGTTCAGCGCCGGCCACGAAATGCCGGTCGACACCAGATGGACCTGGAACGCCCGCACGTCCTCCAGGCCAAGCTGGTCCGGCGAGCGACCAAAGTGGCCGCTGAACTTGCTGACCGCGTGAAGATAGGATCGTTGCGTCGCCAATGACAGATTGCGGACGGTCATGTCCTCGACCATGCGGCGGCGCAGAGGGCTCATCTCGGCCATCGCGGTGCTCCTGTCTGAGGATCGGGCTTCAACACGCCGTAATCCTCCCAGACGGGAGCCGCCCCCGCTAACCGATCACCCCACTCCCACGACACCGGGTTCGTTCAATCCCCACCGATCACATGAATGTCCACAGACCCTAGTACGTGCTTCTGCCCTTGCCGAACACCTACCGGCGTGCCAAACACCATTGAGATCCGGATCGTTCGCCGTCCGGTCCGGCGCAAGGAGGGAGGACGCATGCGATCCGTGCTACTTATCTGGCTCTTCGCCACGCTCGTTCAATACGCCGCGCCCGCCCACGCCGACGACGTTTTGCGGCGTGCGCAGGAGCGTGGCTACTTCACCGTTGCCGCCGCACCGGCACCTGATCAGATGCCGCTGTCCAGTCAGACTGAGGCCGGTGGTTATACCGGCTTCGATGTTGACGTGGCGAGCGAGATCGCGCGACGTCTGGGGTTGCCGGTGCGCTTCGTCAGCCCCGGGTGGAACGAGATTCTCGCCGGTCACTGGGACGGCAAATGGGACTTTGCCGCAGCATCCGTCACACCGACGAAACAGCGCGAGCAGTCTCTTATTTTCCCCGCAGTCTATCGCTTCGATGCCGCAGCGCTCGTCGTTCGCAAAGACGACAAAACGATCGAGCGACCACAGGATGCGTCGAAAAAGGTGATCGGCGTGCGTCAGGGCACGACGTTTGAGAACTACCTACGTCAGAATCTCGTCATCTATGACAACTCGACCGCCGTTACCTACCTGATCAACGATCCCAAGATCCGCCTTTATGCGACGCGTGCAGATGTTGTCGGGGCCCTGGTCGGACATAAGGTCGATGCGATCGTCACATCTCTTGGCCTTGCGGAGGACGACATCAACAAGGGTGCGCCAATCCGCATGGTCCCGGGTTTCCTATTCTTCGAGCCGGTGGCTATCGCGATTGACAAAGGCGATCCCGAGTTTGCCGTCCGCATCGGTGAGACTGTCCAAGCGATGCGCGATGACGGCACACTGACGCGTCTTTCCGAGAAGTGGTTTGGCATCGACGTCGCCGGTATCGTTCCCTAAGCTGTCCCATCCATAACTGGCCGACCGCATGGCGGAGAACGGCCTTTTTTTTGGGGGTTCGATGAAACGGATGCTCTTCGCGGCAGCACTGGCCGCAAACTTGGTCTCTCCGGCACTTGCTCAGGAACTGACTGGAACATTGCAAAAGATCAACGATTCGGGAACGATTGTCCTTGGCCACCGCGAAGATTCACCGCCCTTCTCGTTTGTCGATAAGAGCAAGCAGCCGGCTGGCTACTCTGTAGACCTGTGCTTGCGTATCGTTGAGGCGGTGAAGGAGCGCCTGGGACGCTCCGACATCACAGTCAAATACGTCATGCTTGGCGCGGATGAGCGGCTCGACAAAGTTGCTGATGGAACCGTCGACATCGAATGCGGCAATACGACACACACGATCTCGCGCCAGGAAAAGGTCGATTTCACCAATATGACCTTCATAACCGGAGCGAGCCTGCTTTTACCCGCGGGGTCGACGATTCAGAGTGTCGGTGACCTCGCAGGCAAGCGTGTTTCGGTCGTTGAAGGCACAACCACGGAAACAACGCTGCGTGAGCGGCTGAAACAGAGCCTCGTCGAAGCCAAGGTTGTGACCGTCAAGGACCATGGCGAGGCGATGAAGCTGTTGAGCAAGGGCGAAGTCGATGCGCACGCGGGCGATCAGATCGTCCTGATTGGCCTCGCTCGTGCTGCCAAGGATCCGACCAAGTTTATGCTCGCGCCGGAATTATTTACGTACGAGCCCTATGCGCTCGTCGTGCGCCGCAACGACGCCGATTTCCGCGTCGTCGCCGACGGCGCGCTGGCACAGCTCTATCGGTCGGGGCAGATCGCTCAAGTGTATGACAAGTGGTTTGGTGACTGGGGCGGTCGTCCGAGCCGTCTGCTGCTCGCCATGTACGCACTCAACGGACTCCCGCAATAGCATCGGCTCCTTAAACGCCTCTTCGCGGCATCGGTGCGCCGACGGGCTGGTTGTGCTCATCGGCGTACCTTTGCGCCCGACTCAATCGAGATCCGACCACCGAGCACGAGTTGCCGCACGAGATATGCCAAGCGCAATCGGTCCACATGATCAGTACGTCTTTGCTGTTGCCGTCCTCATCGGCACATACGGGGCAGCGTCGTTTCTGCTATGGCTGGCGCAGCGATCGGTATTTGCCGACCGGATCAAGACCTTTCGCGGCATCGCGCAGAATTTTCTCACTGTCATCAACGTTCTGTTCGCCCTTAATCTCGCCTTCCTCGCCAACGATACCTGGATCGCTCACGACCGGGCGACGACGGCGGTCTTCCAGGAAGCGGGAAACCTCAGGACGATCATCGATCTCGCGAGCCAGCTCCCTGAAGAAGAGAGGAGCAGGTTGCGGGCGGCCGTCGAGGCCTACGCGAGCCTTACCGCTAATGTGGAATGGCCGATGCTTGCGCGTCGCCAGAGCAGCCAGGAGGTAGGAGACGCGCTCGATTCACTCCTGTCTTACCTGTCCTCGAGGCCAGTTGCAGCGGCACTGAATCCGAGCGTGCATTCGCGCATGCTTGAGCAGGCGATCCAGGCGCGCAGCTCACGCGACCTGCGCATCGCGCTCAGCCAGACCCATGTCAACCCGTTGAAATGGCTTGGGATGGCATTTCTCGGATTCCTGACCATGGTCTCGATCACCATGGTGCACGTCGATCAGCCTCGCGCCGAAATCCTCGCCGTTCTGCTGTTCGCCACCGCTTCGGCGCCGACTGCCGCGATTATTCTTATCCACGGCAATCCTTTCCAGCAGCCGATGGCCCTCTCCCCCGCCCCCATCGCATCTCTTGTCGGTACGCGGTGAGTTGGACCGGAGCGGAAGCCTCGCGGCAACCGCACATCGCCACTACGACTTTGTGTGTCCTGCGCGGGGACCCGCATAGGCGACCCTCGCCTGCTCACCGTGAACGATTAACGCCATTCGCAGACAGCAACGCCGACCAGGCAATGTCTTGCCGGAGGCCAGTCCCCGAGATTACGCGGGCGAACGCGGCCGTTGACAGGCGGGTAAGAGCGGATATAGTCCGCCTCTCCTCCGGCGAGCCGCGTTGGGGGGCAGGCTTTTGTTGGGTTCGTGGCTTAGCATGTTCGCAGTGATACGTACCGGCGGTAAACAGCATCGTGTGGCCGAGGATGACCGCATCATCGTGGAGCGGCTCGCGGTCGAGACGGGCGATCTCGTCGCTTTCGATCAGATTTTGATGCTGGCCGAAGACGGCAAGGAGCCCTTGGTCGGCGCATCCGTCCCAGGAGAAGCGCGGGTGTTCGCTCGAGTGCTCGGACAGACACGCGGCCCGAAGTTGATCGTGTTCAAGAAACGGCGCCGGAAGAATTCACGCCGCACTCGAGGCCATCGGCAGGATTTGACCGCCTTGCGCATTGCTGGCATCAGCCTGACCGGCGATGCCAGTGAGTTGGCAGCCGCTGCGCCGATCTCCGAACAAGCGGAGATTGACGAAAATGCCGTCTCGGTGGAGGCAGCGGCGCCTGTTCTCGAACCGGCGTTGCAGGAGTAGAACGGAATGGCACACAAGAAAGCCGGCGGCAGTTCGCGCAACGGTCGCGATAGCAACGCTCAGCGACTCGGCGTCAAGAAGTTCGGCGGCGAGCGGGTCATTCCCGGCAACATCATTGTCCGCCAGCGAGGCACCCAATTCCATCCGGGTGAGGGTGTTGGCCTGGGTCGCGATCATACGATCTTCGCCATCACCGAAGGGCGCGTCACATTCCGGCGGAGCGCACAGGGGCGCAAGTTTATCAGCGTTGATCCGATCGGCTGATCGCAGGCACACGGCCACTGTCTGCAGGGCTTGCAACGGGGCTTGGCGGCCGGTCTTGACATAGGATGGCGTAGCGGCGAAAGCCGGAGGCTTCCCAAGCTCAGGCCAGCGGCATCGGCGGAACCCATCGCGTGCGCTTTCTTGACGAAGCCAAGGTCCTGGTTAAAAGCGGCGACGGCGGAGATGGCTGCTTGTCGTTCCGGCGCGAGAAGTTCATCGAATTCGGCGGACCTGACGGGGGAGATGGCGGCGACGGCGGCAGCGTCGTGGTCCAAGCATCGGCTGACCTCAATACCCTAATCGACTTCCGCTACCGCCAGCACTTCAAGGCCGGGCGCGGGCACCACGGCGAGGGACAGAATCGCACCGGCGCGCGCGGTACGCACGTCGAGCTGATTGTTCCGGTTGGCACACAGATCTTTGCCGAGGACCGGCAGACCCTGCTTGCCGACATCGTCGAACCCGATCAGCGCATCGTGCTCGCCCGGGGCGGTTCCGGCGGTGTCGGCAACGCCCGCTTCAAATCGTCGACCAACCGCGCGCCGCGCCGGACCATTCCAGGTGGCCCGGGCGAAGAGTTCTGGATCGTCCTGCGGCTGAAGCTGTTGGCCGATGCCGGTTTGGTCGGTCTGCCAAATGCCGGCAAATCGACGTTTCTCGCCGCCGTTTCGCGGGCCCGGCCCAAAATCGCCGACTATCCGTTTACGACCATTTATCCGAGCCTTGGCGTGGTCGCCGTTGGCGATGGCGAGTTCGTCCTCGCCGACATCCCGGGCCTGATCGAAGGCGCGCATGAAGGTGTCGGGCTCGGCACGCGCTTTCTTGGGCACATCGAGCGCTGTCGGGTGCTTGTCCACCTCGTCGATGGCACTCAGGACGATGTCGTGGCCGCGTATTATACGGTGAGAGGCGAACTCTGTGCGTATGGCAATGGTCTGACCGAAAAGCCGGAGATCGTTGCACTGAACAAGGTCGATGCGCTCGCCGAAGACGAGATCACGGTCAAAACGGCAGCGCTGGCGGCCATCGTCGAAAGCCCGATTTACGGCATTTCCGGTGTGGCGGGCCTTGGTATCGCATCTCTTCTTGCCGCGATCGCCGGCGAGGTGCAGGCACACCGTGAAACCGGCGAACTGACGGCGCGTGAAGGCGAGCCGTGAACGCGGCAGAACGCCTGCCGCCACGCACGTGCAACGCTACGGATGCGGATTCGCGCGGCTGTCACGATTGCAACGAGCTTGAACACATGGACGGTTCGTCTGAGGACAACGGCCTCGACCGCAAACCCGACAACAGGGTGGGGGGGGCTGCCGACCTTTAGCGGCTACCGGCGGCTGGTGGTAAAGATAGGCTCGGCCCTGCTCGCCGACGAGCGCAGCGGCGCTATCCGGCGCATGTGGCTCGAAGCTCTCGCCGTTGACCTCGCCCGATGCCGAGCGCGCGGTCAGGAGGTGGTTCTTGTTTCCTCGGGCGCCATTGCCGTCGGGCGTCGCCATCTTCGGCTGGGCGCGGGCGTTTTGCGACTCGACGAAAAGCAGGCCGCGGCGGCGACCGGGATGATCCGTCTCGCTCATGCATATCAGGAGGTTCTCGCCAGGCACGAGATCACCGTCGCGCAAGTGCTGTTAACGCTTGACGATAGTGAGGACCGCCGTCGCTACATTAATGCGCGGAACACGTTGGAGATGCTGCTCCGGCTCGGTGCCGTGCCGCTGATCAACGAAAACGATACGGTGGCGACGGACGAGATCCGTTTCGGCGACAACGACCGCCTCGCCGCGCGCGTGGCGGCGATGGTCGGAGCCGATCTCCTGGTGCTGCTTTCCGACATCGACGGCCTTTATTCCGCCGACCCTCACACCGATCCCGATGCGCGTTTCTTCGACATTGTCAACGAGATCACCCCGGAGATCGACAAGATGGCCGGTGATCCTCGATCGGGAGTTGGCAGCGGCGGCATGCACACGAAGATTGCCGCCGCGCGCATCGCCCTCGCCGCCGGCTGCAGCATGGTGATCGCGCATGGGCACGCCCTCAATCCGCTCGCGCGTATTGAAGACGGCGCGCGCTGCACCTGGTTCCCATCTGCCGCAAGCCCGCAAGCCGCACGCAAGCGGTGGATCGCCGGGACCTTGAAGCCGGCGGGCGTGCTCGTTGTCGATACCGGTGCCGAGGCGGCTCTCGCCCACGGAAAGAGTCTGCTGCCGGCCGGTGTCGTCGCGATCGAGGGCACGTTTGGTAAGGGTGCTGCCGTTATCGTCCGCACCGCAGACGGACGGGAACTCGGGCGGGGCCTCTGCGCCTACTCATCGGCTGACGCGCGTCTCATTATCGGTCACAAAACCCGTGAAATACAGGCGTGCCTCGGCTACCGTGGTCGAGATGAACTGATCCATCGAGGCGATCTGGCTTTGCACCGAGAGAACAGTCAATGACCACGCTCACTGCCGATGTTGCCGTCGGTGCCGTCGTGCCCGGCGAGGACAGCCTGCGACGGCTGATGCACCATATCGGAACGTCGGCCCGCAAGGCGGCTCGCGTCCTCGCGCTCGCTGCCAGCGACGCGAAGAACCAAGCGCTTCGCCAGGCGGCGATGAACATCCGGGCACGCTTTCGCGACATCCTGTCGGCCAATGACCGCGACGTTGAAGCCGGCCGCAAGAAGGGCTTGGCGACGACGCTGCTTGACCGACTTCACCTGACGCCCGAACGCATTGAGTCGATGGCGCGTGGCCTCGACGAGATCGCCGCTCTGCCTGACCCGGTTGGCACGACGATCGCGCAGTGGGACCGGCCCAACGGACTCCATATCGCGCGTGTTCGCACGCCCATCGGCGTCATCGGGGTAATTTACGAATCCCGCCCGAACGTCACCGCCGACGCCGGCGGCCTGTGCCTGAAATCGGGGAATGCGGCGATCTTGCGCTGCGGATCGGAAAGTTTCCTCAGTGCTTCGGTGATTTCCGAATGCCTGACGGCAGGACTCATGGCTGCCGGCCTGCCGGACACCAGTATCCAGCTCGTGCCAACCACCGACCGCACCGCAGTTGGTGAGATGCTGAAGATGAACACCTGCATCGACGTTATCGTGCCGCGAGGCGGGCGCTCTCTGATCGAGCGCGTTACCGCCGAAAGCAAGGTGCCGCTGTTCCAGCACCTGGACGGCATCTGCCATACGTACGTGCACGCCGAAGCGGATCACGAGATGGCACGCCGAGTCGTGTTCAACGCCAAGATGCGGCGCCCGGGCATTTGCGGTGCCACCGAAACTTTACTTATTGATCAAGATGTGGCCCCCGCACTTCTGCCCGATATTATCAGCGATCTCATCACCTCCGGCTGCGAGGTTCGCGGCGACGCGGCGACGCGGGCGATCGATTGCCGCGTAGTGCCGGCAAGCGAGCGGGATTGGGATACGGAGTATTTGGATACGATCCTTTCGGTGAAAATCGTCGAGAACCTCGACGAGGCCATTCGCCATGTAAACCGGCATTCTTCGCACCATACCGACGCAATCATCACTGAGGATCCTATTGCCGCGGAGAGTTTTGTTGGCTCCATTGACAGCGCCATCTTGATGATCAACGCATCAACACAATTCGCCGATGGCGGTGAGTTCGGCATGGGGGCAGAAATCGGTATTGCCACGGGAAAGCTGCACGCCCGTGGACCTGTCGGCGTGGAACAACTCACCAGTTTCAAATACATCGTCAGGGGTGGTGGCCAATGCCGCCCTTGAAGTGTCCCCGTTTCGCGCGGACAGACGATTTGCGACGTCATATGTCCCTTCGTGTCCGGGCGTGAAGCCTTGGCCGCGCGGCGGATCGGTCTTCTCGGCGGATCATTCAACCCCGCCCACGAGGGACATCGCCACATTTCGATGCTGGCGCTGAAGCGACTTCGCCTCGACGAAGTTTGGTGGATGATTACGCCGCAAAACCCGCTGAAGAGCACGCGCGAAATGGCGCCGTTCGACGAGCGGCTGAAAGCGGCCACCCGGGTCGCGCGCCATCCACGGATTCGCGTAACCGACGTGGAGCGTCGCCTGGGCACCGCACACACCGCCGATTCGCTCGCCCTTCTGCTGCCGCGCTTTCCGAAGTGCCGCTTCGTCTGGCTCATGGGCGCCGACAACCTGCAGCAGGTGAGCGGTTGGAAGGATTGGAAGCGGCTTTTTCGCTTGATACCCATTGCCGTATTTTCGCGCCCGCCATACTCTAAACTGGCATTGACTGCACGATCGGCGCGGGTCTTCGCCGATGCACGGGTCGTCGAACCGCTGGCTCGATCGATCGTAACAATGCCGCCGCCAGCCTGGGTCTTTTTGAATATTCGCCCGCACGCGGCGTCCGCGACCCGGATTCGCGCACGGCGGGCCGTATCGGACGTCGATCGAGCCAAGGCGCGGGCCGGCGCAGCAGAGCGGCAAAGCATGGAAGCGCGGGAGACGATGATGACCATGGAGCGGCGATGACAAGGAGGCGGCACCATCCTTCCGATAATTAACACAGCCTCTTCGGCCGAAGCCGTCGTCAATGTAATCAAGCGCACGCTTGACGACGTCAAGGCCGTGGACGTGGTTGTGATCGATCTTGCCGGCAAGTCCAGCATGGCCGACTTTTTGATCATCGCGTCAGGTACCTCGGCACGGCACATTTCCGCTATGGCTGAGCACATCCTTGCGGCCGTCAAGACGTTGAACCTCCCCCCCGTTGCGATCGAAGGGGCGGCGCAGTGCGATTGGGTGCTGATCGACACGGGCGACGTGGTCGTGCA
The DNA here is from genome assembly GCA_016712595.1 of Rhodospirillales bacterium. NCBI lineage: Bacteria > Pseudomonadati > Pseudomonadota > Alphaproteobacteria > Rhodospirillales > Rhodospirillales bacterium. The sequence continues at coordinate 781,385 of JADJQT010000001.1, forward strand.
CCTGTTTCGCCCGGAGATGCGGGCGTTTTATGCGATCGAGCGACTCTGGGGAACGTCGGCACTTGATAACGAGGGACCTGGTTCGCGCCGGATCAGACTCGGCTCTTGACTGAAATTTAAATTTACCAAATGAGCCGAATATTTATGGGCGCTGGTCATTCGCGGTTGAATTCATCCGGCTTCGCCGGCCCATACGCTAGGCGTTCGAATTCTCGTACCTCTGCAAATCAAGGTCAGAAGACAATGAGAATCTGACCGCCGAATACCGCCGCGTCGTTCTTGCTGGCACCACCCATCGGATTGAAAACGTATTGAAAGTCGGGGGTGATGCCAAGCCATGGGGTGGCCCACAGGGTATAATTCGCTTCGAGAACCGTCTCCGTGGTGGTGTTTTGCGCGAACTTACTGAACGTCCCCGAGTAGACGGCGAGCGCCGTCGTATCGGTGTTCCTGCCGGGGATAAGGCCCTGGTAGACGGCGCCACCCGATACGTAGAGCGGCAAGAAGTCAGCGCTTTCTTCCGGATTCCAGGCAACCGCAAACCACGGCGTAAGTCCCTGGGGGCTGCCGGGGCCACCCTGCTGATAGACCATCTGCTGCGCCATCCAGTAAAAACCGTAGTTGCCTGATTTGTCCCGACCGTTACGTAAGCGCGGGTAGTCCGCGCTCGAATAATAGCTGCCGAACGCGAAGATGCCGGGAAGACAGATTGGATCGGTGGCGGGATCTGTGTAGGTGATTTGCGACACGGCCATGACGCCATTATCGAACGTCAGACCGAAATCTGTGCCGTTCTGCGAGGCTTGAGGCGCCGCGCTGCTGTTGTTGGTGTTGTAGACACCGCCGGCGACGGTGATCCTGCTGGTCGCCTGTGCTGTCGCGACAGCCCCCCATTCAACGGCTGGCGGATAGGTGAAGTAGGTCGAACCCAGCGGTAGTGCTGTCGGCGTACCGTTACCGGCGACTGAGACATAATCGGTAAAGACCGGCAGCGTCGCAAAATTGTTGGTCGTCGTCAGACGCCCGACCTGCAGGCTGAGCGCGTCACCGAAGAACGCTTGCTGCGCGTACATCTGGCCGAGGTAAACGCCATTCGGCGTGTATTCCGTGGCGACATTGAAGAGATTTCCGACACGATTGTGTCCCGAGAGGTTGTTACCGCCGGTAATGGCCATCTCGGTGTGAATAAGAAAGCCCGTCCATCCAGAGAGCTTTTCGAAATCGAGGTCGGTCCAAGCCTGGGTAAAGCTCGCAGCCGTGGCGCTGCGCCGGGCGCCGCCGGTGGCATTGGCGAAAAACGCATTGCCGCTGAAACCGCCGAAGGTAATCCCGAGATCGTCCAACTGCTGCCGGTAGCCGCCCCATTCACCGAGGATCGAGGGTCCATTGAGCCAATCCTGCAGCGCTTCGCCGGTCTTGGGTTTGGCCTTCAGCGCCGATCGTCGGCTTTTTTCGAGCTTGCGGGTAAGATGGCCTGTCGCGGCCCGGCCACCGTAGCCCCGGTTCGGATCGGGCGTAACCGGGGGCGTGTCATCCTGATCTGTTGCCGGACCGGCTGCTTGGGCGGCATCGACCGTGGCGTCGTCCCTTGTCTCCGCAGCGTTCACGGCAGGCGGCGATATCGCCAAAATCAGCGCACCAACGATAGCGGTCTGGGCTTGATTCATGCGGCACGCTTGCTGCCTTCGGTGCAGCCGTCGGCCTCGGCGAATCCGTTCGGACATGCAGTTTCCCTCCCGTCCCCTCAAAGCGGTGTGACGGCGGTCGACGTCGGGGGCCCCGCTACCGTCTTGTCGTAGAATTTTCTTTCCTTGATCGCCGCCAAAGCGCGAATATTTTTAATCGATGCACCGCAATTTTCCAAAACATTCGAAATTTGCACAAGCAACACGAGAATCATGCAGAAAATTACGTCCGATCACGCTCAATAGGCTGGACCGGAGTCAGAACAGACGTGCGGGATTCCCGCCTCCGTCTGTCCCCATGATTTCGTTGCAAGTTTTGAGATAACGGTAGCGGCGCGCGCGTCGCCCCGTCCTCATTGAGGGCATGTCAGGCAAAAAAGCACACGTCTGCACGACGATATCTCGCCGCGCTGGATCAGCGGAATCGTCGATCGATTCGCGGGCCATCGGATAACGATCTCGAACGCTCAAGCATTGAGCAGCCGGCACCAAGAACCCGGGCATCAAAATCGCCTGACGGCTCAATTGCCATCATCATCGGTGTCCGACCCGCCGGCGGGAGCACCGGCGGGCGGTCAAGAGGCCACCCCTCAGCGGAGCTTCACAAATCGCACTTACACTTGATGTGTTCGAATTCGTTTACCGTAGATTGTTCCATGCAAAAGTCCCAGCGCGGCTGCGGCCACGCGGGGATACTCAGGCATCGCGTGCCGGCGTGAACGATTTACCGCAGACGCAGGTCGATTCCGCTTGCGGATTTTGAAATACAAAGCTCCCGCCATCAAGGTTTTCAACGTAATCGACGCGAGTTCCCTTAATCAGGTCACCGGTAGCGGGATCGATAAAAATCGAGAACCCATCATAGTTAAAGACGCCATCACCTGCGCTGGCCTCTCTTACCAGATCGAGCTTGAATTTCATTTCAGCGCAACCGCCGTCCACCAGCGTTACGCGCAACCCAGACGAATCCTCTTGGCTTCGTTCGATCGCCCGCTTTATCGCGCCCGCGGCGTTCTCAGTTAGTTCCAACATGCCAGTGTCACCTTTTGTTGGTTCAGGTCACAACGTGCGTAGTGAGCAAAACTTGCGCCAACTCGCCGCCGGCAGCCGCCGCCGATCGCCGTTTCTTGCGATCGTGATCGCGTAAGGCTTCCACCGCGTCAGTTCAGTCCGGCCCACGCGGAAAGGGCGCGAAGCTGCGGGCTCTTCTTGGTCATGTGCGCTTCCATGCGGCGTAGCACATTGTCGAGCACGGCGATGCCCTCGGCGATGTAGGGTCCCTTGTTGAGCATCACACATTCCGCCCGGTTCCCCATCGCCGCATCGGTGAACTCGCCGCGCGACGGCATGCCTCGTTTCACCAGGTTTTCCAGAACCTGTGTCGCCCAAATAACCGGCACATACGCCGCCTCGCAAAGCCACAGGATTTCCTCCTGCACCTCCGACAACCGCTCGTAGCCGATTTCGACGGCAAGATCGCCGCGCGCGATCATCACTGCGAACGGATTACCGGACGTCGCCTGAACGATCAGGGCCGGCAGGTTGGTGAACGCGAGTTGCGTTTCGACCTTGGCAACAATGCCCAGCGGAGGGCGACTGCCGCGGCGTTTTTTCAGTTCGTCCTGCAGCCAGGCCATGTCCTCGACTCGCTGGACGAATGAATAGCCAACCATATCCGCGTGCTCGGCAACGAAGTCGAGATCTTCCAGGTCCTCCGCCGACAACGGCGAGACGCTCAACGCTGTATTGGGAAAATTGATCCCCTTTTCAATCTCCAGCGGCTGACCTTCCGGAGGCGTGCGCGTGACCGCGACCAACAAGCCCTCCCGACGAACCTCGTCGACGTGTCCGACGATCAGGCCATCCTTGATCGATATCTTGGCTCCGGCCGCGACCTGATGCAGCACGTCCAGCATGGCGCAACTCGCCTGATACGGGAATTCGCGACGGGCCGCCGGCTCGTCAAATGTGATCAGGATGTGATCACCGGCATAAACCATGTTTTCGTCTTCCGGAGTGATTACCGTGCGGGTGCGGATTTTCGGCCCCTGCAAGTCCATCAGCACCGGACAGCCGCGGCCTTGCGCGTTCGCCGCGTCCTTAACGTTGCGGATCATCGCCGCCCACGGTTTGGGGCCGTCGTGTGCGCAGTTGATCCGGGCGGCATCCATCCCGGCCGCCACCAGTTCGGCTACGTGCTTTTTATCTTTGGCTGCCTTGGCCGAGAGAGTCACAAGATGCGCGTCTTACGACCTTCGATCGGCGCTCCCAGCAAGATGTCGGTCGCGCGCTTGAGCAGTGCATTCCGGACCAGAACGCCTCTACGCTCGGACGCTCGATTGTCCCGGCTTTTCGGGTCAGCTGATCGAGATTGGCAAGAACCGAATCCAGTGTCGGCATCACCCGGCTCTCGCATCGACCAAGCCCTAATAAGCCAACGGCGACCAGCGATTTCTGTAACGGCCGCAGGTCCATCGTGCGAAATGAGAGATAATGGGCGAGATTGCCCATTCCATCGCGATCAAAGTCGCCATTCGGCATCGCCCGCCAGCGCGAAAGAATCGTCTCGCCTTCGTCCGCGACCCGCGCGCGCACGCGCTGGGTTTCTTCCAGAAGCTGCTCAAGATTGGTCGTCGTCATTGTCCGCTCCCGCACCCTTTCCACGTCCGAGTGGATCGAAGAATCGGGGCAAGCGGTTAACGCGGCAATTGACAGTTGTATGACAGCCACCAAAAGCCAATGGTGGCATTACCCATACGCGAATCCAGCCCGCCTTGAGGACTGGATTCATCGACGCATTACGAGCGCGTTATCGACATCAGCGCGACTCTGACTCGTCGTCATTGCGAGATGAATCACCGTTTTAGGGTGTATTACCTGCCCGCAGTTCGATTGACCCAGACAAACAGAATGGTGCCTTAAAAGAGCGAACCCTGTTCGGAGCCCGACTTGCGCTTGCCGGCGCGCAAGCTACCGGACGCGCGTCCGCCATGTTTGGTCTCCTCGCTCGCTCCGGAGGTCTGCTCCCCCCTCGAAGCCACGGCATCGCTGGAGCGGTCAATGACGCGAACCCTAGCATCGCCATCCGTCAGGCGTATTGCGAATCGGGCGTCGGGCCGCAAACTCTTGATCGTCGAGACAACATGTCCATCGGCGTCGAGAATCAGCGCGAAGCCACGCCGCAGCACTTCTTCATAAGAGAAGCTCGCAAGAAGGCCACCCGCTCTTTGCAGGCTATTCGTCCTCGCGGCGAGCAGGGCGCGCAGAGCGCCATCCAGCGCCCGCCGCTCTGCGGCCACTTGCGTGCGTCGATGATCGATCTTCGGCAGAGGGCTTTGAAGGCCCGCTTCGGCATGCGTAAGGCGACGGCGGCGGCGCTCAACACCGATACCGAGACCCTGCCGCAGCCGCTCACCCCAATCGTCGAGACGCTGCCGCGCGGTGAGCAACAGATTTTGCGGTCTCGGCAAGCCGCGGGCGGCCGCCAGCACACGGGATCGGCGCTCGTCGAGTGAACGAGACGTTGCACCTGCGAGGCGCGTCTGGAAACCCAGCAGGCGAGCGGCGAGCTCGATGCGAACCGGCACCGCCATCTCGGCGGCGGCGGTGGGCGTCGGCGCGCGGAGGTCGGCGGCGTGGTCGATCAGGGTCCAGTCGGTTTCGTGGCCGACGGCAGAGATCAACGGGATGGACGAGGTGGCTGCGGCGCGGACGACGATTTCCTCGTTAAACGCCCAAAGGTCTTCGAGACTCCCACCGCCTCGCGCAACGATCAACAGGTCCGGCCGCGGCACCGAACCGCCTGAAGGCAAGGCATTGAAGCCGGTGATCGCCGCAGCGATCTGCGTGGCCGCTTCCGTTCCCTGAACAAGGACCGGCCAAAGCAGCACGTGGCGCGGAAATCGGTCATCGAGGCGATGCAAGATGTCGCGGATAACCGCGCCGCTCGGCGAGGTGACGACCCCGATGACATCCGGCAGCAGGGGGATCGGGCGCTTGCGGCCGGCATCGAAGAGCCCCTCTTCGGCAAGCCGACGTCGTCGCTCCTCCAACAGTTTGAGCAGCGCCCCCTCGCCTGCGAGCTCAATGTGCTCGACGACGAGCTGATATTTTGATCGGTCGGGATAAGTGGTGATCCGGCCGGTTGCGACAATCTCGATCCCGTCGGCCGGAGCAATGCTCAGGCGACTGGCGACCGCACGCCAGCAGACGCTGTCGAGGCATGCCTCGGCATCCTTCAAAGAGAAATAAAGGTGGCCCGAAGCGGCGCGCTTGAAGCCGGTGATCTCTCCTTGCACGCGCACGGTCTCGAAGCCTTGCTCGATATGGCGTTTCAGCGCGTATGCGAGTTCGCCGACACTGATCACCGGCAGGTTGTCGACGTGCTTGTCAACGACGGAAGAGCGATTCATGCTGAGAGTATGGCCGATGACGCTGCCGGCGGCAAAACCTGTCGTGGCGTCGATTCGCATGCACCGGGACACGGAACCCGGAAGCACGCACGGTGACGCGGGAGACGTCGAATGAAGGTGCTCGTAATCGGCTCTGGTGGCCGTGAACACGCGTTGTGCTGGGCGCTCCGCGCATCGCCGCTGTGCCAGTCACTGCTGTGCGCCCCCGGCAACGCCGGGATTGCCGAGATTGCCCAGTGTCTCGACGTCGCGTCGGACGACGTCGCAGGCCTCGTCCAGCTGGCCCGCGACGAAAATGTCGACTTTGTCGTCGTCGGGCCGGAAGCGCCGCTCGTCGCCGGGCTTGTCGACCAGCTGGAAGCCGAAGGAATCCTTGCCTTTGGTCCTCGAGCCGCGGCGGCAGCGATCGAAGGCTCAAAGGGCTTTATGAAGGACTTATGCGCCCGTCTGGGCGTGCCAACGGCTGCCTATGAGCGCTTTGACGAGCCGGATCAGGCAAAGGAGTACATTCACCGTGCCGGTGTGCCGCTCGTTGTCAAGGCGGACGGGCTCGCCGCCGGCAAGGGTGTCATCCTCTGCCATAATGAAAATGAGGCATTCGCCGCGGTCGACCACCTTATGACCGAAGCTGCGTTCGGGTCCGCCGGCGAGCAGCTCGTTATTGAGGAACTGCTCCAAGGTGAGGAAGCAAGCTTTTTTGCCCTCGTTCACGGCGAGGAAGCCGTACCCCTCGCCTCGGCTCAGGACCACAAGGCGGCGTTCGATGGCGATCTAGGGCCGAACACCGGTGGCATGGGTGCCTATTCACCGGCACCGATCATCACGCCTGCGATCGCCGAAGAGGTGATGGAGGGGGTGATAAAGCCGGTGATACGGGGCCTCGTCGAGGAGGGTAGGCCTTACAGCGGCGTGCTCTACGCGGGCCTGATGTTTACCTCCGAAGGCATCAAAGTCCTCGAATTCAATGCCCGCTTCGGCGATCCGGAATGTCAGCCGCTGATCTTGCGATTGAAATCAGACCTTCTCGCCGCGCTCGTCGCCTGCGCCGAGGGCCGGATGACCGACGTCGAGCTCGACTGGTACACGGATCCGGCTCTTGTCGTCGTCATGGCAGCAAACGGCTATCCGGGCCACTATCCGCGCGGCTCGGTGATCGGCGGTCTCGACGCGGCGGCCGGAATTCCCGGGATCACCGTGTTTCATGCTGGTACCAAGCGCGAGGACGGCCCAGCCGGTGGCCGTTTGATCGCCGATGGCGGCCGTGTTCTCGGCATCGCCGCGCGCGCCGGCAGCGTTGCCGAGGCCCAGGCTCTCGCCTACCGAGCCGTTGATCGAATTGACTGGCCGGGCGGTTTCTGTCGTCGCGATATCGGTTGGCGCGCGGTCGGGCGAATCTAGTTGTCCGGGTGAGCGCGTGCCGTTCCACGTCCCCACCCTTGCCACGACAGTTTTCCTTTTTCCGGTCTTAAGGACGATGCCATGGACGACGAAACCCGCATTGCGCTCGAAGCCGCCGCGTTCCGCGGCCTTGTCGAGCACCTACGAAAGCGTAGCGATGTGCAGAACATCGATCTGATGAACCTTGCCGGCTTTTGCCGCAATTGCCTTTCCAAATGGTACCAGGCGGCCGCAAAGGCGCAGGGCCTGACAATGACCTACGATGAAGCCAGAGAAATCGTTTACGGCATGCCCTTCGCCGAATGGAAGGCAAAGCACCAGACCGAGGCAAACGACGAACAGCAACGTCTTTTCGAGGAGACGAAGCCGCTGCACGCGGTGATTGCTGGTCACTAACCAGCGACCGGGTGCTCATCGGCGCTGCGGCCCGGATTTCCGCCTTGATCTTATAGAGAGCCGTGATCCGTTGCAGCGCTTCGCGGGCGATCGGCGCCGGCCGCCTCTGCGCGATCTCGAAGAACCGCCGCCGGCAGTGTACCCAGCAATGGGCGATCAGCACCGCGCCGGCCTTCGCCCCGTCGCCGGCGCGCGGTTCAGCGATTTGTTGTAGGCGACATAGGCGTCGGTCTGCAGGATGCCGCGGAAGTCCTCGAGCAAGGCGGCCGCACGCGCGTTGCCGCGGCCGGGCGCGTAGGCGAAGACCACCGCCGGCGCATCGATACCGGCCCATGGCCGGTCGTCGCGCGCGATCGCCCAGAAGTAGCCGGTTGTGGTACGGCCGCGCCCCGGATCGAGCACCGATGTGATCGTCTCGTCGACGAATAGTTTTGTCGAGCCGAGCCGTTCGGCTCGTAGCAGCCGCCACAGCGGCTTCAGCTCGGCCGCCGCGGTAGCGACCTAGGACGCCAGGTCGAGAGGTCGATGACGATGCCTTGACGGGCCAGCATCTGCGCCTGCCGGTAGAGCGGCGCATGGTCCGCGTACTTCGTCACCAGCGCGTGCGCCGCCATCCGCTCGGCGGGCAGGTCGCCCTCGATCAGCCGTGGAGATATCGGTGCCTGCACCACCGCGCTCCCGCAGGCGCGGCAGTCGTGCTTCGGTCGGCGGGTGACGATCACCTGTTAACGCATCCAGATGATGTCGAGGCGCTGGGAGCTGCACTCGCCGATAATATGCATCGGCCCCCGGCAGCACGGGCAGACGGTCGTCGAAGGTTCGTCCCGGAATAACAGCCGCCATCATCCGAAAGCCGTCACCGGAAGCAACGTGCGGCCAAAGCGCCGCTTACAGCGCATCGGCTGACAGCGATGGACGGCGCTCGTGGCCGGCCCCCGGGAGCAAAAATCTAGAGCGTTATCGTCTGAGGCGGAAGCATACCCTGCATTGACGAGATCGTTGTTGCACTCGGCGGGTTGGAAGCGGTCGAGGCGTTCGTGAAGTGGCCCCCGAATTTGGGACCAGTGGCTTGATTGGAGCGGGGTCGGCTCCAACGATGACGCTCGCCGTCTGTGCCATGCACACAGAATCGCACAGCCAACCCGGCCCATGAATCATTTATTTGCGTCAATGCAGTAGCTGATGAAAGCACAGGACCGGGCACCGCGGGTGATGGTGACCGACAACGCCGGGGGCAGGCGCGAGATCATGTCGGTCGTCGAACACCGGCGGCGCAAGGAGTAGAGGATCAACAGCTGGGCCGAGAACGCGCATCGATCGATCCGACAGTGAATCGTGCGTCCTTCGTTGGGTTTCACCTGAACAACTTGGCGGTACTGTCAGCAGGGCGTGCTTAGAGGCTCGCGCCGGGGAAGATCCGGGCGTTGCGCGCGCGGATGTACACCGGCTGGCCGATCTGCAGGTCAAGCCTGTGCACGTGGCCGCGTGGAATCTCCGCTTCGACCAAGCGGGCCGCCTCCTCGGTCGACAGCTCGACTTTAACCACTGGACCCGCCGCCGAGATGTAGCGCACGACAGCGGGGGCTCCGACCATCACCGGACAGGTAAAGATCTCGATGTCATGCGGGCGAACGTAGGCGATCGCCGACTTGCCGTCCGGAAGCGCGGGCGAACCATCATGGGACCCGTTGCCGTTGCCCGGTTCTCGCGGCAGGGCGATTTCGCCGCCGCACACTTCGACCTTACTGTCTTCAATTGTGCAATTGAAGCGGTTGACGTGACCGAGAAACTCGTACGCGAACGACGAGGCCGGATGGTCGTAGATCTCCTCTGGCGATCCCACCTGCTCGATCACCGCATTGTTCATCAGCACCACCCGGTCGGCGAGCTCGAGCGCTTCCTCCTGGTCGTGGGTGACGAACAGGCTGGTGAGCTGCATTTCGTCGTGCAGGCCGCGCAACCAGCGTCGCAGGTCCTTGCGCACCTTGGCGTCGAGCGCGCCGAACGGCTCGTCCAGCAGCAAGACCGCCGGTTCGATCGCCAGGGCCCGGGCGAGCGCCACGCGCTGCCGTTGTCCACCGGAAAGCTGCGATGGATAACGTCCGGCGAACGGGTCGAGCTGAACCAGGGTCAGCAGGCGCATGACCCGCTCGCGAATCTCCGCCTCGCGCGGGCGCTGATCGCGCGCCTTGACCCGCAGGCCAAAAGCGACGTTCTCGAAAACGCTCATGTGCCGGAACAGCGCGTAATGCTGAAAGACAAAACCGACACGCCGCTGGCGGATGGAGCGGGCAAGCGCGTCCTCGCCGCCGAACAGCACCGTGCCGCTGCTCGCCCGCTCGAGTCCGGCGATGATACGCAGCAGCGTCGTCTTACCCGATCCGGAGGGGCCGAGCAGAGCCACGAGTTCGCCCGGATGCACCGTCAGGCTGACGTCCCTGAGGGCCACGAATTCCCCGAAGCACTTGGAAATGTTCTTGATCTCGATATCCATCTTTCGACCTCTCAACCGACGACGGACGCACCGCCGCTGAAGCGCCATTCGATGATTTTCTTTAGGACCAAGGTGACCAGCGCCAGCATCGCCAGAAGCGAGGCGACGGCGAAGGCGGCAACGAAGTTGTATTCGTTGTAAAGAATTTCTACGTAGAGAGGCATGGTGTTGGTCTCACCACGGATGTGGCCGGAGACGACGGAAACGGCGCCGAACTCACCCATCGCCCGGGCGTTGCACAGCAGAACGCCGTAGAGCAGGCCCCATTTCATGTTCGGAAGCGTCACCCGCAAGAACGTCTTGAAGCCGCTCGCCCCGAGGGAAATTGCCGCCTCCTCCTCCTCGTTGCCCTGTTCCTCCATCAACGGAATGAGTTCGCGGGCAACGAAGGGAAAGGTGACGAAGATCGTCGCCAGCACGATTCCCGGAACGGCGAAAACGACCTGCACGCCATTGGCGGCGAACCACGACCCGAACCAGCCGTGAATGCCGAAAACAAGGACATAGACAAGGCCGGCGACGACCGGAGAGACAGAGAACGGCAAATCGATCAGCGTGATCAGCAGGCTCTTGCCGATAAACTCGAATTTGGCGATCGCCCACGACGCGACGATGCCGAAGATCGTGTTCAGCGGCACGGCGATCGCGGCGACGAGGAGGGTCAGTTCGATGGCGGCGAGCACGTCGGGGTCGTCGAACGATGCGAAATAGGCGCCGATCCCCTGACGCAGAGCCTCGGCGAAGACGGCCGCCAGCGGCAAGATGACGATCAGCGCAAGGATGGTGATCGCAAGAGCGATGAGTAAGACCCGCAGCCAAATCGGCTCGGCGACACTGACGCGAAGCTTGCGGTCGTTGGTGCCGACCATGGTCCGTACTTCCTTCGGAGTTCAGGCGCTGCGCCGCTTGGTCCAGCGTTGCAGCCAGTTGATAGCGAAGAGCGTGTTAAACCCGGCGACGAGCACGACAGTGGCAATGGCGGTCGCACCGGCATAATCGAACTGCTCCAGCTTGATGATGACGAGCAGTGGCGCGATTTCGGAGACCATCGGCACATTGCCGGCGATGAAGATGACCGAACCGTACTCGCCGAGTCCCCGAGCGAACGCCAGGGCGAAGCCGGTCAGGATCGCCGGCATCATTGCCGGCAGAATGATGCGTAAAAACGTCTGGATCCGGCCAGCACCGAGGCTCGCCGCAGCTTCCTCGATTTCAGGGTCGAGGTCCTGCAGCACGGGCTCGACGGTTCGGACGACGAACGGCAGTCCTTCGAACAGCAGGGCGACAACGATTCCGGCGGGGGTGAACGCGAGCTTCACCCCGAGGGTCGCCAGCGGCGCGCCGATCCATCCGTTCTCGGCATAGAGTGCCGCCAGGGCGATGCCGGCGACGGCCGTCGGCAGAGCGAACGGCAGATCGACGACAGCGTCGATGAGCCGCTTGCCCGGGAAGGCATAGCGCACCAGCACCCAGGCGACGATCAGCCCGAGGACAGCGTTGATGGCGGCCGCGATCAGCGCCGTTCCGAAGCTGAGCCGGTAGGCGGCGAGGGCGCGCGGCGTGAACGCGGCATCGAAGAAACCCTGCCAGCCGAGCGACGACGATTTGAGGATCAGGGCCGCCAGAGGGATCAGAACGATTAGGGCAAGATAGAGCAAGGTCAGACCAAGCGTCAGGCCGAAACCGGGGACCACCGTTTCCTTGCGCGGTGAGCCGGTGAAGCTCCGCTGTGCGCTCGCTGCGGCGGCCATCGCCTATCTCGCCTGCGCGTAGATCTGATCAAACACACCGCCGTCGGAAAAAAAGGTCGCCTGCGCCTTTTCCCAGCCACCAAACATCGCGTCGATGGTGAACAGATCTAGCTTCGACAGGCGTGCGACGTCTTCCGCGGCGGCTTCTTCGGGATGGCGAGGACGGTAGAAATGTTTGGCGGCGATCCGCTGGCCGTCTGGCGAGTAGAGATACTGCAGATAGGCTTCGGCAAGATCGCGGTTGCCGTTGCGATCGGCGTTGACGTCGACGAGCGCTACGGGTGGCTCGGCGAGGATGCTGGTCGACGGCACCACAATGGTCAGGTCATCTGCGGCGAATTCCTGCTGGGCGAGAAACGCCTCGTTCTCCCAGGTGATCAGCACATCGCCCAACTTGCGCTGCACGAACGTAGTCGTCGAGCCGCGCGCGCCGGTATCGAGCACCGGAACATTCTTGAACAGCGAGGCGACAAACGCGCTGGCCTTGACGGGATCGTTGCCGTTGGTGCGCAGGGCGTATCCCCAGGCGGCGAGGAAGTTCCAGCGGGCGCCACCGGAGGTCTTCGGGTTCGGCGTGATCACCGACACACCGGGCTTGACCAAGTCGTTCCAGTCGTGAACGTCCTTCGGGTTGCCCTTGCGGACAAGGAAGATAATCGTCGACGTATAGGGAGCGCTGTTCGTCGGCAGTCGTGACTGCCAATCTTTGGAGACAAGCTGGCCTTTCTTGGCGATTTCGTCGATGTCATAGGCGAGCGCCAGGGTAACGACGTCGGCCGGCAAACCGTCTATAACCGTGCGCGCCTGTTTGCCAGAGCCGCCATGAGACATGCGAATGCTCACTTTTTCTCCGGTCTTCGCGAGCCACTGCTCGGCAAAGACTTTGTTGAAGTCCTGATAGAGCTCACGCGTCGGATCGTAAGACGCGTTCAACAAGGCGCGGTCGGCATGCGCCGGCGGCGCGAAGAATCCCAGCGCCAGTGCGCCAGCCAGCAGGGCAATTGCGGGTCTGCGAACCATCTAGTCCTCCTCGTTGTCGATCTGCCCACGTCGGTCGATGCGCGACACTTATATTTATAACTTTATAAGTTAAATAGACAAATAGCCAAAAAAACTCACTCGGCGAGCACGTGCTCGAATTGCCTCCCGCCGCGGGCCGTCTCGGCGGCCTCGGCGATACTGATATTGTCGACGATCGCCGCCATCGCGTCCCGCACCTGTCGCATGACGAGGCGAACAGGGCATGCGTCCTCATCACTGCAATCCTGGCAACGCCGATAGCCGCTCAAACTGGCGCAGGGAAGCGGTGCGAGCGGTCCGTCCAGCGCACGAATGACCTCGCCGACGGTGATCTCGCTCGCCGGTTTCGCCAAGGCGTACCCACCGTTCTTGCCACGCTGACTGAACACCAATCCGTATCGCTTGAGGTCAAGCAGGATGAGTTCCAAGAACTTGCGCGGTGCCTGCTCGCGTTCGGCGATCTCGGAGACCAACATCAACTGCCCCTCGGGATGCGCCGATAACTGACACAACGCCTTGAGCGCGTATTTCGCCTTCTGCGACAGCATTATCCATATATCCCGATCGAGTTAATGGGATTTGTAAGCGAACGCCGGGGTTGCGTCAATACGGGAATGCCGATCTTGCAACTAAGGTGCGTTCGAGCGTCGGATCCGGACGCCTGCCCGGGTGGCCGTCCAGAACATCGCGACGCGATCGATGCACCAAAACGTCGCCAGCAGGCCGATCAGGTAGGCGGGAATCTGCTGGCTCCAGCGCGGCGGACAGGCGCTCAGGCGTCGGTGGGCCCACATCAGAGCGAGCACGAGGGTAACGAACCCGAGTTGTCCAATCTCCACGCCAACGTTGAAGCATAAAAGCGCGACGGGAATTCGATCGGGTGGCAATCCCAGGCGGGTCAGTGCTTGGGCGAACCCGAGGCCGTGGAGCAGGCCGAACGCGAACGCCACGACCCATGGGTAGCGGGCGGTCAGACCGCCTTCGCCACGATAGACCTTGATCACTTCGACACCGATGAAGACGATGCTAAGGGCGATTGCCGCGTTCACCGGCGCTTCCGGCACCTCGACCCAACCGAGTGTCGCCGCCGAAAGGGTAACGCTGTAAGCGACGGCGAACGCTGAGATTGTCTTCACCAGCATCGCGGGCGAGCGGACGATCCAGATCAGCCCGAAGACGAATAACAGGTGATCGACGCCAACCAGAATATGCTCGATGCCGACGTCGATGTACGTCCGCGCGACGCGCAGCCAGCTCTGGCCACTGCCCGCCGAGCCGGAGAACGTCACCGACGGATTGGCGGTCGTCAACGTCAAGATCTCGGTGATGCCGCTCAGCCAGGAAACGCGCAGCACCACTCCCGGCTTCTTGTAATCGAGGCCAGCGAAGCGGATGGTGCCGTTCAGACCGCTCGCGCCACAGGCGAGCTTCGGGGGTTGGAGGACGCACTGCTCCGGGAAACGCAGATCGTACGCCGCGTAGGCCTCGGTTTCCTGGCTAACCGAAGGCGCGCGCAGCCAGCGGACCACGAATACACCCGCGTCGACTTCCCGTACCGACAGTACGGCGATCGGAATGACGTCGGCGCGGGCGACGGGCACAATGCCGAGGTCAAGCACAAGTGCGAGGGCAAGCAGCAGGCTGCGCATCAGCCACGGCAGAACGGAGTTCATCCGCTACTCCCCCGGCGCACCTCGTAGTTCGCGCGCATCGCGCGGATCATGCGGGCTGCCAAGCGCAACTGTTGCTCGCGCTGCCAGTCGTCCCCGATCACGTCTTGAAAGGCCGCGAAGTCCGACTGCTTTTCCGGTGTTAGCGCCGTCAGCCCGACCACATGCCAGACGTCGCCGACGTGGATGACCGCCCAGTCTCCCGCGGTAAGCGTCTGCAGTTTCGCCAGGAAATCCGCGCCATAGGCATCGCGGATCTGATCGGGGCTCTGCCGCGGATATGGCGTGGGGACTTGCCCGAGCAGAAGGGGGTCGGCGCCGTCGGCCAGGGTATCGCGCAACGTCTGCGCATCCGCTTCCGCCGTCTCGCCGCCATTGCGTAGCTAAATCTCGACGAAATCGTCCCGCCGAGGCTGGTCATATCGCTGCGATGGGTGGCGAACCACGCGCGCAGTTCCGCTTCCGACGGCGCGTCGACGATGGCCTGCATGCGAGCGTTCGCCTTCATGTTGAGAACCACGCGATCGCGAATGGATGCATCGCCGCGGTCAAGACCGAGGGCAGGTCCTTCGCGGTAAAGGATTTCGGTCTGTACTCAACCCTCGATCAGGTTGTCCAGTTCTTCGTCCGTCGGTCGTCGCAGCGTCGATTGCTCAAACCGATCGGCGAGTTCGCGCTCGATTGAGGGATTAACGACGATGACTTTCTCTCCGGCACCCAGTGGTCCACTCGCCGCTATCTCAACATGCAGCCGCTTCGCGAGCAGGAACTTACAGCCGTGAGCGTATGACCAGACACGCTAACGCCCGCAAAAATGTGCGAAAGATCCTGGACACTACCTTTTCGTTCGCGATCTACGCCGTATCGGATGGTGACGGACTCGACCAAGGAGCCGCGGTGGTTGATGCCGCCACGGCGGGACGAATGACGTTGCCGGTTGGCCTCCTCAAAAAACGGGGCCTACCGTAGCTTTGAGATATGAGGCGGTGGCGTAGGCGTTTAGCGGGTTGGGGATCAGCCGAGCCGCGAACTGTCCGATTTTACTGCTCCAAGGTGGCAATGGGCGGGCTATGAATCGTAAGCGACGAGCGCGTCGAAGGGTACGTCAAGCCGCTTGCGGCCATTGAGGAAGGTCAGTTCGATGATGCATGCGGCACCCACCACTTCGGCGCCGACGCTACGAAACAGATCGATCGCAGCCCCCATCGTACCGCCCGTCGCCAGCAGATCGTCGAGCACGACCACGCGTTGACCTGGTTCGACCGCGTCGCTTTGGATCTCGACCACGTCATGGCCGTATTCAAGGGCGTATTCGTAACGAGCCGTCTTGCCGGGGAGCTTGCCGCGCTTGCGCACCATGACGAATCCAAGGCCAAGCTTTAAAGCCAACGGCGCGGCGACGAGAAATCCGCGGGATTCAATGCCGGCGAGAACGTCCGGCGCGTGCCGGCTGACCGCTTTGGCCAGTCGGCCCATCGCGACCGCCCAGGCGTCCGAGTGCGCGAGCAGTGTTGAGATGTCATAGAAAAGGATTCCCGGCTTGGGAAAATCAGCAATGTTGCGAATGTGATTTTTGATGTCCATGCGCGCACTCTCGTCCTTTTCGGCAGGCCCGACGGCAATCCTAACGGCGATGGCGGAGGCGGACAATCGCCTCGCCGCAATCGCGGTGGGGTAAAGGCCTCAGTTGAGAGTGGCGAGATAGGCGATGAGGTCTGCGCGCTGGGCGGCATCTTTTACTTGCGCTGTCATGCGGGTGTCGCGGCCGCCGAGAAAGCCGCGCGGATCGCTCAGCCAGGCATCAAGCCTCTCCGCCGTCCAGACAAAGGTGGCACCGCGCAGCCCCTTGTATCCGGTGAAGTACGGCGCGCTTCCGGCTTTTCTGTCAAAAACCCCTGCCAGGGACGGACCGTCCTTGTGAAACTCCGGCGCGGTTTCGTGACACACGGCGCACTGCTCGACGAACAAACGCCTACCGCGGGCAGCGCTGCCATTCACCTGCTCGCTCGCCACCGCATAACCAATCAAAACAAGACAACCGGCAAGCGCGGTGGCTGTACGGCACAGCCGCTGCCAGCCCCCTGGCGATGATCGAGGACCGGCAGTGGTTGTGGTCGCGCCCTCCTCGGACAAGCCTACTTTAGCGTTTGCAGGTAAGCGATGACGTCTTCGCGCTTGGTAGCGTCCTTCAAAGCGTAGGTCATCGCCGTCGTTTTGTTCGCGGTATGGGCGATCACGAATTCCTTGGGGTTTTCGAGATATTGAAACAGCAGGGTCGAGTCCCATACGAAGTCAGCGCCGACGAGCCCCTTGTAGCGCGGGAAGTCGGATGACCCTGCCTTCCGTCCGTAAACGCCAAACAAAGAAGGGCCGGTCTTGTTCACGCCCGGTTCGTTGCTGTGACAGGTGGTGCAGACTTTTTTAAATATGTCCGCTCCGGCTGCAGCGTCGCCGGCGGCGAAGGCTGGCTCATAAAAAGCGACGACCAGCGCCGCAGCGGCAAGTACGGGATACGCGGACTTCTTCATCATCGACCTCGTCGTTCTGTGTTTTCGGAGAATGGAAGGTCCGGGTGCTGGATGGGCGACGCCTGAGATCCCAACCATATCCTGAGAATTGGCAATAGTGCAAGGCGCGGCGGTCGGGCTCGAGGGCGATCGCATATGGAGGCGGGCAACGTATGCGTTTGCCTCGCATCGATGCGTTGGAGCGGAAATAGCCGTTGACGGCGTGGCGACACGGCTGACCGACACACGTTTTACTGTTCAAGGCGCCCGACATTGTGAAGTGGACCCCATCGGCAGGACCACCGAGCGATCAATTCTGATTGGAAGTCATGCGGGCCCGCTCTCCTTAAATCACGCTACGCGGTATATCGGTTGCTGCTATCGCCAAGGGTATACGGGCGACGTGATGGCTGTGATGCAGGCACAAGAGGAGCGCCCGGATCGGAGCGGCGATCATCGACCCATGGCTTGCCAAGCTTACCGTGCGGCTCGATCGCTACCCAAGCCGCATCGGATAACCAGAACAAATCGGACATGACCGACCTTCCGCCCAACCGACTCGTATCCAGCGCAGAAAGTCACGTTCAATCAAAATACTGTATGGGTTCCCAACCCAGGCGCCTACGTAGCCCGAAAAAACCATTCCGGCGGCAATGACATTGAGGGAGCGCTCTTATTGGGCGGCTATGGCTACTCCGGGCGGCATTGAAAAAGCACACGAGACTATCGTTTCGGCATCTCTACCTTTCCCCTCCGCCCGACCGGGCGTGGCGGGCTTCGGTGAGGCAGGCGATGACGCCGCGCAGGGTGCGGACTTCCTGTTCGCTGGGGGTGGCACGGCCGAAGAAGTTGCGCAGGTTGCGCACCATGCTGGGGCGCGACTGGGCATTGCGCAGGAAGCCGCAGGTATCGAGCTCGGATTCCAGGTGATCATAAAGGCCGGCAAGGTCGGCGTGGCTCGCTGGGCGGGTCTGCTCGGGCATCACCAACTCGGCAGGCGGAACCGCCGCCGCAGCCTCACCAGCGGTATACCACTCGTAACCCACGAGCAGCACCGCCATGCCGAGGTTGAGCGAGCTGAACGCCGGGTTGAGCGGCGCGGTGATCAGCGCGTTGGCGCGCGCCACGTCATCGTTGTCGAGCCCGCTCGCCTCGCGGCCGAACAAAAGGCCGCAGCGCTGGCCGTCAGCGCAGCGCCAATGCAGGTCGGTAGCGGCCGCACGTGGGGTCAACACCTGCTTGGTCATATAGCGGGGCCGGGCGCTGGTGGCATAGACAAACGCCAGGTCGGCGATCGCCTCGCGCGTCGAGGCGTAGAGCCGCGCCGCATCCAGCACCCGATCAGCTCCCGAGGCGGCGGCCACCGCTTTGTCGTTCGGCCAGATCTCGCGCGGCCGGACGAGGCGCAGTTCAGTGAGCCCGCAATTGAGCATGGCGCGCGCCACCATGCCGATGTTCTCCGGCAGCTGCGGTTCGATGAGGATGACCGCAGGCGCCGCTCCGGCTTCAATTCCGGCGCGGCTTCGGTCTGTACCGGACACGACCGCTCACGCCGGCACGGCTGCCTTCGCCCGCTCTCGGTAGAGCTTGAAGACGATGCCGTCGTGCAGCGCCCGGTAGGACGCGTCGATGATGTTGGTCGATACACCGACGGTCGACCAGTGATCAGCGCCGATCGCGGATTCGATCATCACTCGGGTGACGGCGCGGGTGCCATCGCCGGGGGTGAGGATGCGCACCTTATAATCGACTAGGCGCACGCCATCGAGTTGCGGGTAGAGGGGCAGCAGCACCTTGCGCATGGCAGCGTCGAGCGCGTTGACCGGTCCATTGCCCTCTTCCACCGTCATGAAGTGCTCCCCTCCGACCTGCATCTTGACTGTCGCTTCGGACAGCGTCACGAGGTCGCCCCTCGCGTTCCATCGACGCTCATCGATGACGCGAAAACTCGTGCAGCGAAAATATTCCGGCAATCCTTCGATCGCCTCGCGGGCGAGCAGCTCGAAACTCGCTTCGGCTCCATCATACGCATAGCCGTCGAACTCGCGTGCCTTGACGACTTCCAGCAGCCGCGTGACTTTCGGGTCCTCGGCGTCGACGTCGAGGCCAATGTCGCGGAAGCGTGAAAGAATGTTTGAGCGGCCCGCCTGATCGGAGACGACGATACGGCGATGATTGCCGACAAGTTCCGGGACGACGTGCTCGTAGCAGCGGGGATCCTTCTCCACCGCGGAGACGTGCAGGCCCCCCTTATGGGCGAATGCCGATTCCCCGACGTAAGGCGCGTTGCGGATCGGCGCGCGATTGAGCCGTTCGTCGAGCAGCCGCGAGACGTGGGTCAGACGCGTGATATCGACCGCGGTCAGCCCCGTCTCGAATCCCATCTTCAGCGCCAGAGTCGGGATAATAGCGACGAGGTCGGCGTTGCCGCAGCGCTCGCCGAGCCCGTTCAACGTTCCTTGAATTTGCCGGGCACCGGCGTGGATTGCCATCAGGCTGTTGGCAATCGCGTTACCCGTATCGTTGTGACAATGGATTCCGAGATGGTCGCCCGGCACGTCGCGCGACACCCGGCCGACGATTTCGGCGATCTCGTGCGGCAGGCTGCCGCCGTTGGTATCGCACAACACCACCCAACGCGCGCCAGCATCGAACGCCGCCCGCGCGCAGCGCAGGGCAAATTCAGGATTGGCCTTGAAGCCATCAAAGAAATGCTCGGCATCGAACATGACTTCGCCCACCTTGGTGCGCGCGTGGCGAACACTGTCGGCGATCATCGCCACGTTCTCGTCGAGGTCAATTCCGAGCGCCTCGGTCACGTGGTAGTCCCAGCTCTTGCCGACCATGCAGACGACGTCGGTCTTCGCCGTCAGGAGTCCGGCCAGTCCCGGGTCGTTCTCGGCGCTGCGCCCAGCGCGGCGGGTCATGCCGAAGGCGCTCATCCGGGCGCGATGCAGGTACGGCGGAGCATCAAAAAAGGTGGTATCCGTGGGGTTGGCGCCCGGCCAACCACCCTCGACGTAGTCGATCCCGATCGAGTCCAGCGCCCGGGCGATCGCGATCTTGTCGGCGACGCTGAAATCGACGCCCTGGGTCTGCGCGCCGTCGCGCAATGTGGAATCATAAAGATAAACACGGTCTGCCGACATGCCGTCCTGCTTTCGTTTGCCGAATTGGGCGGAGAATGCCCGAAAACGCCGCGCAAACTCAAGAATTCGCCGCCCCGATCCGCTCGGCGCAGGCCTTGAGATGAGTCGTGATCCGCGCGTGCTCCTGCGGGTCCAGCCGTTGGCGGTGGCGACTGTCGATCTGCCTGGTTTCGCTGGCGACGAGTAGGGGATACCAGTCGCCGGGGTCTGGAAGGTCGCCGAGATGACGGGGAATCACATGGATATGCGCGTGCGCGACCGTCTGTCCTGCGCTGACGCCATCTTGAATCGTCCAGTCGAAGCCGTCGGCGCTGAACACCTCCATCAATACGTGCGTCACCATTCGGGCGAAGATAAATAGTTCCGAAAAGTCATCATCGCTGATGGCCAGAATACTACTGGCATGCCGACGCGGAACCACCAACGCATGTCCCGGCAGGACTGGAGCAATGTTGTGAAGTGCCAGAAACCGGGCATTCGCCATGAATGCCGCCTCGGCAATGGTGGCGGAACAGAACGGGCAGGCAGGATGCAACGAGACCTCAGAGTCATGCCGCAGCATGGCAAATAGGAAAATATGCTTGACGCTGAGGATAAATTCGATTACCAATCGTTCTTGCGAACGCCATGAGTCTGCGTTCCTCTCTCCCTCGTCCGACCCACTGCGGCGGGCCCATTCGTGGGTCCGCCGCGTCTTTTTTTACGCCCCGCTTCATTCCCACCGGCTGCATTTCGTGTCTGCCTATAGCGCCAGCAGCGCTCCGCCAGTCGACGCGTCAGCAAGAAACGTCACGACGCCCGCCGTTTCGATCGGCACGTCAGAGCGCAGAAGGGTCGCCTCGAGGCCCATGACGCGCAGCCCCATTTCGCAGGCGATGAAGCGCACGCCGAAGGCAACGCACGCTTCGAGGAGTTCCTCGAAACCAGCGACGCCGCGGGCGCGGCGCGCGTCATCGAGCATGCCGCCCGGCCGCCCGTCGACTCCCGACATCGTGCGCCAGCCAAGTTCACCCGTCGCGTCGGCAGCGCGCAACGCCGTTAACGCATGGTTGGTGAAGAACAAGGTCGCAGGCGTGCCGATCGCGGCCGCGGCGCTTGCCATCACCAGAGCGTAGTGGACGCGCTCGAACGCATCTGACTGTACGATCAGGGAAAGCTTTTCCGGCCCGGTGCGAGCGGGACTGTCAGCCGGCATGGCTGGGCGCGGTGCAGACGCGCTCGACCGCTGCCGCGCCTTCGTGGACGGACAGATCGGCAATCGACGGCGCCAGCCCGCACAGCGGGCAGCCGGGATCCCGCCGGACGCGAATGCGGCGCCATGTCGACGACAGCGCATCGACCACGAGAAGCCAGCCGGCAAGACTCTCGCCAATACCGAGAATCTCCTTGATCACTTCGGTCGCCTGCAGGCTGCCGAGCGCGCCACAGAAGGCGCCAAGCACCCCTGCCTCGGCGCAGGTTGGGACATGCCCCGCCGGCGGCGGTTCACGGTAGAGGCAGCGGTAGCATGGACCGGGCGCGACGTCCCGACCCGCGGACGCGAACGGCCTGAACGTCGCGAGCTGTCCGTCAAAGCGAAGGATCGCGGCCGAGACGAGCGGTTTGGCAGCGAAATAACAGGCGTCGTTGACCAAGAAGCGCGTCGGAAAGTTGTCGCTACCGTCGGCGACGACGTCGTATTGGCAAATGAGTTCGAGCGCATTCCCCACGGTCAGACGCTGCTGATATGCGACAACCGCGACGTCCGGATTGATTGCGGCGATCGCCTGACGGGCGCTTTCCACCTTGGCCAGGCCGATGCGATCGGTTGTATGGGCGATCTGGCGCTGCAGATTGGACAGATCGACAACGTCATTGTCGATAATGCCGATGGTTCCGACGCCGGCCGCGGCGAGATAGAGGAGCAAAGGCGAGCCCAGCCCACCTGCCCCGATGACGAGGACGCGCGCGCCCAGCAGTCGTGCCTGCCCCGCGCCGCCGATCTCATCGAGCAGAATATGCCGAGCATAGCGGTGAACCTGCTGATCCGTGAACTCCATGGCGGTGATGCTCGCGTCGGCTTTATCCCGCGCGGCGTCTACTCGCCGCCGAGACCTTCAAACAGTTGCGTCGACAGATACCGCTCGGCGAACGACGGGAGAATGACCACGATCGTCTTTCCCGCCATCTCCGGACGGCGGGCGATCTCCAGGCTCGCGGCGAGCGCCGCTCCCGAGGAGATGCCGACTGGAAGACCCTCGAGTTCAGCGGCGAGGCGCGCCATCTTGAACGCGGTCTCGTTGCCAATCTTGATGATCTCGTCGATCGCCTCGATGTCGAGGACGGCCGGAATAAATCCGGCACCGATGCCCTGGATCTTATGCGGGCCGGGAACGCCACCGGACAGCACCGGACTATCTTCCGGCTCGACGGCGATGATGCGCAGTCCGGGCCGGCGCCGCTTTAGCACGTCGGCGCATCCGGTGATCGTCCCGCCGGTGCCGACGCCGCTGACCAGCGCGTCGACAACGCCGCCCGTATCGCGCCAGATTTCCTCGGCGGTGGTCCGCCGATGGACCTCCGGATTGGCCGGATTGGAAAACTGCTGCAACATGATCGCCCCCGGTGTCTCGGAAACGATTTGCTCGGCACGCGCGACCGCCCCCGGCATGCCCCGGGCCGCGGGGGTCAGAACGATCTTCGCGCCCAGCAGTGCCAGCATCTTGCGGCGCTCGATGGACATGCTCTCTGGCATGGTGAGGATGAGACGATAGCCACGGGCAGCGCAGACAAAGGCGAGGGCGATGCCCGTGTTCCCGGAGGTCGGCTCGACCAGCGTCGCGCCCGGCTTGATCCGCCCCTGCTCTTCTGCTGCCAGCACCATGGCAAGACCGATCCGGTCCTTCACGGAAGCGAGGGGATTGAAGAATTCGCACTTGCCGAGAACCTCCGCCTCAACGCCGGCGTGTGCCTTCAGCTTGCTCAGACGAACGAGCGGCGTGTCGCCCACGGTATCGAGGATGCTGTCATACACCCGGCCGCGCCCGACGCGGGCAGCTTCGGCAGTGATCGTGGATTGCTCGCTCATATTATCCTCACTAACCTATCAGGTTAATAACATATGTTGGGTCGGCCCACACCGTTTGGCAACGCCATCGATCGCGCTGCGAACGTCGCCATGTGTTCATATGGAGAAATCCAGGTTGTTACGCCCTTCGCTGACAATGCCGACGAGGTCCGCACGATTGCACAGATCGTCCATCGTCACATCGTCAAGGCGAGAGAGCAGTTCGCCCTGAAGTTCGACCCACAGTGGGCGCACAACCCGCACTCCCAGGGGAGAACCGCCGGGATCCTTTGTCGTTTCTTCGTCCGGGTCGCTGTTGCGAACGATGCGAACCACTTCACCCACGGTTATCCGCCGCCGCTCGCGGGCAAGGCGGTATCCGCCACGAGGTCCGCGCACGCCCACGAGGATACCGCTGCGGACGAGATTTTGCAGCGCCTGCTCGAGGTAGCGCCGGGGAATGCCCTGTCGGCGTGTGATCTCGCGGCTCTGCACCGGCTCGGAGCCCGCGTGGTAGGCAATGTCGAGGACGGCCTCGATCGCGAACAGCGTCTTGCGCGAGAGTTTGAGCATTCTCACGCACTCCTATCGTCAGCGTAACCGGCGCGGGACCTCGTCGGCGCGTCGGTGCCGGTCGAGCCGAAGCCGCCCGACTCGCGCGCGGTCTGCGCCAATTCGTCAGCCTCGTTCCACTGGAACGTAACGACGGGAGCGACGACGAGCTGGGCGATGCGCATGCCACGCTCGACGACAAAGTCAGCGTTGCTGTGGTTGATCAGTATCGCGGCGATCTCACCGCGATAGTCCGCATCGATGGTCCCGGGGCTGTTGAGTATGGTGACGCCATGGCGCGCGGCGAGTCCGGAACGCGGGCGAACTTGAGCCTCGTAGCCGTCCGGGAGCGCGATAGCGATGCCGGTCGGCACCAGCGCGCGTGCGCCGGGCGCGAGCCGCAGCGGCTGATCGATGGCGGCGAGTAAATCCGCCCCCGCAGCCTGGGCCGATGCGTATGCGGGCAGCGGCAGGTCCTTGGCGTGCGACAGGCGCCGGACGTCAATCCGCAGCGGCGTCATCGCGGCATGCCGTCGAGGGCATCGGCAATGCGCAGAGCCAAGCGTGCAGCGACGTCATGCTTGCTCATTGGCGGCCAGTCTTCAATGCCGTCTGCCGTGATCAGATGAACCGTGTTGTGTTCGCCGCCGAACGTGCCGCTCGCCGTAGAGACGTCGTTGGCGACAATCCAATCGCAGCCCTTGCGGATCCGTTTGGCGTGGGCGTACTCGACGATGCGCGTCGTCTCCGCTGCAAACCCGATGACGAGGCGCGGTCGGCGCTCGCCGTGACCGCTCAACGTCGCCAGAATGTCCGGATTTTCGGTTAATTCGAGCACCGGAGGCGCCGCGCCGGGCGTTTTTTTCATTTTCTGCAACGCCGCCTGAACCACTCGCCAATCGCTGACGGCGGCCGCGCAAACAGCGACGTCAACCGGCAGTGAATCCTCGCATGCGCAGAGCATTTCGGATGCGGTCTCGACTTGGCGTGCCGTCACGCCGGGCGGATGGGCGAGTGCCGTCGGTCCGCAGACGAGCACCGTATCCGCTCCGAGTCCGGCTATCGCCGCAGCGATGGCGTGGCCCTGACGGCCGGACGAGTGGTTCGAGATGTAGCGGACCGGATCGATCGGCTCGCGCGTGGGGCCGCTGGTAACGAGCGCGCGCACGCCCGCGAGCCGCCCGGTCTGGACAAGGGCGGTTTGACCAAAGCCGGTTTGACTAAAGAACATCTCGATGGCGGCGAGAATTTCTTCGGCCTCCGCCATCCGTCCTGGCCCCCATTCGCCGCACGCCATCTCGCCTGCGTTCGGCCCGACGCTCACCACGCCGCGCTGTTTCAAAGTGGCAAGGTTGGCCTGGGTCGCGGGATGTTGCCACATGCGCACGTTCATCGCCGGTGCCACGAGCACCGGCTTATCGGTGGCGAGCAGCGCCGTCGATGCTAGGTCGTCGGCAATTCCGGCCGACATTCGGGCGAGAAGATCGGCCGTCGCTGGTGCCACTACGACGAGATCTGCTTCCCGCGACAAACGGATGTGACCCATTTCGTGTTCATCGGTCAGCGAGAACAGCTCGGAATAGACCTTGTCCTCGCTTAGCGCCGCGACCGACAGGGGCGTAACGAACTGCGTACCGGCCGCTGTCAAAATACACCGCACCGCCGCACCGTGCTCGCGCAGCCTGCGGATGAGCAGCAAGCACTTGTAGGCGGCGATACCGCCAGCGATGACGAGGAGGATGCGTTTGCCGCGAAGCCCGCTCATTTCACAGTTTAACTCTTTTTTTAGTGTTGAACACCGTACTGGCTTTCCGGTGGGCAGGCAAGACTGGGCCTTAGGTGCGTTCCGTGCAGCATCGAGTCCTAAATAACCGCGATGACGTCAGCCCGGCTTGAGCGAACTCGAGGCGTTTCGCTCACGCTCTTCGAAACGCAGCCCTGCTCAGCGGATCAGCATGCCCAGCAGGATTGCTGCGAGAAAGGCGGCGACGATCCAGCCGGAGACGCCAGCGCGCGGTGGGGATGACCGCTGCAGGAATTCGGGATTAATTGTGCTTGCACTGTCGGCGAGTAGAGAGACGATGCGGTCAACCCGGTGAATGAGAGCCGGTACCTGTTGGATAATACCCACGGTTTCCTCGGCGGCGTCGCGCAACCGTCCTTGCGGGCCTAGATTTTCGATTGTCCACGCTTCGATGAGCGGACGGGCCAGAAACCACATGTTCGCTTCCGGCTCGACTTTGCGGCCGGTTCCTTCGGCGACCAGCATCGTCTTTTGCAGAAGAAGAAGCTGAGGTTGCAACTCCATCGAGAACGTCTCGGTGATCTGAAACAACTGGCCGAGCAGGCTTGCCACTGAAATTTCGTTTTGCTGCCGGTCAAGGATCGGCTCGGCGATCGATCGGCAGGCTTGAGCGAAGGCGTCTATCGAGCGGTCGGCGGGAATCCAGCCGGCGGCGAAGTGGACACGGGCGGCAAGACGAAAATCGCGGCTCAAAAACGCCAAAAGAAGTTGGGCCAGATGCCGCCTCGTCTTTCGGTCCAATCGTCCCATGATGCCGAAATCAACCGCTGCGATGCTGCCATCGGCGCGAACGAATAGGTTTCCCGCATGCATATCGGCGTGGAAGAATCCGTCGCGGAACACTTGATGAAAAAACGCCTCCGCCGCGCGGGTCAGAACCTTGAGCGGGTCGTGGCCTGCGGCGATCAACGCATCACGCTCGTCGATCTTGATGCCCGAGACGCGCTCAATCGTGAGCACGCGCTTGCCGGTGCGGGTCCAGTCTACGACGGGGACATGAAAGGTACGATCGCCGACGAAATTCTCGGCGAGTTCCGCGGACGCGGCTGCCTCGAATCGCAGATCCATCTCGACGGCGACGGAATCGGCGAGCATGCCCACGGCTTCGACCGCGCGCAGGCGGCGCAGCGCCGGAACGTGCGTTTCGATCAGTTCACCGATCCACAAGAACAGGTCGAGGTCGCGGGCGAATGCTTTTTCTATGCCGGGACGCAGGACCTTCACCGCCGCCTCTCGCCCCTCACGATCGACGGCGAAATGGACCTGCGAAATCGAGGCGGCAGCGACGGGCGTCGGATCGAAGGACGCGTAGAGGTCGTCAAGCGGCCGGCCGAACTCCTCGAGGATCGTTGCGCGCACCTGCTCGAACGGAAAGGGAGGCAACCGGTCCTGCAACTCAGCAAGGTCGCGCGACAACTCATCGCCCACCAGATCGGAGCGACTTGCGAGCGTCTGACCAAATTTTATGAACGAAGGGCCGGCGTCCTGCAGCGCTTTCGCCAACCGCTGTCCGGGACGCCCGGGTCGGCGGGGAGTCAGCAACGTCGCGAAAGAGACGAGCGGCTTTACAGCCCGGAATCGCTCGAAGACGAACAAGGCGTCATGGCGGGCGAGCGTCCAGGCGAGTCCGCACAGACGTATGCCATTGCGCAGATCGCGGATCATTCGCGCCGCTCTCCCATCGCGCCCGTGGTCCGGCGCAATCCGGGCGCAGGCCCGGAAGATGCCAGCGGCATGGTCAGGTACGCCAAGCGGAATGTAGGGCGGCAATTCCGCCCGAAAGGTTGCGCCAGGAGACGAGGTCGAAGCCAGCGGCGCGGATCATCTGCGCGAATGTGTCTTGCGACGGAAAACGGCGGATACTTTCCGCCAGGTAGCGGTAGGAATCAGCATCGCGCGCAACGATGGCCCCTAAGGCGGGAAGCACGCGAAACGAATATGTATCATACAACCGGTCGAGCATGGGCAACGATACTCGGCTGAATTCCAGACATAAAAAGCGGCCGCCCGGCCTGAGCACGCGGCGGGCTTCGGTTAGCGCCGAGTCAATGCGGGTGACGTTGCGGATGCCGAAGGCGATGGTGTAGGCGTCGACGCTGGCATTGGCGATCGGCAGCTGCTCGGCATCACCGCACGTCCAGTCAATCTGTGAAATCCAGCCGCGGTTTATTCCGCGGTCGCGTCCACGGGCGAGCATCTCCGTGTTGATGTCAGCCACGATCACTCGCGTTCCGCCACGTTCCAGAAAGCGAAAGGCGATATCGCCGGTGCCCCCGGCGACGTCGAGCAGCAGCATGTCTGGCTGCGGGTTCAGCCAGTCGAGCATCGCCGACTTCCACACCCGATGCACGCCGGCGCTCATCAGGTCGTTCATCAGGTCGTAACGACTGGCGACGGAATCGAAGACGGCGCCGACCATAGAGCGCTTCTCGACTTCCGGAACGGTGCGAAAACCGAAGTGCGTCGTTGCCTTCGCGGCGTCGGCCGCATCGTTGGAGTCGCCGGAGGGGAAAATTGTTTCTGACATGCCGCGAACCATAGCCGACGACAGCGGACCGCGCTAGCGTAGGCCATGCCTGAGCTTCCGGAAGTTGAAACGGTGCGCCGCGGCCTGCTGCCAGTGCTCGTCGGGCGGCGAATCGCCGACGTCGTCCAGCGCCGTGCGGACCTGCGTGCGCCCATGCCCGAGCGATTTGCCACGCGTCTCACCGGACGGCGGGTCGAGGACATTGGCCGGCGAGGCAAGTACCTCCTGTTCTACCTAGACAGCGCGGAGGTGTGGATCGCCCATCTTGGCATGTCCGGACGCTTTTGCATCGATCGTAGCGACGTCTTGCCGCCGGGACCGCACGACCATTTGATCTTGCGCACCGATGATGGCGGGCGGATCAGGTTCAATGATCCGCGCCGGTTCGGTTTCATGGACCTCACGCCCGCCGCCGGACTCGACCGGCATCCGCAACTTGCCACGCTTGGCCCCGATCCTCTCGCGCCTGCCTTCGATGCCGCTTGGCTCGATGCGAAACTTGCCGGGCGGTCGATGCCGATCAAGCCTGCCATCCTCGATCAGCGAATCGTCGCCGGAATGGGAAATATCTATGCCTCGGAGAGCTTGTTCCATGCCGGGATTTCGCCTGAACGGTGCGCCGCGAGTGTCGTCGGCAGCTGCGCCAGGCGGCTTGCCGACGCGATCAAGTCGGTATTGACTGACGCGATCGCGGCCGGCGGTTCGAGCCTTCGCGATTACGTCCGGCCGTCCGGCGAACTCGGTTTCTTCCAGTTCCAATTCGCGGTATATGGTCGCGCAGGCGAGCCGTGTCCGGGATGCCTCTGCGAACAATCGCAAGGAGGTGGCATCCGTAAGATCGTGCAGAGCGGCCGCTCAACCTTCTACTGCGGCCGCCGTCAACACTGACCGGGACGGCCATCCGGAAAATAACATCGAGGGATGAGGAGAAGACGGACATGGCGTACGAGATGATCATCGCCGAGACCCAAGGTGCGGTCGGCGTCATCACGCTCAATCGGCCGAAGGCGTTGAACGCGCTTTGCAATCAGCTTGTCGGCGAAATCGGCCAGGCGCTTGACGCGTTCGAGGCCGATGATGCGATCGGCGCCATCGTCTTGACCGGCAGCGAGAAAGCGTTTGCTGCCGGGGCCGATATCAAGGAGATGAAGGATAAGTCCTTCATGGATTGCTACCTTGAGGACTTTATCACCTCGTCATGGGAGCGCACCGCAAAGTGCCGCAAACCGGTTGTCGCGGCGGTTGCCGGTTTCGCGCTCGGTGGTGGGTGCGAGCTTGCGATGATGTGCGATTTCATCATCGCAGCGGATACCGCCGTCTTCGGCCAGCCGGAAATCACCATTGCCGCTATCCCGGGTGCCGGCGGCACCCAGCGGCTGACGCGCGCCGTTGGCAAGGCCCTGGCGATGGACATGTGCCTGACCGGACGGCAGGTGAAGGCCGAGGAGGCACTGCGGGCCGGGCTCGTCGCACGGGTCGTGCCGGCCGCCGATCTGATGACGGAAACGATGAAGGCGGCGAATAAAATTGCCGCAATGTCGCGGCCGATCGCCATGCTCAACAAGGAGATGGTGAACCGGGCGTTCGAGATGACCCTGGCCGAGGGTATCCGCTTCGAGCGGCGGATGTTCCATGCCGTTTTCGCGACCGAGGACCAGAAGGAAGGCATGAACGCGTTCGCCGAGAAGCGCAAGCCGGAATGGCGCAACCGCTAGACGGCCGAAACGCATCGGCGAACGACGAACACCGCGGGTGGACAGCACTGTCCGCCCGCGTCACTTGTGAAGACATCAGGTGCGGTCAACCGGGTGGTACGCGACAAGGTTGACGCGTCGTCCCGAGACGTTTAGAAGTGCCGCGCCTCAGAGGCAGCAAACTCCAAAGAAGGTAACGCAATGGCTCAGCACGCTTCAGCCAAGAAGCGCATTCGGCAAACGGAAAAACGCACCGAAATCAACCGCGCGCGGGTTTCGCGCATTCGGACGTTTGTGCGCAAGGTTGAAACTGCCATCGCCAGCGGCAGGAAGGATGAGGCCCTTGCGGCGTTCAATCTGGCACAGCCAGAACTGATGCGCGGTGCAAACAAGGGCGTGGTTCATCAAAATACCGTTGCTCGCAAGCTTTCGCGTTTGGCCCGGCGCATCAAATCTATGTCCGTCTGACGCTCTCAACGGCGGCCTGCGCTCGCTTTCCGAACTATACTCTGAATTGTCGTCCGTTGCTTGGCTTGGTAGCCGCGCGACGCCTGATGCCGCGCGGTTGGGTCAAGAGATTTTTTTTTGTCGTTCTGCATTCGGTCACGTTGCGCACCGATCCGGCGGCTATTAAAGTTCTTTGCTCGAGTGCACCCATAAAAAGCCGGTAAAAAAAGACCTTCCTTAGGGAGGGATGCAGAGGGTTTTTGCAGAGGGGTGTATTAAAGATGATGACCTGGGATTTGTCGGCTTTTCGCTGCTCGATTTTAATTAGGATAACGCGCGAAGCTTGCGGGTAATCAGTTCATTCCGACGGGGTGTACTTGTGAGGAATTGCCGTCCGAAGCGCTTATGACATTTGCAAACGGCCCGCCATTAAGATCCGACGCAAGTGACTACGATCCACGTCCGGTGGAAGTCAGTTTACCGAATAGAAAAATTAAGAAGATTTAAGAAAAGTCGGTTAGCCGCTGGAGAAGCAGTCTTCTCTGTGGCCGGGCGGGTTGTGCTTCGCTGGTGGTAAGCGCTGCCTTGTGGTTGCGTCAACCACAAGGCAGCGGACGAAAGTCACCCCGTTACGGCCCACGCGGAGCGGACTAACAACCGATACGGGTTCATTATGAATAATGAGAGTTGCTCAACTTCGCTCGACTTTCAGTGGAAGCGTGTGAGCGGGCTGCTCCGCGCCGAGGTTGGCGAAGCCGCCTATCGAAGCTGGCTGAAGCCGATGATGGTGCAGGGTGAAAACGGTGGTCTCGTTGTCATGACTGTGCCAACGCGCTTCATGCGCGACTGGGTGATGGCCCACTATGCGGACCGTCTTCGCGCGTTGTGGGGCGGTGAGAATCCTTCGGTTCGTGGGATCGACATTATCGTAAATGGTGACCGGGAGGTCGCAACATCGAGCGATATGCTTGGTGCGCGCACCTGTGCGCCTGCGCAGATCGCCGCGGTGTCATCAGCGCAGCCAGCGCGAATGTCGCCAGCCTCCGGGATGAACGGCGGGAGCAGCAAGTTCGTCGACGAAATCAGCGCGCCGCTCGATCCGCGCTTCACCTTCGATCATTTCGTGGTCGGCAAGCCTAACGAGTTCGCCTACGCGGCAGCCCGCCGGGTATCGGAAGCGAAGCGCGTCCCGTTCAACCCGCTTTTCCTTTATGGCGGTGTCGGCCTTGGCAAGACACATCTGATGCACGCCGTTGCCTGGAGCATCCGCCAAGGAGATCCTCGGCGTACGGTCGTCTATCTATCTGCTGAAAAATTTATGTACCGGTTCATTCGCGCGCTGCGCGAGCAAAACACGGTCGATTTCAAGGAACAATTCCGCTCCGTTAATGTCTTGATGATCGACGACGTTCAATTTATTAGCGGCAAAGAATCCACCCAGGAAGAATTTTTTCATACTTTCAATACCCTCGTCGATCAGGGCCGGCAGATTGTGCTCAGTGCTGACAAGTCGCCTTCCGACCTGGAGGGAATGCAGGAGCGCCTGAAATCGCGGCTGAACTGCGGACTGGTCGCAGATATTCACGCAACGACGTACGAACTCCGCCTCGGCATTCTTCAGTCAAAGGCAGATCAACTCGGCATCGAGATGCCGCAAAAGGTGATGGAGTTTCTCGCCCATCGCATCACTTCGAATGTGCGGGAACTCGAAGGTGCGCTCAACCGCGTCGTTGCGCACGCGCAGCTCATCGGTCGCGCCATCACCATTGATACCACACAGGAGGTCCTGCACGACCTCTTGCGCGCGAACGACCGCCGGATCACCATTGACGACATCCAAAAACAGGTGGCAGCGCACTTCAACATCCGCATTGCCGATATGTATTCGGCGCGGAGGGCTCGCTCGGTGGCCCGCCCGAGACAGGTGGCGATGTACCTCGCCAAGCAGCTCACATCGCGTTCTCTACCCGAGATCGGCCGCAAATTCGGCGGCCGCGATCATACGACAGTGATGCACGCCGTCCGCAAGGTCGAAGAATTACGTGACGGTGATGCGGCGTTTGCCGAAGATCTGGAGCTTCTAAAGCGAATGTTGCAGGGGTGAGCCCTTACAGCGTCCAGCGCTAGGAATTCGTTACCGGCTCAATCGAGCTTTGCTATACTGCGCCGGGCAACGTCATCTTTCCGCCATTGATCGAAGCTCTGCGATACTAACGCGGATTTGTCGTGCGCCCGGTAGCATCGTCCCCTCTGGGTCGAGGGCGGGAACAGTTCGGGTCGTCATAAGCAAATGAAAGTCACCATCGAACGCGCGCAGCTCCTGAAGTCGCTCGGGCACGCGCAAAGCGTCGTCGAACGACGCAACACCATTCCGATCCTCTCCAACATCAAGATGCAAGCGGAGTGTGACGAGCTGAGGCTCACGGCGACGGATATGGATATCGAGATCGTCGAATCGGTCCCCGCCGTCGTCATTGCCGCTGGCGCGACGACGGTGCCCGCGCACACGCTTTACGACATTGTCCGCAAGCTACCGGACGGCGCTCAGATCGAACTCGAATCCAGTTCCGGCGGGGAGCGCCTGACCCTGCGCTGCGGCCGGTCGCGCTTTGCCCTCGCATGTCTGCCGATCGAGGATTTCCCGGCGCTGACGGGTAGCGAGCTGCCCTTTCGCTTTCGCCTTGCCGCCGCCGATGTGCGCTCCTTGATCGATCGTACGCGATTCGCGATTTCGACCGAGGAGACCCGCTATTATCTAAACGGAATCTACCTGCATACCGTGCGACACGACAGCGTCGACGTGCTGCGTGCGGTCGCCACCGACGGCCATCGTTTGGCTCGGGTCGAGCTGCCCGTGCCTGCCGGCGCACAGGGAATGGCGGGGGTAATCATTCCGCGCAAGACGGTGAGCGAGGTTCGCAAGATCGTTGATGAGGCGAGCGAAGAGGTCGAGATCGCCCTTTCCGAGACGCAAATTCGCTTTGGCATCGGGCCGGCGCTGCTGACCTCAAAGCTGATTGACGGCACCTTTCCCGACTACGAGCGGGTGATCCCCGAACATAACGATAAGCAGCTCGATGTTGTCTGCCGCGATTTCAAGAGTGCCGTCGATCGTGTCTCGGCGATTTCCAATGACCGGACGCGAGCGGTCAAGCTTAAGCTGGCGAATGGCGTGCTTGAGCTCTCGGCCAACAGTCCGGAACACGGAAGCGCCACAGAAGAACTCGAAGTCCAATACGAGGGCGAAGCGATGGAGATCGGGTTCAATTCCCGCTATCTTCTCGATATCGCTGACCAGATCGGAGGCGACAATGCTCGACTATCGATGGCTGACGCAGCATCGCCAACGATCCTGCACGAGCTGGATGACAGGAGCGCCATCTACGTGCTGATGCCGATGCGGGTGTGACGGATACGCGCGCGCGCACTCGATCGGAGTTGTCGAACCTGGATACGGCATATCAAGCGGAAGCGACTGCGGCGAGGACCGCAGGGCAACTCGTTGTCAGCCAGCTTGTGTTGAGGAATTTTCGCTGCCACCGTTCGCTTCGGCTCGACCTCGGTCCGGAGCCGGTTGTGCTTGTCGGCGCCAACGGCTGTGGCAAAACCAGCGTTCTTGAAGCGCTGTCGCTGCTAGCCCCGGGACGCGGCCTTCGACGGGCCCGGCTGCCCGAGATGGTGCGCGCCGATGAAGGAGCCGCGGCGATTGCCTGGTCGATCGCCGCGCGGCTGGTCAATCGCTCGGGTCCGATCGACCTGCTGACCAGTTTCGCAGCGGATGCGAACGCTGCTCGCGACCGGCGGCAGGTCAAGATTGACGGGCAACCGGCCCGTGGACGAGCCGCGCTCGCCGAGGCCCTGGCCGTCATCTGGCTGACGCCGGACATGGACCGCCTGTTCACGGACGGGCCTGCCGCGCGTCGTCGTTTTCTCGATCGGGTGGTCTGGGGAATCGATCCTGCGCATTCGGCGCGCGTTGCCGCGTATGAGCGGGCGATGTACCAGCGATCCGTGTTATTGCGGCGGTCGACGGTCGAACTGTCCGCAGATCCCTCATGGCTTGACGCTCTTGAAGAGACGATGGCGCGCTTGGGCGTCGCCGTCGCCGCCGCACGCCGACAAACGGCGACACAACTTTCGCAGATCCTGAGCACAATGAACGACGGCTTCCCTCCGGCGTCGGTCACCATGCGGGGATCCCTCGAAGATTGGCTCGATGCTGTCCCGGCGCTGACGGTCGAGGACCGGTTTCGTGTGGCGCTTGCATCGGCGCGGCGGGGCGATAGCGAGAGTGGCGGCGCGGCATATGGTCCACATCGCTCGGATATGCGAGTACTGCACACTGGCAGCCAGCGCCCGGCGGAAACCTGCTCGACGGGCGAGCAAAAGATGCTGCTCGTCGGACTTGTTCTGGCCGGTGCCCGCCTGCAGCAACGTGAACGCCGTGAAGCGCCGCTGTTGCTGCTCGACGACGTCGTCGCGCATCTCGACGCTCGCCATCGTTATGCCGTGTTCGCCGCCGTCGACGCGCTCGCGGCGCAGGTATGGTATACTGGTACCGATTTAACCCCATTCCTGCCGCTCGGCGATCGGGCGCAGATCGTCCGCATCGAGCAGGCGAACGACGGTCACGACGTTGAACCCGAGAACGAACTCGGCAACGGCGCGAGCGGCGATGGTCGGTCCTTTGAAGCGGAGTGGCTCCGATGAATGACGGCAAGATGATCGAAGCCGCAGCCGAGGCCTACGGCGCCGCTTCGATTAAGGTTCTCCGGGGTCTGGATGCCGTGCGCAAACGGCCGGGTATGTATATCGGCGACACCGACGACGGCTCCGGCCTTCATCACATGATTTATGAGGCTGTTGACAACGCGATCGACGAAGCGCTCGCCGGCTATTGCGATACCATCCACGTGCAGCTCAATGCCGACGGATCGGTGACGGTCATCGATAATGGTCGGGGCATTCCGGTCGATATTCATCAAGAAGAAGGCGTTTCCGCAGCGGAAGTGATCATGACCCGTCTGCACGCCGGCGGAAAGTTCGATCAGAACTCATACAAGGTTTCCGGCGGTCTGCATGGCGTTGGAATATCCGTCGTCAATGCGATTTCGGATTGGCTGGAACTGCGCATCTGGCGTGCCGGCAAGGAGCATCGCATGCGCTTTCGCGCTGGCGACGCCGAGGCTCCGCTGGCCATCATCGGCGATGCGCCCACCAACGAGGACAACCGTCCGCTCACCGGCACGCAACTCACCTTCCTGCCTTCGCCATCGATCTTCACTCGCACCGATTTCGACCTTGCCACGCTCGAGCATCGCCTGCGCGAATTGGCCTTTCTCAATTCCGGCGTTCGGCTGCAGCTCACTGACGCTCGCTCGGTCAGTCCCCACGCCGTCGACCTGCACTACGATGGCGGATTGGTCGCCTTCGTTACCTACCTCGATCGTTCCAAAACGGTATTGACGCCGGCGCCAATCAGCATCCACGGCGAACGCGACAACATTATCGTCGACGCTGCCCTGCAGTGGAACGACAGCTATCATGAAACGATGCTGTGCTTTACCAACAACATCCCACAACGAGACGGAGGCACGCATCTCGCCGGCTTTCGCGGCGCGCTCACGCGCACAATTCAAGCGTACGCCGCGGCAGGCGCCGGCAAGAAAGAAAAGGTGTCGATTACCGGCGATGACGCGCGTGAGGGATTGACGTGCGTGCTATCGATCAAGGTGCCTGACCCCAAATTCTCCTCACAAACGAAGGAAAAACTCGTCTCCTCTGAGGTCCGGCCTGTGGTCGAGGGGCTCATCAGCGAGCATCTCGATCGATGGATGGAAGAAAATCCGGGTGATGCACGCAAGGTAATCGCAAAAATCGTCGAAGCTGCAGTCGCGCGGGAAGCCGCGCGCAAGGCGCGCGAGTTCACCCGGCGCAAGGGCGCGCTGGAAATCTCTTCTCTACCGGGCAAACTCGCCGACTGCCAGGAACGTGATCCGGCGAAAAGCGAGCTATTCCTGGTTGAGGGCGATTCCGCGGGCGGTTCGGCTAAGCAGGCGCGCAATCGCACGAACCAGGCGATCCTTCCCCTTCGCGGTAAGATCCTCAATGTCGAGCGTGCCCGGTCCGACAAAATCCTGGGATCGGCTGAGATCGGTACGTTGATCACCGCACTCGGCACCAGTATCGGTCGAGAAGACTTCGACATTGGCAAATGCCGATATCATAAAATCATCATTATGACGGACGCAGATGTTGACGGCAGCCATATCCGTACCCTTTTGCTGACATTTTTCTTTCGTCAGATGCCTGAAATTATCGAGAAAGGTTATCTTTACATCGCTCAGCCCCCGCTTTACAGGGCAAAGCGGGGCTCTTCAGAAATTTACCTAAAAGACGATCCTTCATTGCAGGAACATCTCTTTGCGGCGGCGATCGATGAGGGGGCTGTCTTCGAAAGCTTTTCGGGGGAGCAGATTGCCGGCCCGGATCTGCGCGCACTCGCCGAGGATGCGCGCAGCATGAAAACGCTGCTTGAGCGCCTGGCGCAGCATCTGCCCCTGCGCATCGTCGAGCAGGCGGCGATCGCTGGCGCGTTTGACCCGCGGCTTCTCGCCGACCCAGACCAGGCCTCTGGCATGGCCGAGTCGATCGCCGCCCGTCTCGACGCGATCGAGACCGTGGTCGACCGTGGCTGGCATGGCTCGGCAAGCAGCGGTGGTGGCTTTGCGTTCATGCGAACCGTGCGAGGGGTCAGCGAACGCCATGTCTTTGATTCTGCGGTTATCGAAAGCAGCGAGGCGCGTCGCCTTAATAGCAAGGCCGCTCGTTTGCAGGAAATATTCAGCGAACATGGCCGACTCCTGGTCAAAGACAAGGAGCATGCGATCACCGGCCCGGTAACGCTGGTCGACACCATTACAGGGCTCGGTCGCAAGGGAATCGCCATCCAGCGCTTCAAGGGCCTCGGCGAAATGAACCCCGAACAGTTGTGGACGACGACGCTTGATCCCAACGCGCGGACGCTGCTGCAGGTTCGCGTCAACCATGCCGACGATGCGGAGGAGGTCTTCTCGACTTTGATGGGAGATACCGTTGAGACGCGTCGCGAATTTATCGAGGAAAACGCGCTAACGGTGTCGAACCTCGACGTCTAGGCAGTAGCGCTTGCGCCGGGCGCTTCGCAGTAAAGTGCCCGGCGCAAGCGCCGTCCAACTTTCAGATGCCCGGTTGCCAACCTGACCGGAGAGAGGGTGGAGAGTGGCGTCTTCCCTCCACACTCTGGCGAGCCAGTCGACGGCGTCAAGCTCAGTCGGTTCCGGTGAAGAAATCCCAATACCGCTGAGGATCGCAGAGATCTTCAAGCTTTGCCGACCTGGAGCGGCGAAGTCCGTCAAATTCAGCTTCAAACGGCAGCAACGGTGCGGACTCCGTTGCGGTTTCGGTCGCGCTGTTCAATCGGTCGGAGGAGCGAAAAAACGTGTCCATGAAACGTCTCCTAATCTTATCCCGGGTGGTTCTTACCGGGCTCTCGTGCATCCTTCGCGTCCCTCAAGACTGAGAAGCGCGAATATCGAGCCACCTCGCTCCATTCGCCGAGGTGAGCCCTGCCGCATGCCCGGTGATGTGGTGAGAATGCGAACAGGCCTCAAACCTAGCGGGCGAGTGTGCGCCGAGTCGAGAGGAAAACGGCGCAACGTTTCATTCGTCGCCTTTAATGTGGTGTATTTGGCACAATATCGGTGGATTTTGGTAATTTTATTTCTCAAACTGCTGCATGAGATCACATGACACCGGGTCTCAAAGCGAACACGGACGGCTGCCAGCAACGCTTTGGACGCCGATATTGTCGCGAATCGCAGGGTGGTAAGTCGGTTGTAACCGCCCGGTATGATTGCACGTCGTCCCGCCGTGCCGTCCACAGAAACAATCGCCGGCGGGGAACGCGCGTGGATTCAGCACGGATACGGCCGGGGCAGAGCGGAGACGTTAAGGTAAGTAAATCGCGAGCGGCTGCGTCCAGGAAAACACCCGCACAAGGCCACCGGCCTCCTCGATCGCCCGCTGAATTTGCGAGACTCGGGGTGGCG
Organism: Rhodospirillales bacterium; assembly: GCA_016712595.1. Lineage (NCBI taxonomy): Bacteria > Pseudomonadati > Pseudomonadota > Alphaproteobacteria > Rhodospirillales > Rhodospirillales bacterium. Next base: position 820,027 of record JADJQT010000001.1, read on the forward strand.
AGACACCGGCGAGCGCGGCGACCTCCTTGAGCGACAGATTGGCGGCGCGGCGCAGCAAATATACCGTCACGCGAAAGACGTCCTGCCGTGCATGGCGGTCGAGCGCCGTTGTGGCGGCGACTCCGGCGGCAGTGGCGACAGCGTCGATGATTGTCTCGCGGGTGGGACGGTCGGGACAAAGCATCGCGCGCGGGATCTGCTCGCTTGGCCGTGACCGTGCCCGCTCCGCCATCGACCGGAGGAAGGCTTCGCTCCCGAGGTACATCTGAGCCCGGACCGAGGCCCACGGAGAGGGGGCGTTCTTGCCCTCAGCCACGAATAGGCGATAGGCCTTGCGCGTTCCTTCCGGCGCACCCGCGAATTCGGCGAGGATATCGTCGATGACCAGCCACGGCGGACCCTGCCGGTTCTTAGCGAGCAATCGATGACTCGACCATTCCCAATGTCCGGGTCGCTTGGCGAGCCCCGCGTGCACCGGAGCCCAGGCGAGATCACGCGCGAGACGGGCGATCCATACGGCCTTTTCGATAACGATCGCCTTGTATCGGCCCTGAAACAGGTGGCCGACCCGGCCGTGCCGGCGATTGAACCACTGGGAATACATCGCGTTCAAACGACCGATCCCCCGGCCGAGATTGGCTTCGGGTGTTTCGATCAAAAGGCGATACTGATCATCGAGCAGACAAAATCCGTGACAGCGCCAGCGATGCTGTGCAACTTCCCGTCCCAAAAGCTCGATAAACGCCCGCCGATCGCCGTCCTTCAGGAAAATGGTCTGCCCGGCGTTCCCGCGTGCACTTACGTGATAGACGGCGTCGGCGAATTCAATCCGTAATGGCCGCGACATAATTCTAAAACAATAGGTTGGCCGAAGTGGCTTGTAAATGCTTCAGCATCCGGGTCAACCAAGCATGCATCGTTATTCTTGGGTTTCGACGCTCACGCCTTTCCAGAAGGCCACGTGCCCCTTGATGCGAGCAGCCTTCGGCCTCGGATCGGGATAGAACCATGCCGCTGCCGCGTTTACCTTGCCGTCGACCACGACGTCGTAATAGTGGGCGGTTCCTTTCCACGGGCAGACGCTGGTGTGCGGCGACGGGCGCAGGTGGCCCATACGCAAGGTGGCCGCAGGAAAGTAAACGTTACCTTCAAGCAATTCGACATCTTGTGACGCGGCGATTTCAACGCCGTTCCAGACTGCTCTTGCCACGATCGTGTACCCTCGTGTTCTTATCGGCCGGGCCGGCTCCTCTGCTCCCGTGGGCATGGCGGGGGGATCTCAGTCATCGACATAGTGCGGCTCCGGGCGGCGAAACAGGTCCTCGAAATGCACCAGCACGGGGTTGCCCAACGGCAGGGGCTGCCCGTCGCGAAACGTCCATTCCCCGCGCTCGCACATCGATGCCTTGACATAGCCGTTTATGTAGAGCCGGCGATCGCCGGAGGTGTGATTTGGCCCGGAGCCGTGAAGCGTGTAGAGGTGCCAGAGGGCGACATCCCCTGGTTCGAGCACGAGCGCTTCGACGTTCCGGGGATCGAGCCCAGCCTTCGCGAGGTCGGCGCCGTCGAGTGCCCGGTCCATGATCCGACCGGGGCCGAGATCGACTTCGCCCAGGCGATGACTTCCGGAGCACATACGCATGGCTCCGTTGTCCAGCCGGTGGGGATCAATGGCGATGGCCGTCTGAACATAGCTTTCGCCGGGCTCGCGATAGGCTGAGCGCGGTCGGCGAAAGCGGATGTCCTGATGCCAGCCGAAGTCCGCCATCGCCGCTCCTGGTGGTTTCCAATGCATCTGATTGATGATCTGCTTGATGTCGCGACCGATGAGCGGCTGGAGAATGTTCAGCATCCTGCGGTCGCTCCGGACGGCGTCAAGGCGCGAATCGAAATACGATGGCCATTGCACGTAGCGTACGATCCGTCCGAGGTTGCGATCGTCGGAAACGCGAAAAAAGACATTCCCGTGCCGATAGCTGCGGGGATGTTCCATTCCTTGCGCCCAGATATCGTCGAAGGCGCGTGCAAGTAATGCAACCTCGTCCGGGGTGAACACGTGACGGACGACGGCGAAGCCGAAACGGTGAAAGTCTGCCACGTAAGGCGGGTTTTCCCCGCTACCGCCCGCCCGTTCCATGCCTTCGCACCTCACGATGGACGCTTCCACGTCGGCTCGATTTTTCGCAAACCGACTGCCAATCCTAGTTTCAACACGGTCAGAGCCTGCTGGCAACTTAATCGTTTTGGATCGTGAAAGGGACCAAGCTCCCGCCCGGCGCGATCCGCGCCAGGCATTGTGCCGTATGATAGGCTTGCCGATCGCAGGCCTAGGCGAGAGCGCCAAGCCGCAAAAGGGCCCAGCGGAACGAAAGGAGATGGCAGTCATGCGCGATTATCGGCGGGCGTTGATCACCGGTGCGACAAGCGGGATTGGTCGCGCTTTTGCTCAGGAGCTGCCGAAAGCCACGCAGCTTCTGCTGGCTGGCCGCGATGAAGCTCGCTTGGCGCAAACGGCTGAGATGCTGGCGGCAGCGGACAAGATGGTTGAGATCTGCGTCGGCGACCTTACTCGCGAGTCCGATCGGGACCGACTCGTCGAGCGGGCGGACGCCTTCGGCATCGATCTGCTGATCAATAACGCCGGTTCCTGGCACAATGGCCGCTTTCTGGACGCACCCGCCGACAGCCAGTGCCGTACGATCATGGTCAATGGACTGGCGGTCGTTGATCTTTCCCGGCGGCTACTGCCGGGGATGATCGCGCGCGCGCGCGCGGCGCGTCTTCGTGCCGGCCTGATTGTCGTCTCCTCGACGATGGCGTTCGCGCCCATCCCGTACTTCGCGACCTACGCCGCGTCGAAGGCCTTCGGACTGCACTTCGCCGAAGCGCTCGCCGAGGAACTCCGTCGCGAGCCAATCGACGTTCTGGCGCTGTGCCCCGGCGCCACGCGCAACGGGCGCGAGTTGTCCTCCCAGGACAGGTTGAAAACGCCGCGTCTGCTGCCCGGGGGTGATCCGCGCACGGTCGCAGCCGATGGCCTTGCCGCACTCGGGCGCCAGACGGTGCATATTTCCGGGCGCTTTAATCAGGCGGCCTTCGGCTCAGTAGCGCTCCCCCACCGTATGGTGGCGGGACTTTTTGGTGCCGCCATGCGTTTTGTATCCGGCAACGCGCGCTAACGCTTCTCTGTCCGCTTGGACCAGTGCTTGCATTGCTCATCCGCCCGTTTCAATGTTCCAAAGTCACGACGAAGGGGATTGCTGGAAAAGATGCCGGAGGATCAGGTTGACGGAGAAGAATCATATCCGAACATCGGCGCTGCAGATCGGGACGTCGTGCTTGCCTCTCTGCGCGCCATCGGCGAACAGATTGACGACGAGATCGACGTCGCCGAGGCCGCGCTCCTTCTGGCCGCGCTCGATCGTCGAGGCGAAAGCCTTGATCCCTACCGTGACATTCTTGCGGAAATCGCGGCCGAGGCGCGCCGGACGACCGCCCGTACTCACAGCGTCGAGATGCAGATTGCCGCGCTGACCGATCTATTGGCGGCCCGATGGAAATTCCGTGGTGACAGCGAGACCTATGACGATCCGCGCAACGCCAACCTGATCGACGTGGTCGAGCGACGGCGCGGCCTTCCCGTCGCCATTGGAATTTTGTGGCTCCACGCCGGGCGCGCCTACGGCGCGGACATAACCGGCTTAGCTTTTCCGTCCCACTTTCTGTTGCGCCTGTCCGCCCGCGGGCAGAGGGTGATCATCGATCCTTTCCACGGCGGCAAGCTGCTCGGTGCCGAGGACCTGCGCCGGATGATCAAGGACGCGCACGGCGGCGAGAAGGAAATCGAGCCGGGGCACTATGCGCCGGTCGGCAACCGCGATGTCCTGATTCGTCTGCAGAACAATCTTAAGCTCCGAGCCATCGCGGCGGACAATTTCGAACGGGCCTTGGAGATACTGGTATCGATGACGGCGATCGCGCCGCGACGCTCGGAACTGTGGTGGGAAACAGCTGTCTTGCACAGCCGGCTGGGCAACATGAAAACAGCCATCGCCGTTCTTGAAGCGTATCTCGCCGATTCGTCTGGAGATCATCGGCGGGCAGAGATCGAGGATCTGCTGAGAAGGCTGCGGGCGCGGGTGAATTAGTCCTCCGTCAATGCAGCGCGGCTCGATAGGACTGTTCGCGGCACCGCCAATCGCTCACATTGTCCGGCGACGCGTCGACCACGCGGCAGTCAATTCGTCACGAAACTGGGGAGCGGCGATGGCGATGAGGGCGCGCGCGCGCTCATCGAGCGTCTTCTCCCGCAAATCCGCAACGCCGAATTCGCTCACCACCGTATCCATATCGCCACGGGCGACGCTCACCGCCGAGCCCCGCGGAAATTCGGCGACGATCTTCGAGATGGCGCCACCTTTCGCCGCCGCCGGCAGGGCGACAATGGCGCGACCGCCGGGCGAACTGCGGGCGCCGCGCATAAAGTCCATGAGGCCGCCGGCCGCACCGACTTGCCGGCCGCCGATCATCTCGGCATTCGCCTGCCCCAGAAGATCGACTTCGATGACCGAATTGATCGCAATAAACCGCTCAATGGCGGAGAGGGTGCGGATGTCGTGCGTCCAGCCCACGGGGGCGAACCGCACCTGGGGATTGTCGGCAACGAAGTCGTAAAGCGGTTTCTGGCCCAACGCCACGCCGGCGACGATCGCTCCCTCGTCCTCGGCGATACCGCCGGCGCGGACAAGCGGCAACAGTGGGGTCGTGATCGCACCGGTATGCAAACGCAGTCCCCGGGCTCCTGTAATCGCGGAAAATACCCGTTGCACCCGACCGACACCAATTTCGAGGGTATCGCCGTCCTCAATCAGGCCGGCGATGTGTCGACCGATGGCGTCGAACACCGTATCGGGCGCATCGTCGTCCGCGAGCAACGGCGCCGGTGCCTCCACGATGTAATCGACGGCGGCCAAAGGCACACGCGTGCCAAAGGTGCGCGGCATGAGGGGGTTGACATGCGCCACTTTCAACCGGGCCTTATGCAGGATCGACGGCGTGAAGTCGTTGGCTACGCCCAGTGACAGGTTCCCTTCGGCGTCGGGAGGGGCCGTGTGCAGAAGTGCGAGGTCGATATCCGCCTGATCGCGCAACCAAGTGTATGCCGCAAAATAAGATAACGGCCGGAAGTCGACGCGCCCGGAGGCGAACGAGCCGGCGAGATCACGCGTGACGAAAAACGCGCTCGCCTGAGCTTGCGGGTGAAGGCCGGCATAATCGACGCGGTTCACGCCCGGAAGCCAGACGCCGACGAAGCGGACTCCTGCGCATACATCGGGCGCGGCGCGAAGCGCTTGCACGAACACCGCCGATTCGCCGGCCAGGCCCGGAGCGTAGACCTGCATCCCCGGTCGCAACAGCGCCGGTACGTCCTTTGCAGCGATCGATTTCGCGCTCGCCACGCTGTCGCTCCTCTCGTTCACCTCGAATAGGGTCATGCCCTGGCGTATGAGACGCCATCGTCTTCGTTCGCACAGGGTATATGCGAGGTTAACATGATTTCATTTGCGTGTGTTTTGCACTCGCCGCACAGTGCGACCAGTTCAAAGCGGCTGGGATGAACGATGAACGGTGACCTGAGCGCGCGGCTGTCGACGGCTGCGGGGTTTCTCGCCAAGCTATGGCACCTTACCATCCCGTATTGGCGGGCGACGGAGTGGGGCGAGGTGTCGATGTTCGGGCGCAAACTCCGCGTCCGCGAGCGTTGGATCGCGCGCGCTTTGCTTGCCATCGTCCTGTTTCTCAACGTCATTATCGTGTGGATCTTAAAGCTCGCCAACGACTGGAACGCGCGCTTCTATAACGCCCTTGAAGAAAAGAATGTCGACGCCTTCTGGAGCGAGCTGCGCTATTTCGCCGTCATCGCCACGCTGTTTATCCTCGTCGCCGTCTATCGGCTGTGGTTCCGCCAGATGCTGCAAATCCGCTGGCGGCGATGGCTTACCGACGTTTATTGCGGGGAGTGGCTGCGCGACCGCACCTACTATCGGTTGGAGTTGACGCAAAGCGGATCGGACAATCCGGAGCAGCGCATCCAGGAGGATTGTGATTCGTTCACGACGCAGACGCTGGCGATTGGCCTCGGCCTGATTTCGGAGGTGCTGACACTGGTCACGTTCACGGCGATCCTCTGGCAGCTCTCGGGCAGCATTACGTTGCCGATCATGGGGGGCCTTGAGGTGCCGGGCTATATGATGTGGGTCGCGGTCATTTATGCCGGTCTGGGTTCCTGGCTGACGTTCAAGATCGGCAGGCCGCTGGTGCGGGTGAATTTCGAGTTGCAGCGCTCCAACGCCGATTTCCGTTACCGGATGATCCGGGTTCGTGAAAATGCCGAGAGCATCGCCCTTTACGGGGGCGAACCGGATGAAGGCCGTCGACTGCAGGGCGCTTTCCAGGCGATCTACCGCATTTGGTGGGACTATATGCGGTATAATAAGCGTCTGACATGGTTTACCGCGTTCTATGGTCAGGCGGCGGACGTGTTCCCCATGGTCGTCGCCTCGCCACGGTACTTCGCTGGTGCCATACCCTTCGGCGTATTGACACAGACGGCGAACGCCTTTGGTCGCGTGCAGGGCGCACTGTCCTGGTTCGTCGATACGTTCTCGATCCTTGCCGACTGGAAGGCGACGACGGAGCGGCTGACAACGTTCGGCGAGGCAATAGCCGCGGCCAAGCGTGCGCAACGAAGCGAGCGGCAGTTCGACGTCGTGCCCGGAAATGCCAACGTGATTTCACTCGAGGCCGTCGATGTCGGTTTGCCGAACGGAGGCGTCCTGTTGCGCGACGTCAATCTTGCCATAGATCGCGGCCGCTCGGTCGTGGTCCAGGGTCCGTCCGGCAGTGGCAAAACCACCTTGTTCCGGGTCATCGCCGGAATCTGGCCGTTCGGACATGGCCGGATCGCGATGCCGCGCGATGCGCGTGTGTTGTTCCTCCCCCAGCGGCCTTATCTCCCCTTAGGAACGCTCAAGGAGGCGCTGAGCTATCCCGGTCAACCTGAAGATTACAGTGACGAGGCCTGTGCCGAGGCACTCGCCGTCTGCCGGCTGTCCCATCTCGCCAATCGCCTCGGCGAGAGCGGAAACTGGGCGCTGGCTCTGTCGCCGGGCGAACAGCAGCGTCTCGCGTTTGCTCGCGCCCTGCTGTACCGCCCGGACTGGCTCTTTCTCGACGAGGCCAGCTCGGCGCTGGACGAGGCAACCGAGAGTGACGTTTATCATGCATTAAAGCGGCGCCTGCCGCAGGCCACGCTGATCAGCATTGCCCACAAACCAAGCGTGCTTGATCTTCACGAGGCCATCGTCGCGATCGACCCGTGTAGTGCCACCGTTCGCGTTACGCTGCGCGAGGCTGCCGAATAGGTCCCGGCAGCGGCGGCAAGACGCTCGTCTATGCCATAGACGCCATGTTGGCGGCGCATCGCCGTTGATCATTGATCGCCGCCGCTAGCCGCGCTCGCAGGTCGTGCTGTTCGCGAAAGCCAACGACGGTGCGCAGGCGTCGCACATCGGGCACCAGATAGAGCGGGTCGTCCGGCCGATCCGGGCGCGACCCCAAGCGCACAAGATCCGATCGGCCGCAGAGGTCACCCATGAGACGGGCGACTTTGGCGATGGTAACGCTTTGGCCCGAACCGATGTTCACCGGACCACATGCACGCGAGACCGCAAGCGCGGCGATTGCCCGACCGGCGAAGGCACTGTCACAGAAGTCGCGACGGTGACGCCCCGAGCCTACGGTTGCTTCCTTGCCCGCCAACAAGGCGATCGCCAGCGAAGAAACCAGCCGGTCGGGAGGTTCGTCCGCGCCGAACAGATGAAACAGCCGCGCCCATCCGAACTCCATGCCCGCTTCAGCGCACAGGGCGGCGATGCGTGCCGCTGCCTCGCACTTGGCGCTTCCGTAGGGCGTTGCCGGCAACAGCGGGCGTGTTTCGGGCCATGCCACCGATCCCGGCGAGGTCCAGTCGTACTCGGCGCAGGAGCCGATCCCGATAAAGCGTCGGCCGCCGGCATCGCGAAAGGCCTCGGCCAAAGCGATGCTTGCCGCGCGCCAGTCTGTGTTTTCCTTCGCCGTCCAAAATAGCCCATGGCGGGTATACCAGGCGGCATGAACAAGGATATCTGGGCGGAACGCCGCGACGAGCCGGCGAGATTCGTCCTCGGCGAGAAGGTCGGCATACAGCCATTCGACACCAGGGGTCTGCGCGGCTGCCGTATGTCGCGGCGCTCGGCCAATCGCGCCAACGTGCATCCCTGATGCGGCGAGGCGCGCGGCCACGTGCCGACCAATGAAGCCGGTTGCACCGGTCACCAGAACCCGTTCACCCGCCATAATCGGGCCAGGCGCGGTCGCGCTCCGATATCACCGCCGGTTCGCCCGGCCAGGAAATCGCCAACGCGGGGTCGTTCCAGCGCACGCCGTGAGCATGCTCGGCCGCGTAGGGTACGTCGATCATGTATTCAAGGCGGGCGTGATCGCTCAGCGCGAAAAAGCCATGAGCGACACCCGCTGGAACGAACAGAGCGTTTCCAGTGTCGACGTCGAGTTCAACGGCGACCCAGCGTTGATGGGTCGACGAAGTGCGCCGGACGTCGACGACGACATCGTAAACGCGGCCAGCAATGCAGCGAATGAGTTTGCGCTCCTCTGCCGGCGGCAACTGGTAGTGCATGCCGCGCACCGTACCCGCGCAGTGATTGTGCGAAACGCTGATCTGCGAGGGCACGAAATCAATTCCCGCATCGGCAAGAGCCTGGCGACAATAAACGCGGGTGAACCAGCCGCGCTCGTCCTCCATTATCTCGGGTGTGCCGGTGAGCACGCCCGCAATCGCTGTCGGCGTCCAGATCATCGCGGCGGTTCCCAGACGCTCAGGGCCGGAATAGCCCGGACGAGCCGGCCTTTCCATTCGACGATAGAACCAAGCTGGCGGCCGATCTCGTCTGCGAGGTTCCACGGCAGGACGAGCACATCATCGGGCCGGTCCGTCGCGATGCGTTCGGGAGAGACGACCTCCAGACCGCTGCCGGGAAAAAACAACCCTTGCTTATGCGGATTGCCATCGCACACGTAAAGAATGTCCGATGTGGTGATCCCCGCGGTATCGAGCAGAGTTGCTCCCTTGGCTGCGGCGCCGTACGCGGCCACGCGCCGGTGTTTCGCGCGGGCTTGCGAGAGAAAGCGGCGAAGGCCTTCGCACACCCGCTCGATTCGATCTTGAAAGCCGGCATACGCGCTGCCATCGCCGAGACCAGCCGCACTCTCTGCCGCCCGGACGGCATGGACAGCGGCGCTGATGTCCGCTGCGCTCCCGCTATGACGGACGTGTAGGCGCAGACTGCCGCCATGCGTCGGCAGTTCGTCGACGTCGCTGACGACGAGACCATGGCGGGCGAAGATCGGCTCTAGCGCCAGCATCGAGAAGTAGAAGACGTGTTCGTGATAAATCGTATCGAACTGCGTTTCGGCCAGCAGTCGGAGCACGTGTGGAAACTCAACCGTCCATACGCCGCCAGACGCGAGCAGCCGGGCGATTCCGGCGACGAAACCGTGGATATCAGGGACGTGCGCGAAGACGTTATTGGCGACGATGAGATCAGCGGGGCCGAAGTCCCTGCGCAGGCGCTCGGCAAGGTCCTTGGTGAACCAGTCCACAAGCGTAGGGACCCCCGATGCAACCGCGACGGCGGCGACGTTGGCGGCAGGTTCGATGCCGAGGCACGGAATTCCGCGGGCAACGAAGTTTTTCAATAAGTAGCCGTCGTTGCTGGCGATCTCGACGACGCGGCTCCTCGCTTCGAGGCCAAGACGCGAGATCATCGCCTCGCAGTAGGTGCGGGCGTGCGCCAGCCACGAAGCCGAATAGGACGAAAAATAAAGGTAATCGGAGAACATCGATGCCGGCGGCAGATCGCGATCGAGTTGGACGAGGCGACAACGATCACACACCACGACGCGCAAAGGGTAACGGGCGACCCCTTCGAGCTTGTCCCGCGAAACCAAGCCGTTGGCGAGCGGTGTCCGCCCGAGATCGGCGAGAGTGGTACTCAGCGGCGCGGAGCATCCGCGACATAAGACAGGTCCGGTGAGCATGCAACCTCTTCGAAGTATCTGTCGATCTGCTCTTCGGTGAGTTGCCGGGCGCCCACTTTGTCGCGCAGTACCGCCCGGTACCACGCGGCCGACCAGGCAATGGTTTCGCTGAAGTCGAGATGTGAGTGCCAACCGATCGCAGAAGCGGCTGCCGCCGGATCGAGAGCAAGAAACTCCTTTTCAGGCGTCTCCGATGCGGGCGTGATCTCGATGCGGACGTCCGCGCCGAGAGCGGTTATGAACGCCTTGACCGTTTGTGCCACCGTGTGGCGGGTTCCACCGCCCGGCCCGATGTTGAGCGTTGCCGGAAGCTCGGCGGTGTCGTCCAGCAACGCTTGGCCGTAGAGCAGATAGGCGCGGGCGACATCAAGGACATGCTGCCACGGCCGAGTCGCCGCCGGCGAGCGTAAGGTCAGGGCATGCCCATTGACCGCGGCGCGTATGACGTCGCAGATGAGCCGATCCTCGGCGAAGTCGCCGCCGCCGAGCACGTTGCCGGCGCGCGCCGTGGCAAGACGCACCTGCGATGGCAAGAACCCGCTTGCGGACCAAGCGTGGGCGACGATCTCGGCACACGCTTTCGATGCGCTATAGGGATCATCGCCGCCGAGCGGCGCATCCTCGCAGAAGGCGCCACCATCGTTGATATTACGATAGACCTTATCGCTGGTGATAAGGAGTATGACGCGAAGTCGCCGTGAGCCGCGCAGCGCGTCAAGCAGGTGCACGGTGCCGAGCACATTACTGGCAAGGGTTTCCACCGGCTCCCGATAAGAGCGGCGGACCAGCGCCTGAGCCGCGAGGTGGAAGACGACCTCCGGATCGGCTTCGGCAACGGCGGACGCGAGGGCTTGCCGGTCGCGAATATCGACGAGGCGCGAGTCCAGATTAGACCACGGCGCCAACTGAACAAAAAGACTGGGGGTCGTTTCCGGGGCAAGGCCGATTCCAAAGACGTTCGCACCCCAGCGGCTGAGGATGCAGGCCAACCACGCGCCCTTGAAGCCCGTGTGACCGGTGATCAGCACGCGACGGCCGCGCCAGAACTCAGGATCAACGCGCGCTAATCCGCCCATGTCATCCACGGTGCTCGCGCTTCGGCTATCAGGGTTTCCAAGACCAGTTTGTCGCGCATCGTATCCATCGGCTGCCAGAAGCCGCGGTGGATGAAGGCTTCGAGCTGGCCCGCGGCCGCGATTTGGCGCAGCGGGCCTTCCTCCCACTTGGTCCGGTCGTCGGCAACGAAATTGATCGCCTGCGAAGAGAGCACGAAGAAACCGCCGTTGATCCAGTCTCCGTCGCCCTGTGGTTTTTCAAGGAAGGACGCAACACGGGTTTGATCGAGCGCCAGCCGCCCGAAGCGGCCGGGCGGCTGCACGGCGGTGATCGTCGCCAGCTTCCCGTGCGCACGGTGAAAGTCGATCGAGGCGGAAATGTCGATGTCGGCCACGCCGTCGCCATAGGTCATGCAAAAGCAGTCCTCATCGGACAACAGATCGCGAATTCGCCGCAGTCGGCCACCGGTTTCCGTCGCCTCGCCGGTATCGATCAGGCTTACGCGCCATGGCTCGGCGCGTGAAAGGCCGAAGGTCGTCACATTGGCACGGAAATCGAAGGTGACGTCGCTGCGATGAAGGAGATAATTATAGAAGAATTCCTTGATGACGAATCCCTTATAGCCGAGGCAGACGATGAAGTCGCACACGCCATGGGCGGCATATGACTTCATGATATGCCAAAGGATTGGCATGCCGCCGATCTCGATCATTGGTTTGGGACGCGCGTGCGATTCCTCGCTGATCCGCGTGCCGCGCCCTCCAGCGAGAATGACGGCTTTCACTGGCCGACGACCCGCTCCACCGCGTCGTAGAACGCACGACTGAACCGCTCCGGTTGCCCCAGGGGATGATTGCGAATTTGCCCGCGCAGGCGCAGACGCAGAGCGCGGCGTCGAGACCGGTCTTCGGCGAGTTCGAGCGCCTTGGCGATGTAGCCGTCAATGTCCGTTGCGCATAAATCGGCGAGGCCGGCATTGCTCAGGTTGCTGAGGCTCAGGCGTTCGAAGAATGCCGGCCCCGCGAGGCTGACGACGGGAACGCCCATCCATAGCGTCTCGCACGTCGTTGTCCCGCCGACGTGCGGGAACGTATCGAGGGCGATGTCGATGTCGTTGTAGTGCGGCAGATGGGAGCCGCGCACGGCGGTGTATTCGATACGCTCAGGCTCGATGCCCCGTTTTGCGAATGCTGCCTCGATATTCCGGCGAAACGCCGGCACGCCGCCTTCGGGCCGAACGAACAAGAAGCGTGAACCGGGCGTCGCCGCCATGATACGCGCCCACGCATCCACGCATTGCGGCGTGTACTTGTAGGGATTGTTCATCGTCCCGAAGGTGATGTGGCCTTTGCGCTCCTGTGGAATGGTGCCGATGATTGGAACGTCGACGAAACCCAGCCGCCCCAGGGCCACCCATGTCTCCGGAAGTTCAAAGGGTTTTTCGACGAGCAGCTTCGGATCTTCGGGCTTGATAAACGGGTCGACAAGAATGTAGTCGATGGACGTCAAGCCGGACGAGTGTGGATAGCCGAGCCAGCTCGCACCGATCGGCGCCGGTTTATAGGCCATTACCTCGAGCTTGTTCATTTCCGTCGAGCCGCCCAACTCGAACAATATGTCAAGGTCGTCGGCTGCAATGCCTTCGGCGACCTCGGCCTCCGGTCGCCGGGGCCACCAGCGAAAGCCGTCGACGCGGCCCTCGATCGCCGCTTGCACGTCGTCGCGCTGGCGCTCGTAAAACGAATAACAAAAGACCTCGAACCGGTCGCGGTCGTAAAAATCCAGCAATGGCAGCGCGAAATACGTCACCGGATGCGCGCGCAGGTCGCTCGACATGAAACCGACGCGCATCTTTGCCCGACCGCCGATCGCCGGCGCTACGGGGCGGCGCGGGATTCGTCTCTGCAAAACGTCGCCCAGATCCCGGTGCCAGTCGACGAGACGGTAGCGGTCCTCAGCACTTCGCGCCTGGGCGAGTTCAAGATGAAAGGCGGACAGAAAACAGCCGGCGATCCATGTGGGCGCGAGGTCCTCGAGGGACCCGGCGCAGTCGATCCGATCGAAGTCGACGCAACGAGCGAATACGCCGCGCAAGGTCCGCGCTTCGAAGCGGGCGTGCCTGCCGCAACGATCGGCGATCGAAACGGCGATCTGATAGGACTCCTCGATGTGTGCCGCTTCGTCGCCGTAGCGGCTGCGGTTGAGACTTTCACATAAGGCCGCAGCGATTTCGATCGAGTTCGGCTTTGCGGCAAGGGCGCGACGGAAGTAGCCGTTGGCCGCCTGCCGGTCTTCCTTTTCAATAAAGCGGGCGAGGGCGAAGAGCGCACGCTCGTCATCTGGATGGATCGTCAGAATCTGCTCCAGCCGCTCGCGGGCTTCGTCGGTCCGACCGAGCCGACGCAAGACACGGGCCTCGGCGATGTCGAAGCGGGCGTCGTTCGGCGTCAGTTGCCGGGTACGTGCGATCAGAGCTAGCGCCTTATCGAATTCGCCGGTCTCGATCAGGATCTCGATCAGATCACCGGCGACGCGGGTATCGCGGGGATTAAGTGTGTGACCTCGCTCGAAGCTTCGCCGCGCCTCCACGACGGCACCGCAGCGCTGCTGTGAAACCCCAAGGAGGCGCCAGTGTTCCGGGTCCTTCGGCGCCAGGCGGACGACGCGGGCGAAGGCATCCTGCGCCTTGCGCGGATTGCCGAGAAGGAGCCAGGTATTGCCGAGGTTCACCCATGGCGACAGGGACTTGCCGTCGAGCTTGCGCGCTTGCTCAAAAAACTGGATCGCCTCGTCAAGCTTGCCGCTACGCTTGAGAACGACTCCGAGCAGGTTGGTCAGATCGAACTGTCGCGGCCGCTGGCTGAGGACCTCGCGAAGCAGCCGTTCGGCATGGGCGTTTTCGCCGGCGTCCGACAGGGCGGCAGCGTAGTTGAAGGCGACAGCGTTCTTATCGATCCCCCGCTCCACGCACGATGCGAACGCCTGGACAGCTTCGGTGGGTCGCCCACCAGCGGCGAGGACGAGTGCGAGGTCGCGCCACGCCACGCCGTCGTCGGGCTGGTCCGACAGCCGCTGCTGCAGCAGTGATTCTGCCGCGACGAAATCCTTGCGACGCAGCGCCTCGCGAATGGCAAGAGCCGGCCGCGCCGGGGCAGTGTTCATCGGTTCGGCATCCCGTTGACGAATCCGAAAAATAGAAGGGGCGTCCGGTTACAGTCGAGCGGACCTTCCCCTCTCGCGGTGTGATTGGGCCGGTTCATCATCCCGGCGGCATGGTCGCGCGCCCGAGCGCATCCGTCAATCGCCCAACCGTATGGAAAGATAATGTTCCGCTGAGACGGCTGAACCGCGCCGCGCGGATGAAAGCTTTCGCCAAATCGCCGATAAGCCGCTTGCAAAGCGCGACGCGTGGATTTTTTCTTTTCTGTGACGCTGCGGATCTTTCGCGGCAGAGCGGGAGAGTCCACGATGTCGCGCTTTTTGGTGCTCAGAATTTCGCTGGTCGCGTTCTCGGCCATTTTTCTCGCGAGTTGGGCGGCTGCGTCTGACCTGCCGAGCGCGGCGCAGTGGCAGGGCAAGTATCCATTCGATCTTAAGCCTGGCTTTTACGAAAATGCCGCGTTGCGCGACGCCGGCACCAGGATGCTGGGCGCCAAGGCCTACAAGGACATTCTCCTCGGCTGGAACACGGCGGCGCCGATCCTCGCCGAAGGCGGCACACTGATGGCCTGGAGTTGCAAGCCCCATGACTGCGGCGAAAACAATCAGGCGACGCTGATTGACGGGGATGCCGTCCGCATCTGCATCTATCAAAAGAGTAAGATCACTTGGTACGTGCCGGACAACGCCCGACCGCTGACCAAAGCGGTTACCAACGCGTCGCCGCCGGCTCTCGCCAAGGGGTGTAACTTTCAGACGATTGACGAAGCGCGGCAGAGCCTTAAGGCTATCCACTGAAGCTCCGCTGGCAATCGCTATCGCAGTTCGTCGAGGAGCCTCGGATGGCGGCGATGCGTTTCATGAGCCTTGCCCTGGATGAGGCGCGGGCGGCGGCGGCACGGGGCGAGGTGCCGGTCGGAGCGATCATCGTTGATCCTGACGGCGAGCGAGTCCTGGCGCGCGCCGGCAATCGTGTCGAAGAACTGTCGGATCCGTCGGCGCACGCCGAAATCCTAGTCATCCGACAAGCCGCGGCCATCCTCAAAACGCCGCGCCTTGCCGACTGCGTGTTGTTCGTAACCCTTGAGCCGTGTGCGATGTGCGCCGCTGCGATCGGACTGGCCCGCTTGCGCCGCCTGTATTTTGGTGCGTACGACGCCAAAGGCGGCGGTGTCGTGCATGGCCCGAGACTCTTCCAGCAGAGCACATGCCACCATCGCCCCGAGGTCGTCGGCGGTGTCGAAGAGCGGGCGGCCGCAATCCTCCTCCGTCAATTCTTCTCGGATCGGCGCTAGCAGGCCGTAAGTGGCATGATTGGCTCGGTGGGCGCGGCTTGTTGAGGGAAGAGGTGCTGGGATCGGACAAGCGGTCGAAGGAGCTGTTCTCCTACGTTAACCTTGAAACGCCGGCCCGGAAGGAGCGTCCGCTGCGAGCGATCCGTTCGCTGGCGGATGCCGCGCCGGAAGCGCTCTTGGCCGAGTCCGCTACACTCTCTTCCGGCACCGGCCGGCTGTTGGATCATCGGAAGCGGGCAGATCGTCATGGATGGCTGGTCGAGGTGGCCAGGATCGTGGAAAGTTTGGTGGGCGTGGAAATGCCGCTTCGATGTCGCTCCGTTCGGGGGCGTACTGAGGTAGCCGTTCGATCTTCAGCCAGGGCCGTAGGGCTCGTCGCGACAGCACAAGCGCGACCCGCCCCACCACTTTCCCTACAGGCAAGATTCCCTCCACCAGATTCTGCCGTTGCCGGATGCGATAGCCCTGATTTGGGAGACGCATGGTTTGTCGGCAGCGATGGGTTGCGATAGGATGCCGACTGGCTGGAGCCGCGGGCAAGACGGATAATGCGCGATCCTTACGAAGTTCTTGGCGTCGATAAAGGCGCCGATGCCAAGACGATCAAGTTGGCTTACCGCAAGCTGGCGCGAGCGTTGCACCCCGATCTGCGACCCGGCGATAAGGAAGCGGAAGATCAGTTCAAGGAGGTCACGTCCGCCTATGATTTCCTGACCGACGCGCAGAAGAAGGCGGCGTATGACAAGGGTGAAATCGATGCGTCGGGCGCTCCGCGCGCCGAGCGCCGCTTCTACCGTGATTACGCCGAGACCGGTCCGAACAGTCGCTACGCCGATCCCGGCGAGTTTTTTCACGACTTCGAGGGGGCGGATATTTTCGCCGACCTGTTCCGGGGCGCCCGGCGCGACGCGCGCAAGGTGCGCGGCGCGGACGTGCGTCAGCACATCGAGGTTGATTTTCTCGACGCCGTCAACGGGGCTCAGCGCGAGATTCTCCTGCCCGACAGCCGGCGCCTGAAGGTTACCATTCCGGCGGGGACGACCGACGGCAAGACGCTGCGGCTTAAGGGGCAGGGCGGCCCGAGCACGATGGGTGGTCCATCCGGCGACCTGCATCTGACGCTCAAGGTCCGTCCGCATCCAGTGTTCATCCGCAAGGACAACGATATCCTCGCCGATCTGCCGGTCACGCTCAGCGAAGCGATCCTTGGCGGCAAGATCGAGGTGCCGACGGTCGACGGGCCGGTCAGCATGACCATACCGAAGGGTTCGAACTCGGGGACCCGCATGCGCGTCCGCGGCAAGGGGGCTCCCGCGCCCGGCGGCGGTCCGCGCGGCGACCATTACGTCACATTGACCGTCATGCTCCCCGATCCGCCGGATGCGGACCTGATCCGGCTGATCGAACAATGGAGTGCTACCCATCCCTACCGGGTGCGGTGAGGGCGAGAGATGCCAAATTTCGACGATATTCTGCGCATCCACCACTTGCAGCACGTCGAGTTGCAGGCGTGGATCGAACACCGCTGGGTCCGTCCGCGGACGACGGATCAAGGGTTTGTCTTCGATGAGCTGGACGAGGCGCGGATCGGTCTCATCCGGGAACTGCGCCAGGAACTCTCCGTCGATGAGGAGGCGCTCGACGTCGTTCTGTCGTTGCTTGACCAGCTCTATGCCACGCGCGGCGTGCTGAGGCGCGTCGAAGAGGCTATCGGCGCCCTGCCGCCGCCGTTACGCGAGGCAATTCGCGCCAGGCTACAGCCGAACGAGTCGTAAGGTCGGTTGGGGCCGCGCGACCGGTTGGGACGCGCAGCTTTCAGGCGGCACGGACCCCGCTGAGGAAGTCTCCAACAATTCGGCGCAGCGAATCCGACTGCGTTCCGAGGCCGGACGCGGCGGACAGCACGGCCGTTGCCGCTTGGCCCGCCTCGCCGGCGGCACCGCCGACTTCGACGATATTGGCCGAGACATCGCGCGTGCGCTCGGCGGCGTACTGGACGCTGCGGGTAATTTCATGCGTCGTCGCCGTTTGCTGCTCCACCGCCGCCGCGATCGCCGATGCGGAATGGTTCACCTCGGTGATCGTCTGGGCGATATCGCGGATCGCTTCGACCGCCGATGTGGCAGCCGCCTGGGTGGCGGCAATATGGTTCGAAATTTCCTGGGTGGCGTCCGCCGTCGCTTGAGCAAGGGACTTGACCTCGCTTGCGACGACAGCGAAGCCCTTGCCGGCCTCACCGGCGCGCGCGGCCTCGATCGTCGCGTTCAGTGCGAGGAGGTTGGTTTGCGCTGCGATGTTGCTGATCAGGCCGACGACCTCGCCGATGCGCTCGGCGGTGGTCGACAGCGATGCGACGATCTCGTTGGTCCGGTCAGCCTTCTCGGCGGCGAGCTGCGTGACCCTGGCCGATCCGCTCACCTGCTGGCCAATCTCGGCGATGGTTGCCGATAGCTCTTCCGCCGCGACGGCGACGGATCCTACGCTGGACGATGCTTCTCCGGCGGCAGCGGCAACCGCGTTGGCCCGATTTCCGGCACAGTCGGCGACGCCGGCGACAGATCCGGCTCGCTTCCGGATCTCCTCTGTCGAGGCGGAAATGCCGGCCATGGCTGCCGTAACGCCCGCCTCAAACTGGCTCGCCAGCCGTTCGACCGTCTGCGCGCGCTGAGCCCGGGCGTCCTGCTCTCGTTGCTGCTCTGCGGACAGACGGTCGGCCTCACGGCTTTGCATGCGGAGCACGTCGATCGCCCGGGCAACCTGACCGATCTCGTCACCCTGATCGAGCGCCGGAATCTGTGAGTCGTATTCCTTCGCGGCAATGCGCGGTACCGCCATCGCCAGACCGATCATTGGCGCGGTGAGAACCCGGCTGATGTAGATCGCCACGACGATGGCCAAGGCGGCAACCGCGGCGATTACGGCCAGAAACGTCAGCCGCGCCTGGTTCATCGACGATTTGAGCGCGGAAACGCCGTCGGCACGGCCCTTTTTCAGTTCACTCAGAGCCCGATC
This sequence comes from Rhodospirillales bacterium, assembly GCA_016712595.1. Lineage (NCBI taxonomy): Bacteria > Pseudomonadati > Pseudomonadota > Alphaproteobacteria > Rhodospirillales > Rhodospirillales bacterium. Next base: position 838,707 of record JADJQT010000001.1, read on the forward strand.
GAAAGTCTCCGAGAAGGCGTCGAACTTTCGTTGCGTGCCGGTCATCATGGTCAGGGCGGTTGCCGCATCGCCGTTGGCCATATCGATGACACTAATGGCCGACTTGATATACGCGGTGAAGCCCGTCTCCAACGCTTCGGCCTCTTGTGACGTGATCCCAGCGGTGATAACCGCTGTTTTCATCGCTGCGAACGCGCCGGCGAATGCCTTGAAGTCGCTGATCGTCTCTTTTGTCATCTCGTCGAGCTTGGCTTCGTCGTCCTCGTTCGCCGCGATCGAGATAACGCGGTAAAGTTGACTTTCCTTGTGATTGATTGCAGACGAGAAATCGCTGGCGACGATTGAAGGCTCAATTGTATCTCGCGCCAAGCGATCGATGCCGAAGGCGTTTGTTGTCAGTAGAACAAAAGCGTAGGCACCGAGCCCGACCATGGCAGCGATCATCCCCGCCGGCACCATCAGGATTTTCAGTTTGACTGGAACATCCTTGAAACGGACGTGCATCGACATTTTCTTCTCGTCTGGCGGGCAATAAAATAACGCCGCTATATTATAAACCCGCATTTTGCGGGTAATATCGCAGTATGATTTTTAAGATTTATATATTCCACCGCAGACGACAGAATTGTCCAGTTTTTCACAATACATCTGCTTTGGCTCAATTTTTTTTGTTGTTGGATTTGTGAATTTATAGTCTTGCCAAAACGATTGCTTAGTCTTTGCAAGTTCCATGCGCTCTTTAATGTAGTATTTTCCGTCAACATCCTGAATATCGATGAGGTCCTTGCCGATCAGCTTCTTGTTAGCGCCGTGAGCGAGGCATTTTCCATCGAGAGAATAGACGACGATATAGAGATCGCGGTCGACGAAACCGCCTTCACGGTCGTCAATCTCGGAATAGACTTTTTCCGCTCCATCGGTTTTGATGGCAGCCGCTGCTTGCTTCACCATCGCCTCCGCCTCTGCGGCGGTCGCCCGATCCTCGGCGAAGGCGGGGGCGGCGAGGAAAAGCGCACACAAGGCTCCCGACAGGAATGATTTGGCATGCATCGCATTCTCCAGGTCAATGTCTCGGGTATGCCCGACTGGAATCGGGCTCGATCACCAAAGGGTAACGGCCAAAGGTGAACAGCCGGTTACCAGCTCGCCTGGAAACGGCGGCTGAATTCTTCATCGGCCGCTGTTGCCGCGGCTTGCACCCACGATGGCTTTTGTTTAGTCGGATGGCCCATCGGCCGCTTGCCAAGGTCCTGGGCCAGGCACTGGGATCGGGCACACGCAGGGGCCGCAAGCGCGCACCGTCACGGTTGTAGCGGGGCGATCCGGCCATCAGGAAGTCGTGCGATGAACCAGGTCATCGGGTTGTTTCCGACGCCGTTCATGCGGGCAACGAAGGTACTCGACGATGCGGTCTTGCCTCCTTTCTCGTCACTATTGAGGCATCAGAATGGAAGACGAACACAAAATCCGACCTTCTCGCTCACACTGAAACCGTCGGCCCGCAGATCAAGGGGCCGTTTGCCGCGATCCGTAAGCTGATTACGACCAAACTCGCGGAGTCCGGCGCGGTGCTGTTCGGCGAGACATTGCCTTGGTCGATCCGCGGGATGTGGGTCAACGTCCTCGATACCGGCGGTCACCAGGCGCCGCACATCCATGCCAACAGCTTCATTTCGGTTGTCGCCTACCTAACCAGACCGCACCCATCGACGTTGACGGTGTTCCTCCGCCGGCTCGGCGGTAGTGAATTCGTCTTCAGCAACCACAACAAGAATGCCAGCATCAACCCGTTCAACGGTGAGAAGTGGATCGTGCCGACGATCGATCCGGGCGATGTCATCTTGTTCCCGAGCTACCTGCTGCACCAGGTGCCGACGAACCGGGGTGAGCGGCGGATCACCATTGCCTTTAATGCCGTTCCCTCGCGGCTTGACAATTGGGGGTACAAGGTCCGCTTTTCCGGCTAACCGGTCGCATAAGCCGCACCGGAGCGGGAACACCAGGGACTATACCTGGGGGATGTGATCAGCTAAATCTCTGACAGTGCATCGCAATCGACCACTCTCGTTCGGATCCATGGCAACCCCGACATCATCACCGCTCGACGGCGCCGGCCGCAGCCGGTGGTTTGCCGTGTTCTTCTGGTTCGTGGCGTTGGCGCCGATGCTTTGCTACTGGTGGTGGGACGGTCGTCCCATTGCGGTTGCCGAGCCGCCATCGGCGCAAGTGCCCTGCGTTTCGTTCGCGCCCTATCAAGACGATCAGTCGCCCTTCGACGAGGATCTCATGCTCTCGCCGGCGCAGATCGACCGGGACCTCGCGCGCCTGGAATCGCTTACCCGCTGCGTGCGCACCTATTCTGTCAATCACGGTCTGGAGGCCGTACCGGAGATCGCGCGGGCGCGCGGGATGACGGTGATGCTCGGCGCGTGGATCGGACGTAAGCGGGCAAAAAACGAGCGCGAACTCGCCACTGTCATCGATCTCGCCAATCGTTATCCGGAGACGGTCAGCGCTGTCGTTGTTGGCAACGAGGTGCTGCTGCGGCGGGAACAGCCGCCCGCAGCGCTGGCGGCCATGATCGAGCGGGTTCGCAAAGCAGTCCACGTTCCGGTGACCTATGCCGACGTCTGGGAATTCTGGAAGCGCTACCCGGACGTTGCAAGAGCCGTTGATTTCGTGACCATCCATACCCTGCCTTACTGGGAGGACGACCCCAAACCGATCGACGAAGCGGTTGCGCATGTCGTCGAAATCTGGCGGATGATGTCTGAGACATTTCCGGACAAGCGTGTGTTCATCGGCGAGGCCGGCTGGCCCTCGGCTGGACGGATGCGCGAGGGCGCTCGACCTGGGGTCGTCAACCAGGCCCGGTTCGTCCGCGAGTTGATGGCAGCGGCGGAGCGGGCCGGTATCGGCCTCAACTTGATCGAAAGCTTCGATCAACCGTGGAAACGCCGGCTCGAGGGCACGGTGGGCGGGCACTGGGGTCTGCTCGACGCTGAACGGGCGGCGAAGTTTCCGCTCTTCGGTCCTGTCTCCGACGATCCTTGCTGGACGACGAAAGCCGGGTTCACAACTGTTCTTTCGCTAATTCTATTGCTGCCGACCTTGATGACGCGCCGACTCTCCGCCTCCGGCTGGCTCGTGATTGCCTTAGGAGCCAGCGCTGCCGCGACCTTGCTGGTCGTCGGCGTTTACGACGGTCTCATTGCCGCCCGGACGGTCTACGACTGGCTGGTGCTGTGCCTTCGCGCGCTCTGCGCTGTCGCGTCCGCCGTGCTCGTGTTCGACGCTTGTGCCCGCTCCGGCTTCGGCGCCGATCGCGAGAACGTTGTCTGCCCGCTGTCGATGGAGGCGTGGATCGCGGCGTTGCGCCGAGGGCGGTTGCCGGATTCCGCCTGGCGGCCGGCGGCGCTGGGACTGGTGCGGGCGGTCTCGCTGTTCAGTGCCGCCGCTTCGACGCTCTGCCTCGTCTTCGATCCCCGCTACCGGGACTTTCCTTCGGCGCTCTACGCAATTCCGGCCATCGCCTTTTTGCTGCTCGCGATCGTTCGACGGCGTACTGCGCGTCACGGGGTGTCGGCGATTTCGCTTCCCACGCTGGCCGAAGAACGGCTGCTCGCCACGGTTCTCGCCGCGGGCGGCCTCGTCGTCGCGGTCCAGGAGGGCATCGACAACCATCAGGCGCTCGGCTGGACGGCGATGGCCCTTGTCTTCGCAGCGGCGGTGGTCGTGGATCGAATGCAGGTGCATGAGAAGATGGAGAACGGGAAAACGAGGCCTCGAAAGGAGGCGTCCGCCTGCGATTCGCCGCTCGAACCATCCCGCCTGCCGGTCGCCGACGAAAGTTAGCGTCGGAGCATGACCAGCGCTCCCATCAGCGCTCCTCCCGCTGCGGGTTCTGGCAGATAAAGGACTAGGCCGGCGGTGCCGGTGACTAAGGCCAGGCGAGCAGCCGTAACACAACCGCGCGCCATCGCCAGAAGGCCGACGGCGAGGGCGATAAAGCCGAGCGATCCCCCCTGTAGCAGGGCGATCATATCCGCACGCAGCGGACACCACCACGGCGGTGCGGCGCTTTGGCATACCCACGCGAACTCGGGCTCTTCGATGACCAACAGGCGCAACGCCGTGGCGAGCGCCGCCGCCAGCGCCACCAGAGCGATTGTTCGCATCCACGTCGGGGCTGTTCGCACCGCATTGTCCATTCCAAAGTGGTATCGACCAGCCTAACGGCAGCGTCGGTCGATGCCAATGTTGCCGGCGCGCCCTGGCGACCGCATCAATAATCCGGTTAACGCAATCCTCATCTCTCGGATGGCAGACTTGAGCGTGGAAGTCCGATGCCGATGCTACCGCGAGGCCTGCTCCGATGCGACCGCCGATCGTCGACCGTGCCCGTCCTCTTGCCGCCGCGCAGCGCAAGCCAGGAAGCCGTTCCGCGTCAGCCGCCGGCTTCTCGGCCTTGCTGGAAAGCGCCGCGCCGGAAGCGGCCGAGGAGCCTGCGGGCGTTGCTCCGCCCACGCCGCTTGCCGCGCTTCTCGGTGTCCAGGAAATTGCGATCGACGAAGGACAAAGTCGCCGGCAAGCGACCACGCGCTACGGTGCGGCCATTCTTGAACGGCTCGAGCAGTTGCGTGGCGATATTCTCGGCGGCGGCGTCGCGCCATCGCGCCTTGCCGATCTCGCGCGCACGATGCGCTCCGAACGCAGGCGCGCGCACGACCCGCATCTCGACGGTATCATCGATGAGATCGAATTACGGGCCGAGGTTGAAATCGCCAAGTTGACCCGATCGCCGTGATTTTCCGTCTTTCGGTGACCCTCTTCGCACGCTCCAGTCCGTCATGTACATTTTCTCAATATCTCAATGGGTTGTTGAGAAAGGGACACAAATTTAGCGCTTGCGGCGCCGATCCTCCGAAATTATATTGCGCGCCGTTCCGATAGGAGGATTAAACCTCCCTTGCAGACCGTGATGACCGTGAAACTTCCTGACGACTACCGGCCGTCCGACAACGAGCCGTTCATGAGTCCGGTCATGCTGGAATACTTCCGGCGCAAGCTTTTGCGTTGGCGGGCAGAGCTTGTCGAGGAAGCGACCGAGACTCTTCAGTCGCTCCAGGACGGCGGGTTTACCGAAGCCGACATTGCCGACCGCGCCTCGTCCGAAACGAATCGGGCGCTCGAATTGCGCACCCGGGATCGGGCGCGCAAGCTGATCGCCAAGATCGATGAGGCGCTAGCGCGCATCGATGCCGGCACCTACGGCTATTGCGAGGAGACGCACGAGCCGATCGGGATCTCGCGGTTGGAGGCCCGGCCGATCGCGACGCTCAGCGTCGAGGCGCAGGAGCGACACGAGCGGATGGAGCGAACGCACCGCGAGGAGTAGGGCGCCTCCGTCGGAAGCGCCTATGGACCCTCACGGCCGCTGCGACCTCTGCGGCGCGATCGGATGATGTCGCCGGGAGATCAGACGGTAGAAGCGGCTGCCCGTTGTCCAAAAAGAATTTTCTTTCCTTCTTCGGTGACCGTCGGACGGCTCGTCCACGGCTCGCCTTTTTCGTATGCTCGCACCGTCGCCGGGCGCGAGCGAACAGTATCGAACCAGCGGCGCAGATTGGCAAAATCGTCGAGATTCTGCTCCTGACGCTTCCACGGCACGATCCACGGATAGCAGGCCATGTCGGCGATGGTGTAGTCGTCGCCGGCAAGGAAGGCACGGCCGGCCAGCCGGCGGTCGAGCACCCCGTAGAGCCGGTTGGTCTCGTTGATGTAGCGGGTCATGGCGTAGGCGATCTTCTCGGGCGCGTACTGCACGAAGTGGTGATTCTGCCCCGCCATCGGACCGAGTCCGCCGACCTGCCAGAAGAGCCATTCGCAGACGGTCTTGCGGCCGCGCACGTCCTTCGGCAGGAACCCTTGCGTCTTCTCGGCGAGGTAAAGAAGTATGGCGCCGGATTCGAAGACGGCGATCGGCTCGCCGCCATCAGCGGGAGCCTGATCGACAATCGCCGGCATGCGATTGTTGGGGCTGATGGCGAGAAACTCCGGCTTGAATTGATCGCCGGCGCTGATATCGACCGGCGTTATCCGGTAGTCCAGCCCCGCCTCCTCGAGAAACATCGTGATCTTATGGCCGTTTGGCGTCGGCCAATAGTAAAGGTCAATCATCCCAGGATCTCCGTCCAGAGCGTGCGAGACGTGCCCGCCATGCGCCGCGCTCACCGTCCGCGCGGTGCATGGCGGGCAGAGCCCCAAGCTCTGCCCTAGATGGCGACGCAAGCCCGACTTTCCAAATCCCGCGCACGGGCCAAATCCCGCGCACGGGACGACGAGGCTAGAACGGAAGGAGGATGTCCATGATTTGCGTGCCCCAGCGCGGCTGCTGCAGGTCGCTCATCGTCCCGCGGCCGCCGTAGGCGACGCGCATTTCGGCGATCCGCTCGTGCGAGACCGAGTTGTCGGAATCGATGTCCTGCGGGCGAACGACGCCGGTGAGCATCAGCTCGCGCATCTCGTAGTTGACGCGCATTTCCTGGTGGCCACTGATTACCAGCGAGCCATTGGGCAGCACCTGCACGACCATCGCCGCGAAGGTCAACTCGATCTTTTCACTGCGGCCGATGTTGCCGTCGCCGTCTGTGTTGCTCTTAGTGGCGAACTTGAAGAGGTTGGCGTTGTCGACGGCGTTGGGCAGAAACTTTCCGAGCTTGGTCTCGTAGCCGAGGATCGAATCCACCCCCATCGCCTCGTTGTCGTCACGTTTGCGTTTGGTCACGTTCTGCATCTTGGCGCTGTCAGAGAGATTGAGGCGGACCGTGACGGTGTCACCCACCTCCTTGGCGCGGATGTCCTTGAAGAAGGCGCGGGCACCTGGGCGCCACAGCGAATTCGGATTATCGGTATACGGTTGCGCTGCGGGCATCGGCAGATTCACCGGCCGGTAGCCTGGTTGCGCCTGGGGGTTGCTGATCTGTGACATTCCCGGATATTCCCCCACCTCCGAAAGCCGGGTGAACATGCTGCAGCCGCTCGTTCCGCCGAGGACCACGGCGGTCATGGCGGCAACGATCAGCGCTTGATGGGTGTTGAGCTTCATCGGCTCTGCTCCTCACACTCCCGCTTCGCCTAGCGAAGCGCCGGCGGCGTGCCGTCGACGGCGACCTGACCATCGGCCAGGACGACGCCGGAAACGACAGTGCGACTCTGATCATTGCTGACGCGGATTGTCTCACCGATCGCGCCGTTTTCGAGCGCCCGGCCACGGGCGGTGAGCAACATGGTGGGGGTTCGCAGCACCAGCATGACCACGGAGCCCTTGGCGACGACGACCGGGCGGACCAGGTCGGCGCTGGTCACCGGCGTACCGGCACGCAGGCTGCGACGCGGTGCGAAACCGACCAGCTCTCGGGGTTCGTAAACGGCGTTCGCCGGAATCGCGTGCTCTTGCATGGCGACCCATTGCACGTCGCCTTGCCGGATTACCTCGCCGGCATCGACACGCCGGTTGAGAACGGGGATGTCGATGTTGGCGTGCATCCGGCCGATGGCGGTCATGCGTTGCGCGCGTCCGTCCGGCGTGCGTGCCGAAATGACTGCGGCGAAGCGGCCGTTCGACTGTGTGAAGGTCAGACGCTCGACGGAAACGACGGCATCGGCGGGCAGGGTGAGGCGCGCCGACTGGCCGGAGAACTCCAGGCTCGCCGAACGGGTATCGACATGCCGATCGGACAGGGCATCGAGAATGATCCGCTCGATCTCGGCGTCGTCCAACGTGATCGACGGCGCGGGGGCAGTGCCGATGTTGGCCGATGGTGTCGCCGACGACGTTGCCGATGACATCGCGAGGGCCGGCGTCGCCGGAATGAGCACGGACATGAATGCCGCGAAGATGATGTGGTGCATCGACAGTGCTCCTATCGGATGTTGCTGATCGTCGCGAGCATGTCGTCCGAGGTCTGAATGACCTTCGAATTCATCTCGTAGGCGCGCTGGGCGGAGATCAAGTTGGTGATTTCCTCGACGGCATTGACGTTCGAGGTCTCGAGGAAGCCCTGCAGGATACTGCCGAATCCGGCGGCCTGCGGCTGGCCGACCACCGGCGCCCCGGACCCGGCGGTTTCAAGGAACAGATTGCTGCCGATCGCTTCGAGGCCGGCATCGTTGGCGAAGGTGGCAATTTCGAGCTGACCCACGTTTTGCAGCGCCGTCTGGCCGTCGAGCTTGACGAGAACTTCGCCGCTGGCGTTGATCGTCACGTCAACGGCGTCCTGCGGAACGGTGATAGCCGGCTGCACGACGTAGCCGTCGTGGGTGACGATCTCGCCGTCTGCATTGAGCTGAAACGTGCCGTCGCGGGTGTAGGCGGTATCACCGCTCGGAAGCGCCACCTGGAAGAAACCCTTGCCCTGGATGGCGAGGTCGAACGGGTTGTCCGTCGCCTGAAGGTTTCCCGGCGCGTGAATGCGATAGACACCAGCGAGCTTGACGCCGAGGCCGATCTGCACGCCCGTCGGCACCACCTCGCCGTTCTCCGACGACGTCGAGCCGACCCGCCGCAGGTTCTGGTAGAGTAGATCCTGGAATTCCGTCCGCCGGCGCATGAAGCCGGTGGTGTTCATGTTGGCGAGGTTATTGGAGATCACCTCGACATTGCGTTGTTGGGCGAGCATTCCTGTCGCCCCGATGTTCAGCGATCTCATCGATCAAACCCCGATCTGCTGGTTGCCACTTAACGGTGTTCGCTCACGGCTTGTCATTCCGCATAAGTCCGCAACATGTTGCGGATCCGCTCATCTTCGCGATCGACGAGCGTTCGTGCCTGGTCGTAGGCGCGTTGCACCCCAATCATCCGGGTCATCTCCATAATCGGCTGGACATTGGAGTTTTCGAGCATGCCCTGCAGGACTAGCGGCTGAGCCACGTCCTTGGGGGTTTCGTCACTTGAATACAGCCCGGCCTCGACGGCCTGCATCTGATCGGGATCGTCGAAGTGCACGACCCGCAGCTGGCCGAGGCTGCCGTTCTCGCTTGAAATCGATCCGTCGCGGGCGATCCCGATTTTCGTATCGGTAACGCCGATCTGCACCGGCGTGCCGCCTCGTGCCAGGACCGGCATCCCGTGATCGGTCACCAACTGGCCATTGGCGTCGAGGCGAAGATGACCATTGCGGGTGTAGCGCTCGCCCAGGGGCGTTTGCACGGCGAGGAATCCGTCGCCGGAAATCGCCACGTCGAGATCGTTGCCAGTTTCCTCGAAGCCACCCTCGGAGTGATCGCGAACGCTGGCAACGTCGCTGACGAACGATACGGGATCGCCGGTACGATGGCCGTCCACCAATGGCTTGGCGAGGTACTCACGAAACATCATCCGCTCCGCCTTGAACGCCGTGGTGTTCATGTTGGCGATGTTGTTGGCGACGATGTCCATGTTCCGCTGGAGTGCGTCCTGACGGGACAGGGCGACCAGGATCGAGTTTTCCATAACTGCGACTTGCCTGCGTAATTGACCCCTCGAGCCTCCGCAAGCCGCATGCCAGGGGAATTATGTTTTTTTATCAATGTGTTGAGGTGAGGCGATCAACTCATCCAGCGGTCAGTCGGCAATTTGCGCCTCGGTCGCGCGGCAATTTCTGCCGGGCGGCACATGCGCGCAGAAAACCAGTTGTTAACCGGCGGCGGCTAGAGTTCGCCTTGACGGGATCACGTTGCGATCGCCGTTGGTCACCAGGGTCGGAAGAGATGGCGAATACCGCCGAAGCTGACAATACACCCGAAGACGGCGAAGACGCTGGCGGTGCGCCGAAGCGCGGCGGCAAGAAGCGACTATTCATCATCGTCGGTGCCGTCCTGCTGCTCGCGATCGGCGGCGGAGCCGGTGCCTTTTTTATGGGCGTCTTCGATTCCGCGCCGGCGGAGGGCGAACAACACGCCGATGGCACGGCGAACGGCGAACACGGTGCCGCGCCGCCACCTGCCCCGGAGCCGGTCTACTACGCCATACCGGAACTCGTCGTCAGCCTGAACACCGGCGAGCGGCGAACGACGTTTTTGAAGGTGGTCGTCAACCTGCAGCTTGAGAGCCCGGCTGACGAAGGGCGCATCGAGCAGGAGATGCCGCGGATTCTGGATTATTGCCAGGTCTATTTGCGTGAATTGCGCCCAGACGACCTGCGCGGCTCCGCCGGGAGCCTGCGCCTGCGCGAGGAGTTGCTGCGGCGAATTTCCACGGCTGTGGCCCCCGTTCCGGTCAGAGACGTGCTGTTCAAGGATCTTTTCGTGCAGTAGCGCGCGAACGATGCGGACTTAAGGACGAGACCGGTGGCCGAACCCGAAAACGACGCCAGCACCGATGACGATCTTGCCGCCGAGTGGGAGCGCTCGCTTGCCGCGACGGAAGGCAATGAAGACGCGCTCGAAGGTGCCGCGAGCGGACCGCAGGACACGACCCGCGTTCTAAATCAGAACGAGATCGACAGCCTGCTCGGCGTCGATGAATCGGAGGGCGGGAATCTCGACGGCTCGGGGATCCAGGCGATTCTCAACAGCGCGCTGGTTTCCTACGAACGACTGCCGATGCTCGAGGTCGTCTTCGACCGGCTGGTCCGCCTGATGTCGACGAGCATGCGCAATTTTACGTCCGATAACGTCGAAGTCTCGCTCGACAGCGTCGCCAGCGTGCGCTTCGGTGATTATCTCAACGGCGTGCCTCTGCCGGCAATGATGAGCGTTATCAAGGCGGAAGAATGGGATAACTATGGCCTGATCACTATCGATTCGGCGCTGATCTACTCGATCGTCGACGTCCTGCTCGGCGGTCGACGCGGCACCGCGGCGATGCGCATCGAAGGTCGTCCCTATACGACGATCGAACGCTCGCTCGTCGAGCGCATGGTGCATGTCGTGCTGTCCGATCTCAGCGCCGCGTTCGAACCGCTAAGCCCGGTGACGTTTCGCTTCGAGCGCCTGGAAACCAATCCCCGTTTCGCCACGATTTCGCGGCCATCGAATGCTGCGATCGTCGCGCGCCTGCGCATCGACATGGAGGATCGTGGCGGCAGAGTCGAACTGCTGCTGCCCTATGCCACGCTCGAGCCGGTCCGTGAACTTCTGCTGCAGATGTTCATGGGCGAGAAATTCGGCCGGGATTCGATCTGGGAAGCGCACCTGGCTCAGGAACTGTGGTTCACCCAGGTCGAATTGACCGCCGTCATGGCCGAATGCCAAACGACATTAGCGGACATCTTCAACCTGCGCGTTGGCAGCCGGATCATGTTTAGCGCAACGCCGGATAGCGCGGTGCGCCTGCACTGCTCCGGCGTGCCGATGTACACGGCGCGCATGGGACGTAGCGGCGGCCAGATCGCCGTACAGATTGAAAACTGCGTAGATCCATTGAGAAGGAACCGATGAGCATGCCCTGGACCATCGTTCTCGACGCGCTGGTGGCGGTGCTGCTGATCGCCACCATCGCCACGTCTGTCGTGCTCAACCGGCGGATCGCTAGTCTGCGCAACGACCGCGCGGAGTTGGAGAAGCTCACACAAGGCCTGCAGATGGCGACCGACCGAGCCGATGTCGGTGTCAGTGGCCTGAAGGTTTCGGCGCAGACGCTGCAAGCACGTTTGGAATCTGCCCGTGCCCTGGCCGACGACCTTCAGTTTCTGATCGAACGCGGCGGTAAGATCGCCGATCGCCTGGAAAACGACGTCCGCGCAGCAAAGCGGGTTGAGCCGCGTCCCTCGACTCAGTCCACACCGACGTTGGCCGCCGTCGCCGGCGTCGGGGTTGCGTCCGCGCGCGCACCGCAAAGTGCGGCGACTGCGGCTGAGCCGCGCTCCGCGGCGGAGCGTCATCTGCTCGCCGCATTGCGTGCCCGGGCCTGAGACTGACCATGGGACAGTTCGTAATTATGCGCCGGTTCCGGCTGGTCCCGGCGACACTGACGGTCGCAGCTTTGCTTCTGGTGGCCAAATTGTTCAGCGTTACCGCTGCGCTTGTCGGACTTTCTGCCTCGTCCTTGCCGATCGCCGAAGCTCAGGCGAGCAGCGGATCGCCCGAGAAACCTGCCGCTGCAGACAATCCCGCCGCGAAGTCGGCTCACGAGCCTGCCGGTGGCGGCGGGACCAGCGAGTCGGCTGGCAGGCATTCCGCGGAATCCTCGGTGAATGGAAGTGGACCTGGAGGCGATAAACCGGCCGATACAGCCGGTGCGCCGCCTGCACCAACGCCGAGCCCGCAGGAGATGGAGATCCTCCAGCAACTGGCGCACCGTCGCGATGACCTCGCCGCCCGCGCGGCCGAACTCGACCGCCGCGCTGATCTGCTGAATGCGGCAGAAGCTCGCCTTGATCAAAAAATAAAGGAAATGAAAGACATAGAAGCCTCTCTGAATCAGTTGTTGAAGAAGAGCGACGAGCAGCAGGAGGCACAACTGCGCTCGCTCGTCAAGATATACGAGAACATGAAGCCCGCGGACGCGGCGCGCATCCTCGAGCAATTGGATAAGGACACGCTGTTGCCGGTGGTTGAGCGGATGAACGAACGCAAGCTCGCACCGGTGATGGCGCAGATGAATCCGATGAAAGCGAAGGCAATTACCGAAGAGCTGGCAAAGCTCCGCCAACTGGTCAACGGCAGCCGCCCACCGGCGGCGGGTTGAGAAGGACGTCGCCACAATCGCGAACAAATACGGGCGACAGGGTTTCACGCGTGTAGAGAACCGATGGAGTATGACATGAGCGTTGATCGCAACATCCCTATCCTCATCGTCGACGACTATAAGACCATGCTGCGAATCATCCGTAATCTTCTCCGACAGCTCGACTTTCAGAATGTCGAGGAGGCCGGTGACGGCGCCAGCGCCTTGCAGATGATGGAGAGTCACGATTTTGGTCTGGTAATCTCCGATTGGAACATGGAGCCGATGACTGGACTGCAGTTGCTGCGCGAGGTCCGCAAGTCGGCCAAGCTCAAGAACGTGCCGTTCATCATGATCACCGCGGAAAGCAAGACCGAGAACGTCATGGCGGCGAAAGAAGCGGGTGTTTCCAATTACATCGTCAAGCCGTTCAACGCTGAGACGCTGAAGGCGAAAATCTCTTCGGTCCTCGGCCCGATCTGAGCCGTGATCCGGTTCCGTCTGGGCAATGCACGCGCGGCGGCGAGGTGGTGCAGTGGCGGTTGATGTGGATTACGGAGACGCGCGCTGCGAGGAGACGAACGGAGGGTTATGGCCGGTGTTTGCCGGCCTCTACCTCGTTGTCTTCGCATTCTTCATCCTGCTGGTCAGCTTGTCGGTGCTCGACCATACGAAATCGGCTGCGGTCGCCGACAGCCTGAAGGCGACTTTCGCGGACGACCGGGCGGTGGCGCGCTCGCCGCACGACGACGGCTTGCTCGATGCCGGCGCTTCGGCATTGACCGAACTGGGCGGCGCGCTGAAAAGCCTGCTACCGGTGGCGCGCGTCGAGCGCTCCCGCACCGGCGATGTGCTGCGGGTAAGCGTGCCGAGTACGGAGTTTTTTGCCGATGGCTATGCGTCCGTACGGCAGACGCAAACGGCGTTGCTCGATCGCATCGTTGCTGCCCTAGCCTCGCCGCCGAAGGGGGTGCGTTTGGAGGCGACGTTGACGCTCAGCGGCCTCGCGCCCGGCGCGGCCGGACCTGGTTTAAACGGAGGCTCACCGGGGCAGCGCCTTGGACGCGATCGCGCCGGAGCGTTCGCACGCGCGTTGATTTCCCAAGGAGCCCGGCCCGAAACGCTTGCGGTTGGCCTGGGCGATGGCGCTGATGGCACGGTCGAGTTGCAATTCCGCGCCGTTGTCGAGCGTGCTGCTGACGGCGGCGAGGGCGACGGCGTCGCGGAGGAGTGATGCACGCAGACGGCGATGAGGCGAACCCGGAGGCAGAAACGGCATCGCCGGCGTGGATGATCACCTTTGCCGATCTGATCTCGCTGATGCTGACGTTCATGGTGATGCTGTTTGCCTCCGCCGACGTTGATCCACAAAGTCCGGCGTGGCGGCAAACGGTTGAAACGCTTTCTGAAAGTCTCGACTGGATCAGGCGCGAACTACCGACGGCAACCGCCGGCTTTTCCGTCGACCGCGCCAAGCCGAAGCCGGCGCTCGATCTCGGTTATCTCGGCATGGTGCTGCAGACGACGTTGGCAGACGAGCCGTCGCTTGCCTCGGTGCGCATTGAAAACGAAGGGGACAGGCTCATCGTCGCCCTGCCCGAGGCGCTGCTGTTCGCGTCCGGCAGCGCCACGCTGACCTTTGAAGCGCGGCGCGTCCTTGCCGGGTTGACGCGGACGCTCAACGATATCAGCAATCAAATTTCCGTCGACGGTCGTACCGATCCTCTCCCACCGCGTAGTGATGGGCCATTTCCGTCCAACTGGGAGTTATCCCTCGCGCGCGCCGTCGCCGTGGCCGAGGCGCTCAAGCAGGGGGGGCTCGCTGGAACGATTCCCTGTTACGGGCTTGCCGACAGCCGCTCGGATGGGTTACGGGATCTGTCGGAGGATCGGCGACGGGCCCTTGCCCGTCGCGTCGACCTCGTCGTTTTTGCGAGCGTGAGGGATGATCGGTGAACCTGCGCGGACGCATGCGTCTGCCCCGCATGACTGCCATCGCCACCTCGGCTTGCATACTGCTGTCGGCGACGAGCTTGGCCCATGCCGATCCGGTACGACTCGACGTTTTACCCGGCGCTGATCGCGCCCGCCTGACGATGACCTGGCCGGTGCCGGTTGGCTTCAAGGCGGAAACGCAGGACCGGCAGCTGACCGTGCGCTTTGAGCGCCCGATCGAGGCGGATCTCTCCGCCGTTCGTGGTATAGGCACGTTTACCTCGGTGCCGACGGTTGGCGAAGACGGGCGTGCGCTTACCTTCTTATTGCGGCGCGGGGTTACGGTTCTGGCGGTGCCTGCGGATCAGGCCGTCATCCTTGAATTCGCCAAACTCGGTGGGGCTGCTAGCGAGGCCGACCCGCAGCCGCGTGCGGACGCATCGCCCGGTCCGCCGCCCGCGGTCCCGGTTCGCACCGGACAACACCGGGGATTTAGCCGCGTCGTCTTCGATTGGCCGGGGCCGGTCGGCTATACCGTCATCCGCACTCCGGACGGAGCCACGATCACCTTCGATGCACCGGCGACGATCAATGCGCGTGCATTCTTCCGACGCTATCTGACCTACATCCGCGGCGGCACCGCAGAGACCACCGAGAAGCAAACGACGGTCACCCTCGTCCTGCCGGAAGGGGCGACGTTGCGTGACTTCCGCGAAAAGCGCAAGGTGGTCGTCGACGTCCTTGCGCCCTCACCCACCGCGCAAAAGGCGCCCGTCGAAGCGGCACAGGAGGTCCCGCGCTCCGCGCCCTTACCATCGGTGTCGACAATCCCAACGCCGGTTATTCAAACACCGGTTATTCAAACACCGGTCCTCACGCGCCCACCGCAGACGTCCTTGACGCCTATTCCCTCGGCGCTGTCGCCTGAATCGCCGCCACTGCCACCGCCGACGGCGCCTGCGCAATCCGTTCCGGCGGCGATTCGGCCGCCCGAGGCTGGGCCGGTTGCGCTTCGTTTTGAGTGGGAGCAGACGGTCGCCGCCGCAGTATTCCGCCGGGGCACGTCGCTGTGGTGCATCTTCGATCAGCCATCGAGCCAGAACGTCGCGCTTCTGCGCGCGCGGGCCGGGTCCGCGGCGAGCGCGGTCGAACAGCAGCCGAACGATCGGGCGACGGTTCTGCGCATAATCCCCGCTCCGGGCATCGACGCGCGGATCGAGCGCGACGGTCGCGCTTGGGTCCTGCGTCTCGGCACGCAAGGAGCTGGCGACAGCGCACCGATTATTCCCGCACCCGACCTTGGCCCGCCGCTCGGCCCGCGTCTGATGCTCCCGGTAGCGGGCGCGGGAACGCCGATCGCTCTGGCCGATCCACAGACATCTGACCGCCTCGTCGTCGTTCCGGTAACACCACCCGGCGCCCGGCTCGAACGCGCCTACGCCTATCCGCAATTTCGTTTGTTGCCGACCCTGCAGGGTGTCGTCGTCGCCCCGTTAATCGACACGCTGCGCGTTCGCGCGCTACGCGAAGGAGTGGAAGTACGCAGCGTCGATGGGCTGGCCATCTCCCCGGTCTCCGAGGCGGCGCAGGCAGCGAGCCGCCTCGCACCCGTGGTTCCACCGCGGCGCCAGCTTAGCGCAGGAGACTGGCTGGGCGGCGTCGGAGACAGTTTCGTCGAGCGGCGCAGGACGCTGGAGCACGCCGTGGTCGACTCCACCGGCAGCGAGCGCGAGCGCAGCCGGCTTAAATTGGTGCAGTTTCTGCTTGGCCGGCGTTTTGCCGCCGAGGCGTTGGGCGAACTTGCGCTCGCCGCCGAAGAGCGGCCGACGATCGTTGCCGATCCGGATTTTTTGTTGCTGCGCGGAGCGGCGCGACTGATGGCAGGTCGAACGGGCGAAGCCCGCGGCGATCTCGCCCGCGCTCGCGCTGCGAATAACGACGAGACGGCATTGTGGTCCATCGCCGCGCGTCCGGACGGCGAAGATCCAGGAGATCTCTCCAATTTGCCGCAGTGGACTGAGATTGCCCGCAGCTATCCGCAGCCGTTGCGACCGCCGTTGCTGCTGGCGTTGGCCGATGCGGCGATCGCCGCCGGCAAGGACCCGGAAGCGAAAAGCCTGCTCGAAATCGCCAAGAACGAGACCAGTTCGCCCGAGGATCGTTCACGGTTGGCGTTGCTTGACGGACTGCGACTAGAAAAGGCTGGTAACGTCAAGGACGCGCTGGCGAGGTTCGAAGAAGCGGCGGTGGTCGATCCCCGGCGTGGCCGGGTCACCGCGGAACTCGCTCGTCTCGACCTGCTCCGCAAGGACGGTACGCTGCCCCCGCAACAGGAGGTGCAAGCCCTCGATCAGTTGCGGTTCACTTGGCGCGGCGACGAGCTCGAGTTTCGGGTGCTGGACCGCTTGGGCCGTGCGCAGCTCGCGGCGGGCGATTACCGCGACGGGTTGCAGACGCTGAAGCGCGCCGTCAGCAATTTTCCAAAGGCGCCCGGCGCCGCGGACGTCACCCAGGAGATGAGCCGGACGTTTGAGACGCTGTATCTCGGCGGCGGCGCGGATGCGATGCCGCCAATCACGGCGCTCGGTCTCTACGACGAGTTCAAGGAGCTGACGCCGCCGGGCGATAAGGGGAACGAGATCGTTCGCCGCCTTGCCGAGCGTCTCGTGGCCGTGGATCTCCTCGACCGGGCGGCAACGATGATCGAATCCCTGCTGACGCCATCAGCAACGCCGCTGGCCAAGGCAACGGACGGTGCCCGACTGGCCGAGATCAAGCTGCTCGACGGCGATTCAAACGCTGCCCTCGATGCGCTACGGCGCACGGCGACGATCGGGCTTCCCGGTGCGCTTGAGGATCGGCGGCGACGTGCCCAGGCTCAGGCACTGGCGGGTCTTGGAAAGACCGACGAAGCGCTGTCGCTCATCGCATCCGACGACGGGCGTGAAGCGGACCTGCTGCGGGCCAAGCTCTATCGCAATAGGGGAGACTGGCCCCGAGCCGCGGAGTCCATCCGCCGCGTCGTCGATGCGGCGCGCTCCGATCCCGGCAAGCCGCTCGACGACCGGCAGGCACGGGACGTGCTCGATCTCGCCGTCGCCTTGACCCTTGCCGGAAATGATCCGCAGCTCACGAAACTGAACGGTGACTACCGATCCGCAATGTCGGCAACGCCGCTACGAGACGCCTTCCGACTGCTCGCCGGTACGGTGCCACCCCCCGATGCCGACGCGAAGGCTCTCGCCGCGCTGGTGGAAAACGCGATGGCCTTCCGCCGTTCGCTGACGCCGCCGGTCGGCAGCCCGGCACCGGGAGCGCCGCCTTCGAGCCGGTAAGCCCGCGGCGCAGCGTTTCGGCTGGCCGGCGTCAAGTCCCGAAGCTGCGGACGAGGCTGCCGACAACCAGATACCATCCGTCGACGAGCACGAAGAAGATGATCTTGAACGGTAGCGCCACGACGACCGGCGGCAGCATCATCATGCCCATCGACATCAACACTGAGGCGATGACCATATCGATGATCAGAAACGGGATAAATACGAGGAACCCGATCTCAAACGCGCGGCGGAGTTCACTCAGCATGAACGCCGGGATCATCACGCGCAGCGGGACTTCGGCGAGCGCTGGCTTTGGCTCCGGTAAATGCGCCATATCCGCGAACAACGCGACATCCTTGTCGCGCACGTGCGCCGCCATGAATGTCCGTACCGGGGCGGCGGCGCGCTCGAATGCTTCTCCCTCGTCGATTTGTCCGTCCATTAACGGGCGGATGCCGGCGTCGTATGACTGCTCCATCGTCGGGGCCATGATGAAGAAGGTAAGGAACAGGGCGAGGCTGATCAGCACTTGGTTGGGCGGCGTCTGCTGCACGCCCATCGCTGTTCGCAGGAACGACAGCACGACGATAATACGGGTAAACGCGGTGACCATGACCAGAATCGCCGGCGCGAGGCTGATCACCGTCAACAGCGCGAGGAACTGGATGATCCGGGAGGTGATCCCGGCGCCGGCGCTGTCGTTGCCGAGGTCGAGTGAAAGACTCTGTGCCGACGCCGTCCCGGCGACCAGCAGTCCGACCAGCAGGAAGGACAGCGCCAGGACGAAATGGCATGATGGGCGGCGCCAACAGGCTGTGAGGCACGATCGGACGGGGCTCACGACAGCGCCCCACGTGACCCAGAAGCCGGGTCTCCCAGGCTCATCGCGGCTGAACTCGACGTCTGCGCGCCGCGCAGGGCGGCGCTGAACGAGCCGCCGTCATCGGTGATCGCTCGTTCGATCATAAGATCCCCGGCGGGTCCGACGAGGACGAGGTGCTCGATCCCGTCGCGGCGCAGCAGCACCAGTCGCCGCTTTGCGTCGAGTGGCAGGCTCTCGATCACCGACAGGCGGCGCTGACGCCCGGCGATGCGACCGCCTTGCGGCAGCCCGAGACGGCGAGCCGCGTACGCGGCGGCGCCAATCAGTCCCAACACGAAGACCAGCGCCAGAACGAACTGCAGATAGCTCGATGCGTCCATTGCCTTCTCCGCGATTCAGGACCGATCGCCCGGTGGAGAGGCGGGGGGCTCCGGTGATGGGTCGAGTGATGGCTCTGACCTTGGCTGTGGGGAAACCTCGGTCGTGGCATCGGCGTCATTGCCGGACTTGCGCGTCGCCAGCTCGAGGCCGAGAGACGACAGATCGCGCTGCAGATCGACAAGGCGGGGCAGCCAGTCGGCGGCCTCACCTTTCGACAGGGTCTTGATTGTCGCACACAGGTCGCGGACGGCGGGCCGCACCGGGGCGAGGTCGACGTCGATATTCTTGTCGACCAGGTCGCGAGCCAGCGCGATGAGACCGGCGGCCCACTTATAGGCCTTGATTACGCGTTCGGAGGAGCTTTCCGCCGGCTCGATCATCGCGACCTCTCCGCGTTATCCGGCGCCGGCGTCGCCGTTCCATTGAGCCGGTAAAGATAAGCGAGAATTTCCGCCACCGCGGCAAAGGCCTCGAGCGGGATCGCCTCTCCGAGATCGACGCAGCTCAGCACCTCCACGAGGTCCGCGTCCTGCCGGATCGGTACATCGTTCGCCTTGGCAACGGCGACGATCCGATCGGCAAGTTCGCCGCGGCCGGTGGCGACCACCGTCGGCGCTCCCGGGTGCGGCCATTCATAATCGAGCGCGACCGCGGCCGGCTCGTGTGGGCTCAGTGCCGACTTGCGGCGACGCGACATGGGGGGCTGGTCTGCCAAGGCGACGGCCTACTCCGTTCGGGCCAACTTATCGCCTGCGATTGTCGTCCATCAGCCTTAAGGAAGGGTTACGCAACGCCCGGTGAACGTCAGCGGACGCGACCAAAGCCAAGCACCCGATCCATACGCGACAATTCATAAGTGAACTGACTGACCGAGGCGGGAAAACGGCCCTTATTTGCTTCAACGGTCGTAAGGCAGCCGTTGGCAACATTGTGGACGAGGCCGATGTGTCCTTGCCAACCGCTGGGGTTGTCGCGCCACCAGACAACGATATCGCCGGGCTGAGGGATGAGATTGGCGGATTGGAAAGCCCAGTTTTTCGAGACAAATTGGTGAAAAATATCGCGGGCGCCGAGACTATAGCGGAAGGGGATGCCACCGGGCGCATGCAGGTAGCACCAGGAGACGAACCCGGCGCACCAGTTGGCGGGCGGAGCGACAATTCCATTCAGGTACTTTTCGACCCAGGGGCCGGCATTGTTGACGCCGACCTCGCACGCACCCGCCGCCATCTCACCAAGTGCTGCCGCCAGCGCCGCCCGCCCGGCTTCGCTTCCGCCGTTGGGCAGCCCGCCGTGGCTATCAACGCGGAACAGGCCATTATTGGGAGCCGCGGGTGAAGTTGGATCCAGATTGGCCAGTGCCTGAGCGGTCAACGGTCCGACGATGCCGTCGACCACCAAGGGACGGCCTTCGGGGTCGCGATGGCTCTGTTGAAACGCCCTGACCGCGTCCATGACCGAGTCGGAAAAGGTGTCGGTGACGGCGGCAAGGAAGCCGCCTAGCACCAGACGCTGCGCTATGGCCGCGACGTCGTCTCCCCGGCTGCCCAACTGCAGAACGCGCTGCATGGTCCGGCCCTCTCATACCTTCGGCGATGGCCTATCCATCGGCCGGCTGAGAACCCAACCGTATCAGGACAAAACACATAAAACAAGATTATTATCCTATAAATCTTCCGCGATAAAGGTTTCATCGCTTGGTGCGCCACGGAATCCCATGGCAACGACATAGACTTCTGCCGATTCCGGGCGGGACGCGGGGGGCTTGGCATGGCGGACGCTGCGAAAGCGGCGCTTCATCTCGGCCAGCAGATGGGCTTCCGTGCCTCCCTGCCAGACTTTGGCGACGAACATGCCCGCAGGCGCCAGCACGGCATACGCAAAGGACACAGCCTCCTCGACAAGACCTACGATCCGCAGATGATCAGCGCCGGCATGGCCGCTCGCCGGCGGCGCAAGGTCACTGAGCACGACGTCCGCCTGTCCGCCGAGCGCCGCCATGAGCCTTTTCGGGGACTCGGGGTCGAGAATGTCGGCGCGGATCAGCACGGCGCCAAAGATCGGCGCCATGTCAAGGACATCAATGCCAACGACGGTGCCGCCACCAGGCTTGCCCGCGCGCACCCGCTCGGCTGAAATCTGCGTCCAGCCGCCGGGGGCGGCGCCGAGGTCGACGACGCGGGCGCCTGGCCGAAGCAAGGCAAATCGGTCATCAAGCTCCATCAGCTTGAAGGCGGCGCGTGAGCGCAAGCCGCGCCGCTTGGCTTCCGCGACATAAGGATCGTTCAGCTGCCGCTCCAACCAGCGACGGGACGAGAGCGTTCGCTTCTTGCCACTCTTCAGGTGACCGCCCGTCGGGCGTCCCGCCGTCATGTCTGATACTTCCCGTGTCTGTTCATACTCACTCCACTGCGCCATGCCCGCTCGGGCAGTCATCTGACCGATGAACGTTCGGTTCCCGTCCAAAGGATTCATCGTTCGTCGATCGCTGGATTCGCCGACCGCGCAGCTGCCCACGAAGCGGTTCTGTTGCGGTCGTGATCAGACCCGTGAGCGCCGGCGTCCAAAAGGGATGGTGCCAACCCGCGGCCGCAATCACAAGGGCGCCGTCTGCCCGGCGTTTTCGGTGACACCCGTGCCGCCATCCATCTCGCACGCTCGTTGCACGGCGTTGTCAATGCTGATTGACGGACGAATTTAAACACTATAATGTCTATTATAATAATTAATTAAAAAGGGTTTTGTGGCGTGCAGGTCGGTGGGATGAATCGCGACGTTTTTGCGCCTTTTCAGTGCGCAGCACGGAGAAGGAGATTCCCCGTCGCCATGCTCGCCATCGACCCGACGCTGTGCCGAACTTCGAAGCGAGAGGGAGAGGCAGATGAGAGCATTGCAACGACGGCATGTTGTCGGTGTCGTACCGACGGCACTCGAAGATGCCCTGACGGATACGTCGACACAGGCCACCGCAGGTCAAGCCGGCAGACAGACGGCGATCGCGCAGCGGGGCGTTCGGAGCGCCGAGACGCGTGCACATTTTGGAGGCGTTCGCGAACGGTTTCGCCACGTTGATGGCGATGGGCCGAGGATCGGCGTCGCGCCGTTCGCTCCGCCTTCTGATGAACAGACGGCGAATTCGGTCGAGGACGATAGGCTTCTCGACGCTGGTGACGGCCGTCTCGCATGGGTGGGACGGCTCGTCTGTCTGCTTACGTCTCTTGCCACGGTGGCGATGATCGTTCTCGCCATAATCTGATGGGCGGCTCCGCAGCGGGCTTGGGCCAGTAGCGGAGCTCATTCAGCCTGAAATCCCCAACTGCTCCTTTGAGGAGCGCAGGGACGTCACGGAGGGTAACGATGATAGCAAGGGCTAACGGCAAACCGTCGCGGCCAGCCGACGCCTACGTCATCGAGGTCGAGGGGATCGCTGTCGGCGTGGTTATCCAGCATGGTCAGAGCTACCGGTTTTATGCCGCCGACCACGCGATGCGTGAACTCCACCACAAGCAGTTTCCCTCTGCCCGCGCGGCGCAGCGTGCGGCGGAACGGACGATCGCGAGTGCTCGCGCGGTCGATACGGTCTTAAGCCGCAAGCGGTCGTCGGCGTGATGCTGACTGCCGATCGGACCCGGTCTGATTCACGAACTCTGCCTCGAGCACCAGGCCAACAAGCGAGAACGACAATGACCGGAACAGCGCGAAGTATTGCGATCGTGGGTGCTGGATTCAGCGGCACCCTGCTTGCCGTGCAGATGCTGCGGCGTTGCCGACCGGACGATTGCATCTACCTGATCGAGCGGCGGGCAGGTTTCGGGCGCGGGCTGGCGTATTCGACGTTGAACGAAAATCACCTGCTCAATGTACGTGCCGGCAACATGAGCGCGTTTTTCGATCAGCCGGATCACTTCGTCACCTGGCTGGCCAAGCGCGCGAACGAACGCGGTCAGCCGCTGCCCTCGGCGGATACGTTCGTCTCACGCCGACTCTATGGGACCTACATTCGCAGCCTGTTGTCTGACGAACTGTGGCGCAATGGGCATGGACGAAACCTGTTCCTCGTGCCCGATCAGGTCATCGCGATCAACGAAGAGGCCGACGCGGTGATGCTGACGGTGGCGGGGGGACAATGCTATCGGCTCGATCAGGTCGTGCTTGCCGCCGGTAATCTCGTTGGTGGCCGCTGCGAGGGGCCCTATTTCGGCGACGCTTGGCGGGCGGAAGCCGTGCGCGGTGTACCCCGACACGGAGAGGTTCTGCTGATCGGGACCGGATTGACGATGATCGATACCGTCCTGTCGTTGCTCGACGCCGGCCACGAGGGACGGCTGCATGCGATCTCACGGCGCGGTCTTCTGCCTCGTCGTCACGCCCCGTCGCGGCCGCTGGTGTTTTCGGCTGACGAGATGCCGAAGACGACTTCGGTGGCGCGGATCACCCGCTGGCTGCGGAGATACGTGGCGGCGGCGAAATTGGACGGGCGCGACTGGAGGGACGTCTTCGATGGGCTGCGGCCGCATACGCTCGATATGTGGCGCACGCTGCCGATGAACGAAAGACAGCGCTTCCTTCGTCATCTCCGGCCGTGGTGGGAGGTATACCGGCACCGCATGGCGCCCGCGGTGGGCGGTCGCATTGACGAAGCAATCGCCCGCGGGCAACTCGTCGTCAGTATCGGGCGAATCGATAATATCACGTTGGACGAACGCGTGGCCAATGTCGCTATCCGCCGCCGTGACGTGGACACGGTGGAGCACCGCACGTTTGCGCGGGTCATCAATTGCACTGGCCTGCACGTCGATTTCCAAAATTGCGACGATCCACTGATTCGTGATCTGCTCGCGCGCAACCTTGCCCGACCGGACGCACTGTCGCTTGGCCTCGAGGTCAACGAGAAAGGCGCTCTTTTGAACGGTGGCGGGCGTCCATCGCCCCGTCTGTTCGCGGTAGGGCCGATCACGCGCGGCACGTTCTGGGAAATCGTCGCCGTTCCCGACATCCGCGTGCACTGTGCGCGTCTTGCGTCCTATCTGATGGGATCGGCGCAAGAGGTCGCGCCCGTCGGCATCACACCTCGACAACGTCGATGGCAGCGGTCCATGAGAGCGCAGCATAGGCTGCTTGGGTAAGAGATTCGCGGCTTAGCAGGGAGTGGCTTTCGTCTCTGGCTGCAAAAACGGGCGCCCGATGATGAGGGCGCCCGTCCGACGTCGGTCGCTGGTCGGCTGGTCCGATTGAAATGCTATTCGTCCGCGCCGTTCGGGCCAAGGCGATCCTCGTCATGGCCGCGATCAGGTCGTGGTTTCTCGTGTGTTTTCTGTCCACCTGGCGGTGGCTGATCATGATCCGGCATGCGCGTATCACCGGATTTGTTGCCTGGCGCCGGGTGATGATCGCCACCGGCATGATCCTTGCCGTCGCGCTTGTCCGTGTGCGCAGGTCGATTGTTCTGTGATCCGTGCGGCGGCGCAAGCTGAGGGTGGTCGCGGTCGTCGTGCATCTCCTGAGGTGGCGCACGGTGCGGGGAAACACCCTTATCGTGGTTGCGGTCTGGCGTATCGACAGGTCCGCCGACCATTGGCGTTGGCGCGCTGCCCGGATTTGGCGGCGGTGTCTGTGCGAACGCCGTTGCGGAAGAGAGGAGCGCAAGACTCAGCAAGGCGGTGCTGGTCCACAAGTGTGGCCGTTTGTGCATTTCGTGTCCTTCGTAATCCCGCCTGCGTTGTCGTCGATGGGCTTGTCGGTGGCGCTTGTTCGTAGCGGCGCAACAGGTTTGCGACGACTTACGCGACCGGCTGGCCTGGGTCTTTGACAACGAGGGCATCCAGCAATGCGATTAGTTCACGCGGTTGCCATATCGGTAATCTGGAAGGTTGCTCAGAGAGAAAGCAAATTAAAAATGATTAATCATACAGATTAATTACAAATAATTTCCATTTAATACATAATATGTCAAAAATATTACTAGATTATGTCGAAACATATAGAAATTAATTATCGATGTTCATCGAACTATGCATTGATTGCCTTGGTAGATATGCAGTAAGTTGCGCCAAGAACAAATGGTTGGCGGCTGACAGGAAAGTTGTGGAGAGAATATCGTTGCTGGTAGGCCTGCGGCGTGTCCCCGTAGAGGGGGCGATGTCCTTGGTGTCTTAGCGTTCGAGCGACTGGCGCAGATTATCGGCCTTGTCGGCGAACTGCAGCCAGCGCGGCTCCATGCCATCGCCCAGCGCCGCCGCTACACGGACATCGACGAGGTTGCCGGGTGTCAGATTGAAGTGATCAGTTTATCTTCAGCGTGGATTATACTGGTCGCACCATCACATGAGTAGCCGATCACTTGCGCGGTTTTTCCCTTTTTAGTCCGGCCGCCGAGCGCTCAGATAATCTTCGCCGCATGCCCCGGGCGTTCCGGCGGCTGGAGGGGTTATAAATCGTCGTCGCGGCACCCTACTCAGGCCGTCGTTCAGCCGGGGGATCGGCCCGATGGCTTTCCCATCGCTTCCTCGTCGATTTCCTGTTCCTGCCGTTGCTCGCTCGTTATGGGCTGACCCATGGCTCCTTCGTCGGCCGCACGCACCGCTATTTTTGCGGGAGTCTCAGGCGTGCCGAGCGCAATCTCATCCGCCTCCTGAGTCGCCGCTTCCGTCGCGGTTGCAGGTTGACCCATGGCGATCTGATCGCCCGATTGAGCTTCGAGGTCCTTCGCCGTTGTCGTCCGTCCCATGGCTACCTCGTCGGCGTTCTGTGCGGCCTCCTCGCGTACGCTGGCGGGCTCGCCCATCGCCGTTTCGCTGCGCTTCTTTTCGTCGTCCATGGTCAGCTCCTCCCGATAATCACCAATTTAGCCGAGTTGGTGTCCACTATAAAAATAGTGCACTGGGCGCGACTGTCACGCGATCAAAATCGCCGGCCGTGCGCTCGCTGGCACAACAGCGGAGTAAACACTTAAGAGGATCACGCTTGTCATGCCGCCTAGGCGTTATCTGTCCGCCACAACACCGCAGGTCCGGGCCCGCGAGTGCTGGCCGGGCGGTTATGGTTTTCCGGGGCGAGCGCCATCGATTGCCGGTGGCGGTACGGTTCTCGCCATCGGGACGCATGCGTGCCATATGAATGTTTGTTGACGTGCGGTCGGCGGGAAGTCCGCGACGATTGCGGCTGCAAGGGCTTTTCTGCAATGATCCCGCGCGGAACGCGAACGAAACCACCGAAGAGAGTATCTCTATGGGTTCCTTGAGTATTTGGCATTGGTTGATCGTCTTGGTCGTGGTTTTGGTGCTGTTCGGCGGACGCGGCAAGATTTCTCAGATCATGGGTGACTTCGGCAAGGGGCTGAAATCATTTAAGAAAAGCATGCGCGAGGACGAGTCGTTCGATGACGCCGGCGCTTCGGGCGACCCAAAGGCCTTGCCGTCCGATCCGACCCGCGCGAGCACGGCGCCGCGTGGATCGGACCCGGTTCGCGAATCCGACCACGTCGCCCGACCTTAGCCGCGTCAACGCCCAGGCTCTTCGGCCTCCTAGACGGGCCGGTCAATCCGCCGGAGATGGTGCGCCCGCATGTTCGATCTCGGTTGGCAAGAACTGTTTCTGATTGCCGTGGTGGCGTTGATCGTCGTCGGTCCGAAGGACTTGCCGGCGGTGCTCCGCACCGCCGCCCGCGTTTTGAACAAGGCGCGGGCGATGAGTCGCGAGTTTCAGGCTGGATTGGCCGAATTCGCCCGTGAGGCTGAACTCGATGACATCAAACGCAAGATGGAGCGCGCCGCCCGCTTCGATCCGGACGAGGAACTGAAAACGGCCATCGACCCGACTGGCAAGCTGAGAGAGGATTTCGATCCGGCAGAATTCAACCGGAAGCTGAAGAGTGCCGTCGAAGGCGGCCCGCCCTCCGGCCCGAGCACTGTGCCACCGGCCTCGCCTAGCCGCGATATCTCAGCTCGCGATCTGCCAGCCGGTGACCAGCCGGACAGTGCTTCCCTGGGTGGGAAAATCGCGGCCACGTCCGGCGATCGCGGGGCGCCTTCCAACGCCGCCGATGCGCCCGCGGTTTTCGCAGCAGGATCCACGCCGGCATCCGCACCTGCCCCGGGCGACGTGTCACCGTTGCCCGATCCTCCGTCACGGTCCGAGGGACAGACCGGCTGACGACCGCGATATCCTCGTCCATTTTGCCCGCGAGGCGGCGAATCGCCGCTGCCCGCGGCTGGCATATCCGTTCATGGGACCCGTGCAGACATGATCGATGATGAACTCGAACACAGCCGCATGCCGCTGCTCGATCATCTGATCGAGCTGCGCCGGCGGTTAATCATTTGCGTCGTCGGTATCGTCGCGCTGTTCTTCGTCTGCTACTGGATGGCGCCACAGATCTATCAGTTCCTCGTCCAGCCGCTGGCGGATGCGCTCGCGGCGAAGCACGAGGAGCGCCGGATGATTTTCACCGCGCTTCACGAAGCCTTCTTTACGTATTTGAAGGTGGCGTTTTTCGCCGCAATGTTTCTCAGCTTTCCGATTATCGCCACGCAGGTGTGGAAGTTTGTTGCTCCGGGCCTGTACCGCGACGAGCGGCGGGCCTTCCTGCCGTTCTTGATCGCGACTCCGATTTTGTTCTTCATGGGCGGGGCGATGGCCTACTACGTGGTCTTTCCCCTAGCCTGGAAGTTTTTCCTTGGCTTCGAGATGACCGCCGAGCAGGGGCTGCCGATTCAGCTCGAGGCCAAGGTCGATCAGTATCTCTCCCTGGTCATGCAGCTGATCTTCGCCTTTGGCCTGTGCTTCGAAATGCCGGTGGTGATGACCTTGCTGGCGCGCGCGGGATTGATCACCTCGGAAGCGATGCGCAGCAAGCGGCGCTATGCGATCGTTGTTGCGTTCATCTTCGCCGCAGTAATGACGCCTCCCGACGTTCTTAGCCAGGTCAGCCTCGCCATTCCGACGATCGTTCTTTACGAGATTTCGATCTGGTCGGTGCGTTTTGTCGAGCGGAGTCGTGGCGCGGAGGCGGCAAACGCGATCGAAGACGAGGACGACGCGCCTAGCACGACGCAATAGGGCTGCTTTTGGGTATGCCAGAGTCTTCAAGGTTCTGTCAGCCCGAAGGTTAGCCTGCCCGCCTCGTTAACCCTTTCTTCATTATTTTCGCCTACGCTACGGATTGTCGCGCCGATTCCTGCACCTCTTTGAGGACTGAAACCATGTCGATTGGATGCGTATCATCCGGAGCTGCGGCTTATACGCCGCAGCGCACAGAATCCATCTTGCAGTCTTTGCAAGTCCAGCCGACCAACCAGGATAGCGATGGCGACGATGACTCGTCGTCCACCAGCGACGTCAATTCGGTAAAATCCGCCCCACCGCCGCCGGTTGACGCCAATCGCGGCCGGACGCTCGACGTCAGCGCCTAAATCCGGGTTGTGCCGCCGTTGCGGCGCACCGGCGAAACGAACGTGTCGAGACAGATAGTAGGTCCATGGGTTCGGGCCCGGCAACAGCCCTTCAATGGTGCCGCATCGGAGCTGGCGAGGCCGGTCGCGCGAGCATAGTGCGTACATCTGCAGCAGACCGGCGAAAAGGCACTGCCCACGCGACCGTTTCGTCCGGGTTGTCGCCTCCGGACCGATCACCTTTTGCTGAATTCTCGGGACAGTACCGCTGCTGAACCGACCCCACGCTGTCCGCGCACGCACGCAACCCGTCCTTGACCCACCTGTGCCCTTCGGCTAACCCCCTGCTGGGAATATCCGGAACGGTGGGAACGTGCTCGATATCAAGTGGATTCGCGACAATCCTGAGGCGTTCGACGCGGGACTGGCGCGGCGTGGCGTGGTGGCCGGGGCGGCGTCCCTGCTCGCGCTTGATCAGGCGCGCCGCGATGCTCTGACCGCAGCGCAGGAGACCCAGGCGCGGCGCAACGCATTATCGAAAGAAATCGGCCAGCGCAAGGCGCGCGGCGAGGATGTCACGACGTTGCTCGAAGACGTCGGACGGTGCAAACGAGATCAAGCCGACCTGGAATCGCGCGCCGCGGCCGCCGATGCCGAGTTGCAGGCCGCACTCGCCCGGATTCCAAACCTGCCTGCCGACGATGTGCCGATAGGCGCGGACGAGACCGCCAACGTTGAAATTCGCCGCTGGGGCGCGCCGCGTAGCTTCAGTGATTCGCCGAAGGAACATTTTGAGCTCGGTGAAACGCTGAGATTGATGGACTTTGAGCGCGCGGCCAAGCTGTCCGGCGCGCGTTTCACCGTGCTTAGCGGCGGGCTGGCGCGTCTGGAGCGCGCGCTGGCATCGTTCATGCTTGACCTGCATACCGGCGTCTTCGGCTACACCGAGGTTAACCCGCCGGCCTTGGTCAAGGACGAGGCGATGTTCGGCACCGGCCAGCTTCCGAAGTTTGCCGAGGATCTGTTCCGCACCACTGATGGCCGTTGGCTGATCCCGACGGCTGAGGTGCCGCTGACCAACCTTGTCGCCGGCGAGATCATTGAGGAGGAAAGGCTGCCGCTGCGGCGGACGGCGATGACTTGGTGCTTCCGCGCCGAGGCCGGGTCTGCCGGCCGCGATACCCGCGGGATGATTCGCCAGCACCAGTTCACCAAGGTCGAGCTGGTCAGCATCACCACGCCCGAACAGTCGGTGGCTGAACACGAGCGGATGACCGCCTGCGCCGAAGAGGTGCTCAAGCGCCTCGATCTGCCTTACCGGGTGGTCGTGCTCAGCACCGGCGACATGGGTTTTTCCGCCTGCAAGACCTACGATATCGAGGTCTGGCTGCCTGGGCAGGAGCGCTACCGTGAGATTTCGTCGTGTTCCAATTGCGGGGACTTCCAAGCGCGACGGATGAACGCGCGCTGCCGGCCGAAGGGCGCCAAGGGGACGCGCTTCGTGCATACGCTCAATGGTTCGGGGCTCGCGGTCGGCCGCACGATGATCGCGGTGATGGAAAACTACCAGCGCGCGGACGGTGCCATCGATGTCCCCGACGCGCTGCGGCCCTACATGGGTGGCTTGACCGCCATCATTCGCGATGCCGATCGCTCCGATTGATCTCGCGGCCGCCCGCGTCCTCATCTCAAACGACGACGGCATCCGTGCTCCGGGCTTGAAAATTCTCGAGAAGGTGGTTCGCCGGCTCGCCCGCGAGGTCTGGGTTGTGGCGCCGGAGACCGAGCAGAGCGCCGCCGGCCATTCTCTGACCATCCGCCGGCCGCTCTATCTCCGCCAGGTCGGACGCCGTCGGTTCACTGTCGATGGCACACCCACCGACTGCGTTTTGCTGGCGATCCATCAACTGCTCAAACATCGTCCGCCAGACCTCGTCCTCTCGGGAATTAACCGCGGCGGCAATCTCGGCGAGGATGCGACGTATTCCGGAACGGTCGCGGCAGCGATGGAGGGAACGCTGCTCGGCGTGCGCTCGATCGCGCTGAGCCAGCTTTACGCCCAGGGGGCCGACGCGCCCTGGGCCACCGCCGAGGCCTGGACCGAGCGGGTGCTGCCGCAACTTGCGGGTTGGGACTGGAAGCCGGGCGTGCTGCTGAACGTCAATTTTCCCGCCGTACCGACCGCGGCGGTCAGCGGCGTCGCCGTGACTCGCCAGGGACGCCATAAGATCGGCGGCACCATGGTCGAAGGCACCGATCCACGAGGCCAGCGCTACTTCTGGATTTCCGGCGATCGCCACCAGGACAGCAGCCTCGAAGGCACCGATCTTGCGGCAGTGCATGGCGGCGCCGTCTCGGTCACGCCGCTCAGCCTCGATCTCACCCATAAGGCGAGCGTGGATGGGCTCGCGGCGCTCTTCCGGTGAGCCCCGATTCACGCAAGATTCGGCTGATCATGGACCTGCGCCGCAACGGCGTCACCGACACGCGGGTGTGCGCGGCGATCGAGCGGCTGCCACGCGAGATGTTCGTGCCGTCAGCGTTCCTCGATCAGGCATACGAGGACACCGCGTTGCCGATCGGCTGCCATCAGACGCTGAGCGCGCCCATCGTCGTCGGCCGCATGACCCAGGCGCTCGAAGTCGGCGATCGCATGAAGGTTCTCGAGATCGGGACCGGGTCCGGCTATCACGCTGCAGTGCTCTCGCGCCTCTGCCGGCGGGTCTATACCGTCGAGCGCTACCGCGATCTGCTCATCGAGGCGGAACAGCGCTTCATGCGTCTCGGCGTGACCAACGTGACGTGGAAACTCGGCGACGGGACGCTTGGCTGGCCAGAACAGGC
The DNA here is from genome assembly GCA_016712595.1 of Rhodospirillales bacterium. Taxonomy (NCBI): domain Bacteria; kingdom Pseudomonadati; phylum Pseudomonadota; class Alphaproteobacteria; order Rhodospirillales; species Rhodospirillales bacterium. Next base: position 870,045 of record JADJQT010000001.1, read on the forward strand.
GCCGTTCGAGCGGATCGTCGTTACCGCCGCGGCGAGCGACGTGCCGCCCGTGCTCGCCGGCCAGCTCGCGATTGGTGGGCTCATGGTCGTCCCGGTCGACGACGGCGTTGGTGATCCACGCCTGCTTCGTGTCCGGCGCGATGAACACGGGCTCGAAACGGAGGACCTCGGAGCGATCCGCTTCGTCCCGCTGATCGCCGATCCCCACCGCCGATAACGCGTCCTTGAGCGCTCGAAGCCTCACGCTTCTGGTCTGGCTTTCAAGCGTCTGCTACTCTGAATACCGCAAAGGCGGTAGAGATGAGGCGCGCGCCGCCCGCAGCTTGGCGGTCGGATTTGCGGTCATGAGACAGGGGGTCGTGCAAGGGACGTTCGCGGCAGGCGGTCTGCGGCGGGCGGAGCGGCGGCCAGCGGCGCTGGGATGTAGCGCGCAGCGCGCGGGCGCAGGCACCGTTGAGCCGCTTGATGCCAAATTTCTCAGCAATCGCGATGGTGGCCGCCCGCTGCCTGAAGCGGTGCAGCACAAGATGCAGGCGGCGTTCGGCGCCGATTTTTCCGATGTGCGGGTGCACGAAGGACCACAAGCGGCGACGATCGGCGCCATCGCCTTTACTGTCGGCCACGATATCTACTTCGCTCCCGGCCGCTACCAGCCGCAGACGGCGCACGGACAACAGCTCCTTGGCCACGAACTCGCCCACGTGCTCCAGCAGCGCGCCGGGCGGGTGCGCAACTCGAGCGGTAGCGGCTTCGCCATCGTCCACGATCACGCCCTCGAAGCGGAAGCCGACCGCCTCGGCCATCGCGCCGCAGCCTCGACCCTGGTGAGCCCGGCCGGCCCGGCGGCGCAGGCCAAACTCGTGCCAGCCGCTGCGGCCGCGCCGCCGCGCCCCGGCCCGCCTACGCCCGCGTGCGCCAGCCTGCAGAGGAAGAGCGCCACCGCCGTTGCTTCGGTCGGGCCACCGACACCGGCGTTCATGCGTCTCGAGACAACCGCGCCCCGCGGCCTTGGGGTGTTGCGGCGCGGCCGCCCGGAGTGGGGCATCCTGCAGCGCATGGACGATCCGGCTTTGGCGGTTGCCCCGGCGCTGCCGCCGGCCAAGCGCCAGCGTGGCGAGGGAGACGACGACGAAAAGGATCACGAGCGCAAGAAACCCCGCGGCGACTGGGTCGAAGTGCCCGTCAGCAAGGAAGAGGAAACGGCAGATCGCCCGACCGACGAGGAAATCATGACCCGTATCGACGCCCTCGAAGACGGAAAGGCGTACAACGTCGGGCAGGCGGACGCCGGTATCCTCGGCACCTACGCGTTCTCGATCGCGGAAATCGCCCAGCTTGCCGCCAAGTTCCTCGTGCCGGCCTCCGGCACGTTCGCCAACCTCTATCAATTGCTCACCGCTGCGCCGGCAGCTCAGCTCGCGCCCCAGCAGTGCCAGTCCTGGCGCGCCGGGGTCAAGGACACGAGGAAGGTCGCCTTTCGCCAGTTTCGTCTCGCTAGCAAGCAAGGTGATCACGGCACGCGCCATAGCAAACGCACGCATATCTTGGTCGGCAGAAGTTGGGAGGCGAACCTCGAAGTCTATAAAGGCCGTGCCGACAAGCTCGCCCAGTTCTGGGATGGATTTAAGTACGATACCTGGAGCATGGGCTCCTATAAGGTCATCAACATTCATTTGAACGTAAAGAGCGCGTAAATGGGATTGCGACGGTGAGCGCCCGCCCTAAGTCCGAAGCGAAAGGCAAACCGGCTTCGCGGCCGGCACCGGGCCGGCCGGCCCCGGCGTTCGCGATGCCGGCGGTGATCCAGCCGAAGGCCCAGCCTCCGCGGCCGGTGGGGCCTCCCGCCCCGGCGTTCATAACTCCCGGCGCTGTGGCGCAGGCGACGCCGGCGCGCCCCACCGCCGCAGTCGGCGGCGGCCACCGGCTGATCATCGGCTCCTACATGCACCGCACGCCCGGGCTGCCGGCCGAGGCGGCAGGGCATACCTTCGTCGCCGTTGAGGCGCCGGGCGGACAGCGGCAGGCCTTTGGTTTTTCCCCGGCCGATCGCAATTTCGATGCGCGCGCCGGCCTTGGCGCGGCGCGTACTGGCGTCCCCGGCCGGGTCCATCCCGACGATCAGGCTTTCGCCAAGCCGGGTGTGGTCACCCGCAGCTACGCGGTAAGCCCTCAGCAAGCGCATGCGGCACTCGGCAAGGTCAGGGAGTACCAGGCGCACCCGCCCCAGTTCCGCTTCGCTGGCCAGGACTGCGGCGCCTTTGCGACAGCGGTACTGGGTGCCGCCGGGGTGCCGGCATCCGCCGGCGCGGCGCACTTGCGCCCCGGTGTCGTCCATCAGCGGCTGCGCGCTCCCGCGGTCCAAGCGAAGCCGGCGCTGGCTGTGCAGTGCGCCGTGCGCAGGAAAAAGGCTAAAAAAAAGAAAGGGCTAAGCTGGGAGCAGTTCCTCTCCGACCTGCAAGGGAACGCGCGCAAGCTCATTTACCAGGCTCACCATACCTGGGGCGCGGAGTCGAGCACCTCCCTGCACAGCGGCCGCATCCGCGGGCTTTCCGATCCGGGGGTCCTCGGACGGGCGATCGAGCAGGTCAAGGCCGGCAACGCGACGCTGGTCTCGGAAGACGGCACCGACTTCATCGTCTCCATCGCGCGAAACCACAGCCAAGGCGGCCCGCGGACATTCGCCATCCATAAGAGCCCGCTCGGCCAGGACAAGGGCAAGCCGATCCACGCGTTGTTCCAGACCGGAGGCGCCCACGACATCGGTGAAGACAACGACAATTGGTCGGGATCGGACGACGATTGAGGTGGACAACGAATGCGCCATGGAACTTCGCTGGTTTTGAGCGCGCCCATGACCACGCCACGCGTGCTGCAGGGAACTTTTCGCATGCCTCCCCAGCGGGCTACAGTGCAGGCTCGCGGTGCCGGCGCGAGTACCGTGCCCAGCATGGATGAGCTCGCGAGCCTGTTGCCACGGAGCACTGGCCGCACGCTACCCGCGACGATCCAGCAGCACATGGAAGCGGTGTTTGCCGCCGACTTCTCCAACGTCCGCGTGCACGAGGGACCGCAGGCCGACTCAATCGGCGCCATCGCGTTTACCCTTGGCAACGATATCTATTTCGCGCCCGGCCGCTTCCAGCCGGAGACCGCCCATGGTCGCCAGCTCCTCGGCCACGAGTTGACCCACGTGCTGCAGCAGCGCGCCGGCAGGGTTCGAGCGCCAGGCGGGGGCGGTATCGCCGTCGTGCACGACACTGCCCTCGAAGCCGAGGCCGACCGGATGGGGCACCGGGCCGCTGCCGCAATCGCTGTTCGCGCGAATGGCTCGCTCGTCCAGGCCGCCGGGCGGGGCCCTGTTTCCGCCGCCGCTCACGTCGGGCCACCGCCGCGTGCCGGTGAGCGTATCGCCCAGCCGATGGCCGCCACCGGCGCCGCGCCGCGCCGCTTTGCCGGGCCACCGGCGCCGCCACCCATCCGGTGGGCAGGCTCGTCAGCGGTGCAACCGGCTCTCGCATCGGGAGCCTCACGTCCGGTGGGGACACTCCCGCGCGGGCGTGTCGTCCAGTGCACCACCGACATCCTCGACAAGACATGGAGAGATCACCACAAAGGGACCGTCGCCCTCAATTCGGGCAGTACGGCAACCATCGTTCACACCTACGCGGTGAACGGTTCCATCAATGCGATCGTCACCGAGAAAGATCTCAACCATTTCCTGAACGGTCACACCATCCGCGAATTCTCCTTCGAGACCGAAAATATCGAGCGGTCCGGGCGGAGCACGTTCTGGCCAGAGACAACGACGCGACAGGACGTGATCAGTTATGCCTCCGCCGTCCTTACGTCACTGAAGGACCGCATCATCGAGGCCGTCGGCCAGTCGGAAACAATTAATGAACGCAAGTACAAACACGGTGGCATCGACTATGTGCTGTCCATCTCGACCGATCCCGACTCTGGCGAGAACGATCCGTTCGACGATTTGACCGGTAATTGGCTGTCCGGTACCGCCCGCCTCCAGCAGTTCTATCCGATTTCCGGCACTGGGATCAGCTTCGCCGACGAGTTGGACCTCAAGGGGGTTAAGGCCCGCCTCGGGAAATAGATCAGGCCGACCACCGTAGAGTTGGCAGAGAACGACCGGAGAGTCGTGCAGTAAAGGAGGGTCGGCAATGGCAACGCGCAGAGCAGGGCAACCAAGCGGCGCCCGGAGCGGAATGGCCCGGAGCGGAATGCCGCCGCCGCCGACGCGTTTTGCACAGGCGCCGCGTCACACGGTGATTCAGCCAGCGATTGCCTCGCACCGTCCCCCGCCACCGTCGCCACCCGCGACCACCTATGGCGGGGTTATCCGCCCTGTCCAAGCGAAGGCAGGCGGGCAGCCGGGCGCGCGGGCGATGCCACCGCCGCCGAGCCGCTTTTCGCCATCGCCGACGGCGTCCATCCAGCGCGTGTGCCCCGCCACGAACGCGAATAGGCCGGTGATCACCGCCATTCCGCCTAGCCGTTACGTGGCGGCGCCGTCGGTGGGTCAACGTCGCACCGCCGGCCCATGTGGCGTGAATCGACGCGACGTGATCCAGCGCGCCGCCAACAAGGACAACTGGCAATCCGACAATACGCACATCGCCAAGGCCAATCTCGAGAAAAGCCTGCCGAAAGAGAGCAAGATCACCGATGCGTGGGCGCTGCACCACAAGATGTCGAAGGAAAAGCTGACTTGGCTCGCTGAGAAACTTGTCGCCGCCATCCTCAAGAAGTCGGTCGAGGCGAAGGCGTTCTGGGCCGCCCTTCGCGAGGCGACGATGGGCCTTTATACGCTGCCGGCCTATACCGGGAACGAGTTTGCCAAGCAGTCGGCGCAGAAGTTTGCCGAAAAGGCCCTATGGAATATTCCGGCGAATCTCGAACTCGGGCCAGCCAATACCATCGACAATCCGGGGATGTCGGCGGACCCCAATACCGTTCCTGATCTTCAGGAGCCGCGAGGTCGCCGGATGACCTTCCGCTCGGATCAATTCGCCAAGATTGAGGCAATCGGCGATCAGAACGAGATCAACGACAGCGACTGGACGAAGATGACGGTGATGCTCAACGCGGCAGTCGAACATCAGACGAAGGTCGCACACCAAGGCAGCGTTTTCTCGGCACCACTCACTGAACAATGGGAGAAGAAAGGATCATCCGGCTTTCGCCGAAAGGGAACGCCGGAGGCAGTGGTATCGATATACTACTTCCCTGGCGAAGAGGGTCAGTGGGACTATTTCGACGAATTCGAATGGATGGGCGTCGATACCTCGGGCTTTACCATCCTGAGCGGGGCAGCGGCCAGCAGCCACATCACCCAGTACCCGAAGTAGACCAACCTCCGTGCCGTCCCGGTCGCGGAGACCCAGGACGCGACGGGCGCGTCATCCGCCGCGGCCTCGGCCGCAAAAAAGGTGTCGCCAAGGTCACAGCCGAGGGGCGATCGGTGCCGCGCGCCGGCTCTTTGCGCATCGTCGGCGGTGCGCGCCCTGGATCACTCGCGATTTTTGCATTGCCCCTGGCACTGCCCTTGGCATCGCGCTGACCAGGACAAGGAACGCGAATGAGCGCATCCCCGCGAGTCTGGCCCGGACTTCCCTATCCCTGTGGTGCGACGTGGGACGGCAGCGGCGTGAACTTCGCGATCTATTCGGCGCATGCCGAACGGATCGAACTCTGCCTGTTCGATACGCCCGCCGGCCGCGAGACCGCGCGGGTTGCGCTGCCGGAATACACCGACGAGGTCTGGCACGGCTATCTTCCCGACGTCCGGCCGGGGCAGCTCTATGGTTATCGCTGCTATGGACCCTACGATCCGGCGCGCGGCCATCGCTTCAATCACAACAAGCTGCTGCTCGATCCTTATGCACGGGCGATCGACGGGGAACTGCGCTGGCGTGATTCCCACTTCGGCTACCGCATCGGTCATCCGGACGCCGACCTGTCGTTCAGCCGCGCCAACAGCGCGCGGTGGATGCCGAAGTGCAAGGTCGTCGACGGGCGGTTTGACTGGGGCGACGACGCGCCGCCGCGCCACCAACGGCACGACACCATCCTTTACGAGGCGCACGTCCGCGGGCTGACGATGCGCCACCCTGGCATCCCCGACGCGCTGCGCGGCACGTTCGCCGGCCTCGCCCATCCGGCGGTGATCGACTACCTGCGCTGGCTGGGCGTGACCGCGATCGAGCTTCTGCCGGTACAGCACTTCCTGCAGGACCGCCTGCTCATCGACCGAGGTCTCGCCAACTACTGGGGCTACAACACGCTGTGCTTCTTCGCTCCCGAGCGGCGCTACCTCGCCAGCCGCGATATCAACGAATTCAAGGCGATGGTCCGGGCGTTCCATGCCGCCGGCATCGAGGTCATTCTCGATGTCGTCTACAACCACACCGCCGAGGGCAGCGAGTTGGGGCCAACGCTCAGCTTTCGCGGGATCGACAACGCCTCCTACTACCGCCTCGTGCCCGGAGACGCGCGCTATTACATGGACTTCACCGGCTGCGGCAATTCGTGCAACCTGCACAATGGCCATGTCCTTCGCCTAGTGATGGATTCGCTGCGCTATTGGGTCGAAGAGATGCATGTTGACGGCTTCCGCTTCGATCTCGCCACCACGCTGGCGCGCGAGGCGAGCGGCCTGTTCGATCCCGACAGCGGCTTCCTCGATGCTGTTCGCCAGGACCCGGTGCTGGCGCGGGTCAAGCTGATCGCCGAGCCGTGGGACGTCGGCAACGGTGGCTACCGGTTGGGTGGCTTCCCGCCGCGCTGGTCGGAATGGAACGATCAGTATCGCGATACCGTGCGCCGGTTCTGGAAGGGCGACGCCGGCCAGGTGGCGCGACTGGCGACGCGGATGACCGGCTCGAGCGACATCTTCGATGGGCGTGGACGGCGTCCATGGGCCTCGGTCAACTTCGTTACCGCCCACGACGGCTTCACCCTTGCCGACCTCGTCAGTTACAACGGCAAGCACAACGAGGCCAATGGCGAGGACAATCGCGACGGCCACAACGACAACCATAGCTGGAACTGCGGTGGCGAAGGGCCAAGCGACGACGTCGAGATCCGGCGCCTGCGGCTCAAGCAACGGTGCAACCTGATCGCCACATTGCTGCTCTCGCAAGGTACGCCCATGCTGCTCGCCGGCGACGAGTTCGGCGCGTCACAGGCCGGCAACAACAACGTCTACTGCCAGGATAACGAACTCAGCTGGATCGACTGGCGGCCGATCGACGGCGACGAGCGCCCGCTGGTCGAGTTCGTGCGCGCGGTCATCCGCCTGCGCCACGAGCACATCGTCTTTCATCGCCGCCGATTCTTTTACGCCCGTTTCATTCCCGGTACGACCATCCAGGATATTACCTGGCTGAGGAGCGGTGGTGGCGAAATGGATGGCGGCGACTGGGCCGACGGGGAATTAAAGCACCTGGCTTTTCTCATCCGCGGCGAGGCGGGCGAGCATCACCTCACCGTGTCAGGCGAGCCGCAGCCGGACGACAGTTTCTTCGTCGTCCTCAACGCCGGGCACGAGGCGATCGACTGGACGGTGCCGACCATCGAACCTGGACGTGCCTGGCGGCGGCTGATCGATACCGACGCTTATGTCAGCGGCGAGGGCGGACTTTGTGATGACCGGCTCGTCGCCGATGGCGAGACGTACCCCGTCGCGGCCCGCTCGCTCGTGGTGTTGGCCCGCCGCGACTGACCGGATCGCCGGAAACTTCACCTTCCGGTGCTCCAACGTTCGGGTGCGAACCACCAGCAGCGAGACTCCAGAAATCCGTGGCCGGACGGGGACACGTCCCCAGAGGGGAAGCAATACACAGTTATCGAATATCGAGGTGACGGCGGGTGGTGCGGCAGTCAGCATCCTAACAGTCGTCATCCGACCGCGATCAGGCAAACGACGTGACGCTACTCGGTTCAACGGAAAATGTGCAGGTTGCCGAGGAACTGGCGGGCGCTGTTTTCCCAGGAGAAGGTTTCGGCGTGCCGCCGGCATGTTTCGGGGGCGATGGCGAGCGCCGCGCGTACCGCGCGGCCGAGGTCCTCGTCGAGGCAGCCGGCGCCGGAGCCGTCGACGACGTCGAGCGGGCCGGGAACCGGATACGCCGCGACCGGCAGGCCCGAGGCCATCGCCTCGAGCATGACGAGGCCGAAGGTATCGGTGCGGCTGGGAAAGACGAAGACGTCGGCGGCGGCGTAGTGGCGGGCGAGATCCTCGCCGGTCTTCATGCCGACGAAGACGACGGCCGGATAGCGCCGGCGAAGTTCGGCCATTTGCGGTCCGTCGCCGACGACGACCTTGGTGCCGGGGAGGTCGAGGCGCAGGAAGTCCTCGATGCTCTTTTCGACGGCGACGCGACCGACGTAGAGGCTGATCGGCCGCGCATGGTCGAAAAAGGGCTCGTCGCGCGGCCGGAATAGGCCGGTGTCAACACCCCGTGACCAGCGCTTGATCCGCGGAAAGCCGCGCGCCCGTAACTCCGCCTCGACCGTCGGCGTCGAGACCATGACACAGGATGCCGGGGCGTGAAACCAGCGGATCCAGCGGTAGCTCCAGCGCCGCGGCACCTTCCAGCGGGCGTGGACGTATTCCGGAAAGCGGGTATGGAACGACGTGGTGAAGCCGTAGCCCCGCCGCCGGCACAGCAAGCGGGCGACGAAGCCGAGCGGCCCCTCGGTGGCGATGTGAATTGCCTGTGGCCGGACCGCGTCGATGACCCCGGAGATCTCGCCCGGACGCGGCAAGGCTAGGCGGATTTCCGGATAGGACGGGCAGGGAAGGCTGCGAAACCGGTCGGGGGTGAGGTAGGTAACGGCGTGGCCGAAGGCCTGGAGATGGTTTTTCAGCGTCCCCAGGGTTCGTACGACCCCGTTGACTTGCGGGTACCAAGCGTCGGTGACAACGAGGATCTGCATTCCGTGACCTCGACAGGCGTCATCCCGATGACGTGTGGCATTTCTGCCCAGCGGATGATTTCCAGGCTGCCATCGATTGTCTCGACGAGCGCGGTGCAACTTTCCACCCAATCCCCGTCGTTGCAATAAAGGATGGAATCGAACCGGCGGATCTCCGCCGTGTGGATGTGTCCGCAGATGACCCCGTCGACACCGCGACGCCGGGCCTCGGCAACCACGGCGTGCTCGTAATTGCTGATGTATTCGACCGCGTTCTTGACCTTGTGCTTGAGGAAGGCGGAGAGCGACCAGTAGGGAAAACCAAGGCGTCGCCGCGCCTTGTTGAACCAGAGGTTCGCGGCGAGGGCGAGGTTGTAGGCCTGGTCGCCGACGTAGGCGAGCCACTTCGCGTATTTGACGATCCCGTCGAACTGATCGCCATGCAGCACGAGGAATCGGCGGCCGTCGGCCATCACATGGACGGCTTGCGGCAGCACGGCGACGCGCCCGAAGCGATGACCGGCGAAGTCGCGGAAGCTTTCGTCGTGGTTGCCAGGAATATAAATGACGCGGGTGCCCTTGCGCGCCTTGCGCAGCAGCTTCTGCACCACGTCGTTATGCCCCTGGGTCCAGTACCACGAGCGCCGCATCCGCCAGACATCGACGATGTCACCGACGAGATAAAGATAATCCGATTCGGTCGAGCGCAAAAAATCAAGCAATAGCTCGGCATTGCAGCCGCGCGTACCGAGGTGAATGTCCGATATCCAAATCGAACGATAGCGAAAATGGGCGTCGGACAGTGCGTTCATCGGGATCACGGGAAAATGACTCGTTGGCCATCATGGCCGGGCACGTGGGGCAACAGTATATTGGCCAGATTCTATTGATCACAGCCCTTCCCGGTCAATTCATGAAAAGTTATGTTTTTTGTCTTCATTTTGTCATATTACCCGCTGCTTGTTTCGTCTGCCCAAGGTCGTCACCGCATGATCGAGCCCGTTACCCCTTCGCGAGATCCCATGTCCGAGCAGGCCGAAAAACGCCGCCCGCACGTTACGGTCATTCACAATCCGGCGGCGGGTCTATCGAACGGCCGACGGCTGACGCGCTTCGCCAGCGGTCTGATCAAGATCGGCATAACTTTCGCCATCCGGCCGACGGCCGCGTGCGGCGACGCCGAAATGATCGCCGCTGGAATTGCCGCGGATGAGACCGATGTTTTGGCGATTGCCGGCGGCGATGGCACGATCAACGAGGTAATCAACGGGCTGTCGCCGCTGTCGCCGCCGTTGGCGTTGCTGCCCCTTGGCACCGCCAACGTGCTTGCCGCCGAACTCGGTGTGCCGCGGCGGCCGGAGCGCCTCGCCCGCAGCCTAATCACCGGTCGCATCAAGCGCGTTTGCCTGCCGCGGGCGAATGGTCGACGGTTTGTGATGATGGCTGGCGTCGGTTTCGATGCCCACGTCGTCGCCGCCGTCGATCCCGCCCTCAAGCGCCTTGCCGGGAAGGCCGCCTACGTTGCGTCGTTTGCCGCGATGCTGCGCCGGTTCACGTTCCCCGGCTACGACGTGACCGTCGACGGACGGCACTATCGCGCCGCGTCCGTCGTCGTCGCCAACGGTCGTTTCTACGGCGGCCGCTTTTCCTGCGCGCCGAATGCCCGCCTCGACGAGCCGGATCTGCATGTCTGCCTGTTTTTGCGCCCGGGGCGCCGGGCGGCCCTGGCGTACGGCCTGTCGTTGCTGCGCGGGCGCCTTGACCGTCGCGACGACGTGTTGATCGTCCGCGGACGGTGCGTCTGTATCGACGGCATCGCCGGAGAGCCGGTGCAACTCGATGGCGATATCGCCGCCTGCCTGCCGCTTTGCATCGAGGCGACCGAGGAGACGGCGCGGTTCCTCGCGCCGCCACCCGCCGGCCGGCCGGCACGGATTCAGCGGCCGGCGACGGTCATCCCGTCGATGCGCACCGTTGGCGAATCGGTGCCGTAGCGGAAGACCAGGTCCGAAGCCGGGGTAAGCGCGGCGAACATCGAAAGAAGATGGCCGGATATGGTGATCTCGCTGACCGGGTAGGCGATCTCGCCGTTCTCGATCCAAAAGCCGCTGGCACCGCGGCTATAATCGCCGGTAACGCCATTGACGCCAAAGCCCATGAGGTCGGTGACGTAAAGGCCGCTGCGGATATCGGCGATCAGCGCCTCAGGGGAGAGCGGACCCGGCTCGAGGTAGAGGTTGGTCGCCGATGGAGACGGTGGGGATGACGCGCCCCGGGAGGCATGACCGGTCGAGCGCAGCCCGAGCTGGCGGGCGGAGCGAAGGTCGAGAAACCAGGTGGTAAGCACGCCGCCGTCGATCACCGCGTGCGGCTGCGAGGCGATGCCTTCGCCATCGAACGGGCGCGAGCGCAGGCCGCGCCGGCGCAGAGGATCGTCGATAACGCGGATCGTCGGAGCAAACAGCCGCTCGCCGAGCTTGTCGCCGAGAAAGGTGGTGCCGCGCGCGACCGAAGCGCCGTTGATCGCCGAAGACAGATGGCCGAGGATGCTGCCGGCGACGCGCGGCTCGAAGATCACCGGCACCTGGGCCGAGCCCGCCTTGCGCGGCCTCAGGCGGCGCACGGCCCGCTCGCCGCACCGCCGGCCGAGGGTGGCCGCATCTTCCAGATCACCGCGGTAAACGGCGCTGCTGTAGGCGTAATCCCGCTCCATCGCCGTGCCCTCGCCGGCGAGGACCGAGACAGACACGTTGTTCCACGACCGCTCATAGGCGCGGCGAAAACCGTTGGTTGCGGCGATGGCGAAGGCATCGTAGCCGCAGCCCGCCTCGGCGCCCTCGGAATTGCTCACGCCCGGAATCGCCAGTGCCGCGGCTTCGGCCGCCAGCGCCCGGTCGTTTGCCGCGGTGGCGTCGATCTCGTCCGACTCGCAGGCGTCGACGTCCGTGGCTTCACCCTGTCCGACCTCCGCGGGATCGGCGAGCCCGCAGAACGGGTCTTCCGGTACGACCCGGGCCATGGAGACGGCCCGGCTCACCATCTCGGCGAGCGCGTCCTTGCCGAGATCGGAGGAGGAAACGATCGCCTGCCGGTGACCGACGAACACCCTGAGGCCGACCACAGCCGATTCCGAGCGCTCGAGCGATTCCCGGCTGCCGAGGCGGCAGGCGACCGACAGCGAGCGGCGGTCGGCGAACACGGCGTCGGCCGCATCGGCGCCGGACTGCCGCGCGGCGGCAAGCAGGCGGTCGAGAAGGTCGAGCGCCACAAGGCGCGGCCCCGGGCGCGGAGATGACACTGATGCAGCGTCAGCGGCCAATCGTTGTTTCGTATCCATGATGGCGTATGGTATTCCTTCAGGCCCATTGGTGCGCAGCGTATCGCGGGAAAGTGACAAAGCGCGAATAGAGCAGGTTGCGCACTGCAACGAAGAAACATTATCTGTCTTCGGGAACAGGTAGCCTGGCCGACGAACAGATACAACCCCGGGTCCCTGTGAGACGCGTTCGAACGGGCCTTGCGAACGTCTGCCTCAAGGGCGATGAACGACATCTTGATGAGAACCAGCACCCTTCCGACACCCGAGGCGTCCCTCTCGGACGCTCGCCAGCCGCTCGAGTCCGTCGTTGTCCGCTTCGCCGGTGACTCCGGCGACGGGATTCAATTAACGGGTAACCGCTTTGCCGCGGTCACCGCTCTTGCCGGCAACGACCTAACCACGTTCCCCGATTTTCCAGCGGAGATCAGGGCGCCCGTCGGCACCACCTATGGCGTGTCCGCGTTCCAGATCAATTTCGGCGCCCGCGCGGTCAAGACCTCGGGCGACGCGCCGGATGTCCTCGTGGCGCTCAATCCGGCGGCGCTGAAGGTCGAATTAGGGCGATTGAAACCGGGCGGCATCGTCATCGTCGATTCCGGCGCATTCAACGAGCGGAGCCTGCGTAAGGCCGGCTATGCCGCCGATCCGCTGAACGATGGCTCGCTCGCGTCCTACCGCCTCATCGCCATCGACATCTCGAAGATGACCCTGGAGACGGTCAAACCGCTCGGCGTCTCGCAGCACGACGCGCTGCGCTGCAAGAACATCTGGACCCTCGGTCTGGTCTACTGGATGTTCGGGCGTGACCGCAAACCGACGGCGGACTGGCTGAAGAAGCGGTTCGCCGATTCGCCGCTCATCGCCTCCGGAAACATCGCCGCGCTCGATGCCGGCCACGCCTTCGGCGAGACCGCCGAGCTGAGCGGAGATATTCCCGGCTACTCGGTCGCGCCGGCGTCTCTTGATCCCGGTCTCTACCGGACGATCACCGGCGGCGAGGCGCTCGCCTGGGGTCTCGTCGCCGGCGCGCATCTCGCCGGCCTCAAGCTGTTCTTCGCCTCGTACCCGATCACTCCGGCCTCTCCGCTGTTGCATGCGTTGACCAGCTTGCGCCGCCTGGGCGTATCCACCTTCCAGGCCGAGGATGAGATCGCTGCCGTTTGCGCCGCGATCGGCGCTTCCTACGCCGGTGCCATGGGCGTGACCTCGAGTTCGGGGCCGGGATTGGCGCTGAAGGGCGAGGCGCTCGGGCTCGCCGTCGCCGCCGAGCTGCCGCTGGTTGTCGTCAATACCCAGCGCGCCGGCCCGTCGACCGGCCTGCCGACCAAAACCGAGCAGTCCGACCTCATGCAGGCGCTGTTTGGCCGTCACGGCGAGAGCCCGCTGGCCGTGCTTGCCGCCAGCGGTTCGTCCGACTGCTTCGAAACGGCGATCGAGGCCGTGCGCATTGCCACCCGCTACATGATCCCGGTGATCGTCCTCTCGGACGGCTATATCGCCAACGCCGCCCAGCCGTGGCGCGTGCCGGACATCACCGCGCTGTCGCCGTTCCCGGTGGAGTTCCGCACCGATCCCAAGGGCTTCGCGCCCTATGCGCGCGATGCCGCGACGCTCGCCCGTCCGTGGGCGATCCCCGGCACGCCTGGCCTCGAGCACCGCATCGGCGGACTGGAGAAGGATCAACTCACCGGCGCCATCTCCTACGATCCGGCCAACCACCAGCAGATGAGTGATACCCGGGCGGAAAAGCTCGATCGCATCGCGCTCGACATTCCGCTGCAGACGGTCGAGACCGGTCGCGGCGAGGGCCGACTTGCCGTCGTCGGCTGGGGATCGACCCATGGGCCGATCAGCCGCGCCGTTGTCTCACTCGTCGAGCGCGGCTACGACGTCGCGCACATTCACCTGCGCCATCTCTCGCCGCTGCCGCCTAACCTCGGCGAGCTGCTGCGCCGCTACGAGACGGTGCTCGTGCCCGAGATGAACAAGGGCCAGCTTGTGCAGCTCTTGCGCGCCCAGTATCTCGTGCCGGCGGAAGGGCTCAACAAGATATCGGGCCAGCCGTTCAAGATTGCCGAGATCGAAGCGGCAATCCTCGCCCGGTTGGGTTCCTGAGATTTCCGGAGGTTAGAGATGAACGTCGTCTCCCCCATCAAGCCTCGCACCGCCAAGGACTTCGCAACCGACCAGGAGGTGCGCTGGTGCCCCGGTTGCGGGGATTACGCTATCCTCAAGGCGGTGCAGAAGATGCTCGCCGATGTCGACGCCGATCCCGCGGCGACCGTGTTCGTCTCGGGCATCGGCTGCTCGTCGCGTTTTCCCTACTACATGGCGACCTACGGGTTTCATACGATTCACGGCCGCGCGCCGACGGTCGCTACCGGCGTCAAGCTGGTCAATCCCGAGCTTGACGTGTGGGTGGTCACCGGCGACGGCGATGCGCTATCCATCGGCGGCAACCATCTGCTACACGTGCTCCGGCGCAACGTCGATTTGCAGATTCTGTTGTTCAACAACGAGATCTACGGCCTGACCAAGGGTCAGTACTCGCCGACGTCGCGAACAGGCACGCGCTCGCCGACGTCGCCTACGGGCTCGGTTGAGCGGCCGGTCTCGCCCATCGGCTTCGCGCTGGGGGCGGGCGGCCGCTTCGTTGCCCGCTCGATCGATACGATGCAAAAGCACCTTGTCGACGTGTTGAAGCAGGCTCGCGCCCATCGTGGCGCCTCGTTCGTCGAGATCTTCCAGAACTGCATCGTCTACAACGACGCGGTGTTCGCCGGCTTCACCGAGCGTGACGTCGCCGATGCCAACCAGATCCTGCTGCAGGACGGCAAGCCGATGATCTTCGGCGCCAAGGGCTCACGCGGCCTGCGGCTTGTCCCCGGCAAGCTGGAGATCGAGGCGGTGACCATCGGCGAGAATGGGGTGAGCGTGGCTGACCTGCTCGTCCACGACGCCACGAACCGCCCACTGGCGGGCCTGCTGGCGGCGATGCAGCCGCCGGCGCTGCCGATGGCCCTCGGCGTGCTGTACTGCGATCCGGCGATGGCGCTGGGCTCGGCGGTCCACGCGGGGCTGGGCGAGCGCCAAGCGCCGCCGTCGGCGGACGAGCTCAACGCGCTCTTGCGCCGTGGCGATACGTGGACGGTTTCCGCCTGAGGGCCAGGGGTGCGTTGCCGCAGCCATCGTCGGTTGCGTGCCCGCCTGCAACCGTTCCGCTTTTATGGACCCTGGTTCCACGAGCGCGGCGGCGAGCGTCGCGGAAGTGGTTGCGGGGGCGGGGAGCCGGCTGAATGACGCTGTCGGTCGCCATCATCGGCGCGGGTCCTGCCGGGTTTTATGCCGCCGAGTCGCTGCTGGACGTACCGGGTGTTCGCATCGATATCATCGAGCGATTGCCGACGCCCTTCGGCTTGATCCGCGCCGGGGTGGCGCCGGATCACCAAAGCACCAAGCAAGTGGTGCGGCGCTTCGAGCAGACGGCCCTGCAGGACATCGTCCATTTCTACGGCAATGTCGAGATCGGACGGGCGGTTGATCTGGACGAGCTTCGCGGGTTCTATGATGCTGTTGTCCTTGCTGTCGGCGCCGGTCTCGATCGGCCGCTCGACGTTCCAGGCGAGCGGCTCGACGGCGTCTACGGCTCGGCGTCCTTCGTCGGCTGGTACAACGGCCATCCGGACTTTCGCGACCTCGCCCCGCGACTGGGTCCTGGTCCGGCGGTCGTCATCGGCAACGGCAACGTCGCCCTTGATGTCGCCCGCGTCCTGGTCAAGTCCGAAGTGGAGATGGCGACGTCCGACCTTCCCGACTTTGCGCGCGAGGCGATTCGCGCCGGGGGCATCGCCGATGTCTTCATCGTCGGCCGACGTGGCGCGGCGGACGCGAAGTTCACCCGCACCGAACTGCGCGAGATCGGCGCGCTTGAAGCGTGCGATCCAATCATCGATCCTGATGATATTCCCGCCCCCGCGGTCAATCCGGTCGATCGCGATGGGCGGCTGCGCGAAAAAACGCTGGCGGTGCTGCGCGGACTGGCGGTGCTGCGCACCGTTAAGCCGAAGCGGCTGCATTTCCGCTTCCATCGCGCGCCGGTGGCGATCGAGGGCGACGATGCCGGAGCTGTGCGCGCCGTCCAATTCGCCGGCACGCAGATGAAAGACGGGCGCATCGTTGCCACGGACATGATCGAACGCATCGCCTGCAGCTTTGTCGTGGCTGCGATCGGCTACCGCACCGGGCCGATCGCCGGCATTCCCTTCGATGCCGATCGCGGCCTGTTTCCCAGCGATGACGGTCGGATAGCGCCGGGGGTTTATGCGGTCGGCTGGGCAAAGCGCGGTCCGACCGGCGTGATTGGCAGCAACCGGCCAGACGGCACAACGTGCGCGGAGCAGATCGCCGCCGACGCACCCGTGCTGGCGAGTCGGGGTCTCAAGCCCGGACGGGCCGCATTCGAGGCGTGCATGCGCGCGCGTGGTGTGCGCACCATCACCTTCGACGACTGGCGGAAGATCGATGCGGCGGAAATCGCTGGCGCCGATCAACTGGCGCCGCGCCGAAAATTCACCAGCCTCGGCGAGATGCTCGCGGTGCTGGCCGAAAGCGGCAAACCGATCTGCGGGCCGGTGCCGCGCGCCGTGCGGTCTGATGGCGATTGCTGAGACCACGTAACCGATAAGACGGACAGGAAAGGGAAGAGAGCGATGACGGACTATGCCGGCGACGTGGCGCCTTCGAAGGCGTGGGAGGTGCTGTCTGGCGATCCGGACGCAGTGCTTGTCGACGTTCGCACGCCGGCCGAGTGGAACTATGTTGGCGTGCCCGATCTCGGTCGTGCCGGTAAAAAGCCACTCTTCCTGCCGTGGCTGTTGTTTCCCTCGATGGAGGTTAACCCTCACTTTGTCGAGCATCTGGAGAAGTCGGGCCTGCCGCTGGAGGCGCCGATCCTGTTTTTATGCCGTTCGGGCGCGCGCTCGAAGTCGGCGGCGATCGCGATGACGGCGCGCGGCTTTCAGCGCTGCTACAACATCACGTCCGGCTTCGAGGGTGATCCCGACCAAGCCCGCCACCGCGGTACGGTCAACGGTTGGAAGGTCGAGGGCCTGCCCTGGGTTCAGGGCTGACGGACGGCGCAGCTTCGGTCAACGCGCAGCGGCGAGCCCCTGATCGAAGTCCTCGATCAGATCTTCCACATCCTCGATGCCGATCGACAGGCGGACGGTGTTGTCGGCGATGTCGAGTTCGGCGCGCTGCTCGACAGTAAGACGCTGGTGCGTCGTCGTCGCCGGGTGCGTCGCCAGCGTCTTGGTATCGCCAAGGTTATTGGAGATGTCGACGATCTGCAGCGCGTTGAGGAAGCGGTAGGCGTTGTCCCGACCGCCGGGGATATCGAGAGTAACCAGACTGCCGCCATCCTTCATCTGTCGCGCCGCCAGCGTGTGCTGCGGGTGGCTGGGCAGCGACGGGTGGAGCACCCGGCTGAGATCGCCGCGCGCGGCGAGATGCTGGGCGATTGTCCGGGCGTTGGCGCAGTGCCGCTGCATGCGCAGATCAAGCGTCTCTAGCCCTTTGAGCAGCAGCCAGGCATTGAACGGGCTCAGCGATGGCCCGGTGTGACGATGAAAGGGAACGAGAAAGGTCTCGAAGTAATCGGCGTCGTTGGTCAGGATGGCGCCACCGAGCGAGCGGCCCTGACCGTCGATGTGCTTGGTTGCCGAATAGACGACGATGTCGGCGCCGAGGTCGAGCGGCTTTTGCAGGATCGGCGAGGCGAAGACGTTATCGACGACCACCTTCGCGCCGGCGGCGTGGGCAAGTTCGCACACGGCGGCAAGGTCGATGATCTCGAGCATCGGATTGGACGGGGTTTCGAGAAACACGCAGGTTGCCGGACGGGCAAGGGCGCGTTGCCATTGCCCGAGGTCGCGGCCGTCGACGAGTTCGGTCTCGATACCGAAGCCGGGCAATACCTCGCAGGCGATGTATTGGCAGGAGCCGAACAACGCGCGCGAGGCGACGAGCCGGTCACCGGCGCGCATCTGGCAGGCGAGTGCGGTGAACACCGCGGCCATGCCGGTCGCCGTCGCCTTGCACAAGGACGCGCCTTCGAGCAGCGCCAGGCGCTGTTCGAACATCTGCACCGTGGGGTTGGCGAACCGGGAGTAGACGAAGCGATCCCGCTCACCCTTGAACGCCGCTTCTGCTTCTTCCGCTGAAGCATAGACGAACCCAGACGTCATGAAGATCGCCTCGCTGGTCTCGTCATAGCCGGAGCGGCGCGCGCCGCCGCGGACCAGCCGCGTCGCCGGCCGCCATGCCTTCTCGTCGGAAAGACGTTTTGTCGCCATCACCTGCACCCGTCAAAGTTGGCGCCGGATACCGGTGGACCGCATTGTGGTCAAGCGCTAAATGCTCGGACGACCGCGATGGCAGTCGTGTGCCCTCGACGGACGCGCAATGCGCCACCATCTAAAAGCGGACCCTCGCCCTGCGCGATTACTCGCCGCCAGCGGTGCAGACTGCCGATGAATTTCACCGATGGGCCGACTTTGACATGACATCGATCGCTGAAACCGACGACCTTTTTTTCAATCGCCTGGGCCTTGATCGCGCACGCCTCGATACGCTGATCGGCGATGCCCTGGTGCATGCCGACGACGGCGAACTGTTTCTCGAGTATCGCCAGTCGGAAGGACTGGTGCTCGATGACGGCAAGGTCAAGAGCGCGAGCTTCGATACCACCCATGGGTTCGGATTGCGCGCGGTTGCGGGCGAGGTGACCGGCTATGCCCACGGCTGCGATCTCGGCGAAGACGCGATCCGCCGCGCGGGCGAGGCGGTTGCCAGCGTGTGCGCTGGCGCTGGAGGTACCCTCGCGGTTTCACCGGCGCAAACGAACCAGCGGCTTTACACGCCGGACAATCCGCTCGCTGGCATGCCGTTCGAAGCAAAGACGACGCTGTTGACCGAGATCGACGCTTATGCCCGCGCCAGCGATTCCCGCGTCCGCCAAGTCGTGGCCTCGCTTGCGGGAGAATGGCAGGCGGTCCAGGTCATTCGCCCAGGCGGCGAGCGCGCCGCCGATATCCGTCCGCTCGTGCGCCTGAACGTTACCGTCGTCGTCGAGCACAACGGTCGCAAGGAGACGGGAAGCCATGGCACCGGCGGGCGCGTGACCTATGAGCGCTGGTTCGAGCCGGCGGCGTGGAAGGGAGCGGTCGACGAGGCGCTGCGCCAAGCACGGGTCAATCTTGACTCCGAACCGGCGCCGGCGGGCGAGATGACGGTCGTGCTTGGCCCCGGCTGGCCCGGCATTCTCCTGCACGAAGCCATCGGCCACGGGCTCGAAGGCGACTTCAATCGCAAGAAGACCTCGGCTTTTGCCGGGCTCGTCGGTCAGCGGGTGGCGGCGCCCGGGGTCACGGTCGTCGACGACGGGACGATCGCCGATCGGCGCGGCTCGCTCACCATCGACGACGAGGGCACGCCGAGCCAGTGCACGACACTGATCGAGGACGGCATCCTCGTCGGTTTCATGCAGGACCGGATGAACGCCCGGCTGATGGGCGGGCGGTCGACCGGCAACGGCCGGCGGCAGAGCTTCGCGCACCGGCCGATGCCGCGGATGACCAACACCTACATGCTCGCCGGAACCCATTCGCCGGACGAAATTTTGCGCTCGGTCAGGACCGGCCTTTACGCGGTGGCGTTCGGCGGCGGCCAGGTCGATATCACCTCGGGCAAGTTCGTCTTCACTTGCACCGAGGCCTATCGCATCGAGGACGGCAAAGTGGGGGCGCCGGTAAAGGGTGCAACCCTGATCGGCAACGGTCCGGACGTGCTCACCCGCGTCGGCATGGTCGGCAATGATCTCGAACTCGATGCCGGCATCGGCACCTGCGGCAAGGACGGCCAGGGCGTGCCGGTCGGCGTCGGCCAGCCGACCCTGCGCATCGACAACCTGACCGTCGGCGGCACGGCCCTTTAGGGCGAATTTATCGATCCCCGGCGTGCGCTTTGCCGGGTGCTTTGCCGGGGCGCCTTATCCGGGCTTCTCGTCCGGGTGCGCGTGGCCAGGGGGCCGACCGCCAATGGGTTACGCGACGCGGACGGGCGTGCGCTCGAGCAGGGTGACGAACTGGGCGAGCCACTTCGGATGCGCCGGCCACGCCGGGGCGGTGACGAGATTGTCGTCGGTCACCGCGTCGTCGATTGCGATCTCGCAGAACTGGCCGCCGGCGAGGGTCACCTCTGGAGCGCAGGCCGGATAGGCGGAGACACGCCGGCCGGTGATCACGCCCGCGGCCGCCAGGATCTGGGCGCCGTGACAGACCGCGGCGATGGGTTTTTTCTCGTAGTTGAAGTGGCGGACGATGCTGAGCACCCGCTCATTGACCCTGAGGTACTCGGGCGCGCGGCCGCCGGGAATGACCAACGCGTCATACTTCGTCTCGTCGATGGCATCGAAGCTGGCGTTGAGTGGAAAATTGTGGCCCGGCTTCTCGGTATAAGTCTGGTCGCCTTCGAAGTCGTGAATGGCGGTGCGCACCTTCTCTCCCGCCACCTTGCCGGGGCAGACGGCGTGCACGGTATGACCCAGCATGAGCAGGGCCTGGTACGGAACCATTGTCTCGTAATCCTCGGCAAAATCGCCAACCAGCATCAAGATCCGCTTCGCCATCGAGCGCTTCCTTCTTTGTCCCTGGCTTTGTCCCCAACATGCGGGCGACTGCCACCATCCGCCGTAGTCTAGAACGTTGCTGGCATCGATGCAGCCGACAATCCCCTCCGCCGATCCTCCGCCGCAGAGACGTAGCAGGCCGATGCGGCCAGCGATTGCCGAGGCCGCGCGACGGCGATATAAGAACCGCATCATGCTGCGCTCAACGCTACCCGTTCTGCTGATCGCCACTGTCGCCACCGGCGGATGCGCCGAAGCGGTCCAGGGATCGCGCGTCGTCACCTACACGCCGGACCGCTTCTACGTGCGCTATGTGCCTTGGCGCAATTCGACGTCGGACATCGAGCACCAGGCCGGAGAGATCTGCCAGGCGGAAGGCAAGCAGGCGACCTTGGAAAGCGCCCAACAATTCACGTGGCTCGACACGAAATATGCAACCTTCAAGTGTACGAGCGTGGCCACCGAGGCGCCCGGCGCTGCGCCTGCGCCGGGATAAAGCCCGGGCGTTGCCGAACTGCCACCGGCGGAGGAAATCGGCTTGCAAACAGCCGCCGTGCATGGATCTTTCGGGCCAGAAACGCTATCTTTTACGGAGTGAGGGCGGGGTGCGGGGGCCTCTTGTCTGAACGAGTTTTCCGTCCGCCAAAATTCGTCTGATCGGGAACGCGTATGAAGCGTTGGTTGAAATTCGGTGCCGCGGCTTTGGCGAGCTTGCTCGCCGTTCCGTTCGCGTGGGCCGAATCTCCCGCGGACGCGCCGGTGCTGGACGGTCCTGTCATTGGGCGAACCACCGAGCAGTCGCTGCTGCCGTCACCCGCCACGGGTCAGCGTGGTACACAGGTGCGGACCAACGTCCTCTCCAGTCAGTCGTTTCAGGCCGGTCCATCGATCGACGTGGTGCCGAACGTCGCGCACCCCGAAGTGCCGTTGGTCGCCCGGCGTAAGGACGAGGCCGGACCGGTCGAACTCGGCGGCTTCGTCGACTACCTGTTTCACGATGGGACAAGCGGTAAGCCGTCGTCCTCGCTCGGCGTCGATTTGCAGGTCGGCGCCGACGCGCAGTCAAGCGATGGCGGTTGGATGGTCCAGCCTGGCATCGACTACACACAGCCCCTGGCGCCGTCCTGGCAGTTCAGTACCCGCTTGTTCTCGACCTATGCGACCGAGGGGTACGGCGCGTCGCAACTCGGTGTCGATCATTCGCTGGCCGTGCGCTCCGGCGGAAGCGAGGACACCGGTCTGCAGGATATCGGGCTTGGTCTCGGGCTCGGCTATTCCATTTCCGAGAAGTGGAACATTCAGACTCAGGCCCGCTACCAGCGGGTGCTGGGTTCGAGCGAATTTGATGGTCAGAAGGAATCCTCGCCGCACCAGTTCTTCGGTGGGGTTATGGTCGACTACAAGTTCTAGCCGCTCGATCAACAGTCCGTCCGCTCGTGACGTCGCATCTTTCTCCATCCGTGTCTCGGTGTGACCCGTTCGCACGGGCGCGGTTCCGCGCCTTGCTTGCTCCCTTGCCAACCCGGTTGGGCGCTTCCATCTCCATCGCATCTCGGCACGCGCCATCTGCACGGGGCACAGCAGCGCGCACCGCACCAGCACGCGGGAATACGTCAATGAAATACCTGCACACCATGGTCCGGGTCGGCGATCTTGAGCGGAGCCTCGCCTTTTACTGTGGCAAGCTCGGCCTGCGCGAAATCCGCCGGATGGAGAATGAAAAAGGCCGCTTCACCCTTGTCTTCCTCGCCGCGCCGCAAGATGAAGCGCGCGCCCGCAGCGAAGCGGCGCCGGTCCTGGAACTGACATATAATTGGGATGAAAGCGAATACACCGGCGGTCGCAACTTCGGCCATCTCGCCTTTCGCGTCGAGAACATCTATGAGACCTGCGCGCGGCTGATGAAAGATGGCGTCGTCATCAACCGACCGCCGCGCGACGGCAATATGGCGTTCGTCCGCTCGCCCGACGGCATCTCGATCGAGCTGTTGCAGGACGGAGCCCCGATGCCGACCGCCGAGCCGTGGGCGAGCATGCCCAACACCGGCACATGGTAGAATCCCGCTGATCCCCGCTCCGCCAGTGATGGCGGCAGCCATTGTCCTTGCGGCGCGCGCGGTTATTTATGTTCGCTCGCCGGTCGGTGTTAGCACGAGCTTCCTGCCGCGGACGACCAGCGCCATGGAACCGGAGCGGACTTCGAGGGCGGCTTCGCCGAAAACGTGCCGGCGCCAGCCGGTCAAGGCCGGGACGCCGGCGTCCTCGCCGTGGGCGGCGATGAGTTCGACTTCTTCGGAGGAAGCGACCATGCGCAGCGCGACGTCGGCTTCGTCACACTTCATCTTCAAGACCACCTTCAAAAGATCGGCGACGGCGGCGACGCCGCGCGGCACTTCGCGCCGGAGGTCGGTTTCCGGGCACTCTTCCTCCGGAACGGCGCGTCCGCGGGCAACGGCGGCGAGCACCTCGGCGCCGGTGGCGCTCTCGGCAAATTTGCGGGCGAGGCCGCGGGTGCGGGCCAGCTCGTCGACCGTCTTCGGCGTATGGTGGGCGATCTCCAGCAACGCTTCGTCGCGCACGACCCAGGCGCGCGGAACGTCCCGCGCTTGCGCCTCGCGCTCCCGCCAGGCGGCGAGTTCGCGAAGCACCGCCAGCACCCGTCCGTTACCGCTGCGGCTCTTCACCCGGCGAAACGCGTGCAGCGGATCGATGGCGTAGGTCGCCGGGCTGGTCAGCGCCGCCATCTCCTCGGCGACCCAGTCGGCGCGACCTGTCGATTGCAGGCGGGCGGCGAGCTTGCGGTAGACCGGGACGAGGTGGACGACGTCAGCGATGGCATATTCGATCTGCCGCGGCGACAGCGGCCGCAACGACCAATCGGTAAAGCGCGAGCTCTTATCGATGCGCGCCTTGGCCAGCTTGCTCACCAGCGTTTCGTACGAGACCTGATCGCCGAAGCCGCAGACCATCGCCGCGACCTGGGTATCGAATACCGGTTGCGGCAGCGAGCCGCCCATCAGCTTGTGAAAAATCTCGAGGTCCTGGCGTGCGGCATGGAACACCTTGAGCGGGGCCGGTTGTTGCATCAGGGCGAACAGCGGCGATAGGTCCATGCCGTCGGCAAGGGGGTCGATCGCCGCCGCCTCATCCGGCCCCGCAACCTGCACGAGGCAGAGCTTCGGCCAATAGGTTCGCTCGCGCATGAATTCGGTGTCGACGGCGATCAGATCGGCGCCCGCGAGTCGATCGCAAAACGCCGCGAGTTCAGCGGCTTCGGTAATCAAAGTCATTTCGCCAAGCTATACCGCCCGCGCCTACCAAGCAAAGCCTCCGCGCACGTGACCGCCACATGGTTGCCGTAGTTTCGCCGCTGCACCCGCAGCTTGACAAGCAAGGCGGGTGTATGCGCTCTACCGATGGCGCGCCCGCGCGATTTCCCTTGCCAGGACCGGCCCGAAGGTACACTCCCCATGCATCCTTATCGAACGCACACCTGCGGCGCCTTGCGTGTCGATCATGCCGGCACCGGCGTTCGCCTTTCCGGCTGGGTTCACCGCAAACGTGACCACGGGAATCTGCTGTTCATCGATCTGCGCGACCACTATGGAATTACCCAGTGCGTGATCGATTCCGCGCATCCTGCCTTCGACGCAGCGACCGCCGTGCGCTTCGAGAGCGTCGTGACCATCGACGGGCACGTCGTGCGGCGAACGTCAGAAACGGTGAATCCAACGCTGGCGACCGGCGAGATCGAGGTGGCTATCAGCGAATTTCGCGTCGAATCGCCGGCGGAGATGCTACCGATGCAGGTTGCCGCCGATACCGACTACGGCGAGGACGTCCGCCTGCGCTATCGCTTCCTCGACCTGCGCCGCGAGCGCCTGCACGCCAACATCGTCCTGCGCTCCGAGGTGATCGCGTCGCTGCGCCGGCGGATGATCGAAAGCGGCTTTCTCGAGTTCCAAACGCCCATTCTGACTGCCTCCTCACCCGAGGGCGCGCGCGATTACCTCGTGCCGTCGCGCAACCACCCGGGCAAGTTCTACGCCCTGCCGCAGGCGCCGCAGCAGTTCAAACAACTGCTCATGGCCTCGGGGTTCGATCGCTACTTCCAGATCGCGCCGTGCTTCCGTGACGAGGATGCGCGCGCCGACCGTTCGCCAGGCGAGTTTTATCAGCTCGACTTCGAGATGGCCTTCGCCACCCAGGACGACGTCTTCGCCGCGATCGAGCCGGTGCTGGCAGGCGTGTTCGCCGAGTTCGCCGGCGGGCGGGCGGTGAGCCCGCCGCCCTTCGTGCGCATCCCATTCGAGGAGAGCCTTCTGCGCTACGGCTCGGACAAGCCCGACCTGCGCAACCCCCTGATCATCGCCGATGTGACCGCGGCGTTCGCCGGCGGCGGCTTCGGCCTGTTCGCCAAGCTGGTGGCGCAGGGCAGCGTCGTTCGTGCGATTCCGGCACCGGGAGCAGCCGGCCGGCCGCGTGCATTTTTTGACAAGCTCAACGACTGGGCGCGCGACGAGGGCATGGGTGGTCTCGGCTACGTCGTTTTTGAGAGCAGTGGCGCCAAGGGGCCGATCGCCAAAAACCTCGAGGCTGACCGCGTCGAACAGGCACGCCTAGCCGCCGGCGCGCAGGCCGGAGATGCCGTCTTTTTCGTCTGCCAGAGCAAGGCGAAGGCGGAGAAATTCGCCGGCATGGCCCGTGAGCGACTGTGCGACCTTCTCGAACTTCGCGAGAAGGAGGCCTTCCGCTTCTGCTGGATCGTCGACTTTCCGATGTATGAGCGGAATGAGGAGACGGGCGAGATCGAGTTCAGCCACAATCCGTTCTCGATGCCGCAAGGCGGTCTCGAGGCGCTCGAGACGCGCGATCCGCTGACGATCAACGCCTATCAATACGACATCGTCTGCAATGGCGTCGAGCTGTCGTCCGGCGCTATCCGGAACCACCGCCCGGACATCATGCTCAAGGCCTTCGCTATCGCCGGCTACGGCGAGGACGAGGTGCGCAGGCGCTTCGGTGGGATGCTGCACGCCTTTCAGTTCGGAGCCCCGCCGCATGGCGGCTCGGCGCCGGGAATCGATCGCATCGTCATGTTGCTGGCCAATGAGCCGAACATCCGCGAGGTCATCGCCTTTCCGATGAACCAGCGGGCGGAAGACCTGCTGATGGGCGCGCCCGCCGAGGTCGAGGCCCGCCGCCTGCGCGAGTTGCACATCCGCCTCGATTTGCCCAAGCCGAAGCCTGGAGCCGCGAGCGCAGAGCCGGTAACGCCGCCGTCAAAGCCATCGGCACCCGCCGAGGGCTAGGTCGGTGCCGTATCGCTGCCTTAACGATCGGGTGATCTGGCGTTAAGGGCCGCGACGGCATGCGTTATGCTTGCGTGTGCACAGCGCTAGCCACGGCCGGCGATGAGGCAGGCCGATGGCGGCGTTTGCGGTACAAGACGGGGTCGGGAACCATGGTTGAAGTCATCTTTTATGCCAAGCCGGGATGCCAGGGGAATGCGCGCCAGATGCGCGTGCTGCAGGCCGCTGGCCACGACGTCGTGGTGCGCGATCTCCTTTCCGAGCCCTGGACGGCAGAGCAGCTCGGCGGCTTTTTTGGCGATACGGCTGTGGCCGATTGGTTCAATCGCTCAGCGGTTCGCGTCAAGAGCGGAGAGGTCGTGCCGGAAGGGCTGTCCGCCGATGCCGCGATGGCGTTGCTGCTGGAAGACCCCGCCTTGATTCGCCGGCCGCTGATGATCGCCGAGGGAGAACGGCGCGCCGGTTGGGAGCCGGAGCGCATCGCCGAATGGATCGGCCTCAATTCATCGATGTCGCCTGGCAAGGAAGCCTGTATTGCGAAGCCGGCCAAACGGACGCGTGCGGACTCGGTTTCCGACGCGAGCGGGTGCCGCGCGACCCATACGGGCGAATGAGTCGCTGCTAGCGGCCCACTATGGGCAGTGAGTCGCTCCAACGTCGGACCTTGGCCATCAATCGTCGGCGCGGAACGCGGCTGGCAGGTGTCGAGGAAGGCGGCGGCGGGCAACGAGCATCAAATCGAAGCGGGCCTCAAGGCGGAGGAGGTGAGGATAAGCGCCAAGAAAAACCTCGGCGGCGCGGACGATGCGCCGGCGCTGGCGCGGCGTCAGCGCCTCAGTGCTGCCATCCTTTGCCCGTGCCTTGACCTCGATGAAGGCGATGGTGCCGCGACGGCGGGCGATCAGGTCGATCTCGCCCACGGGCGTGCGGAAATCCCGCGCGAGGATCTGCCAGCCGTGAAGCCGAAGCACGATCGCACACAGCGCTTCGGCGGTGCGACCGAAACGCCAGGCGGCGAGCCTGGTTTCGTCGATGGGGCGTCGGCGGCTCAGCTTCGATCGCCCCTGAGCGCGACTGCTCGGGCATAGAGCTGGCGCCGCGGCAAGCCGGTTGCTGCGGCGACGCTGGCTGCCGCGTCGCGCGGCGACAGCGTGTTCAGCGCTTCACTCAGTCGGCGGTCGGCTTCGTCGGCGTCGACCGGCTGGGCGGGCGCGGGTGGGCCGACGACCACCGTTACTTCGCCCTTTGGCGGTCCGGCGGCGCGGTAGTGCGCGGCCAGATCGCCCAGGCGGCCGCGGCGAACCTCCTCGAACAGCTTGGTCATCTCACGCGCGACCGCCGCGTCGCGGGTGCCAAGGACGTCCGCCATATCGGCGAGCGACGCCGCCAGTCGCTGCGCGGATTCGAGGAAAACCAAAGTGGCGGCGAGGCCGGCGACCTCGGCGAGTTCGCTTCTGCGGGCGGTGGTGCGCGGCGGAAGAAAGCCCGCGAACAGAAATCGCTGCACCGGCAGGCCCGAAATGCACAGTGCCGTCAATACCGCGGAGGCGCCGGGAACGGCGAATACCGGCAGACCCGCGTCGATGCAGGCGCGCACCAGACGCTGACCGGGATCGGAGACGAGCGGTGTGCCGGCGTCGGAGACGAAGGCGACCCGTTCGCCGTGTGCCACCCGCTCGACCAGCGCCGGGCCGGCGATGCGGTGCGCGTGTTCGTCGCAGCGAAGCAGCGGGCGGGCGATGCCGTGGATCGCCAGCAGGCGCGCGGTAACGCGCGTGTCCTCACAGGCGATAACGTCGGCCTGCGCCAGCAGATCGAGCGCTCTGAGGCCGATGTCGGCGGCGTTGCCGATCGGTGTCGCGATCAGATAGAGGCCGGCCGCAGCAGGCGACTTTAACGATCGCAGCGACGATGATTTACTCGCCTCGACCGAATCGCTACCTTCCGCCACGACCGTGCCGTCGACCTGACGAGGAGGTTTGAGTCCCCGCGATGCCGTTCTGGCCCGCCCGCCGCCTGCCGTCTCCACGGCCCGTCGTTCCGCGGCCGACCCGGCCTTGTGCCGTCGTGTCATCTCTGCTCGCGGTCTCGCTCGCCCTTGCCTCGTGCGATACTCTCAGAAGCGCGACCGGCTTGCCAAGCGGCGCGGCGAGGCCGCAGAGCGGCGAGGTGGTGGCGAGCCCCACGCCGGAAGCGAAGAAGCCCGGTCTTTCGGCGACGGTCCCGCCCGCTGCCGAGCCCGCGGCGCCGGGCGCGCCGCCCTTCACGGCAGAGCTGCCGCAGGACCAGCCAGTCAAGGTCGCGTTGCTGCTTCCTCTTTCCGGCCGACTCGCCAAGCTCGGCAAGGCGATGTCCGACGCGGCTCAAATGGCGATGTTCGATCTCGCCGACCGACGGTTCGAGTTGATGCCGATCGATGATAAGGGCACGCCCGGCGGCGCGGCCGATGCGGCGAAGCAGGCGGCGGCGAACGGCGCGCAGCTCATCCTGGGGCCGTTGCTGGCGTCGTCGGTGCGTGCTGTCGTCCCCATCGCCGCGAGCGCGAACGTTCCGGTCGTGGCGTTTTCCAGCGATCGCAACGTCGCCCAGCCGGGCGTCTACATTATCGGTTTTACGCCGGAAGCGGAAGTGCAGCGGGTCATCAGCTATGCAACGCTGAAGGGGCTGAACCGCTTCGCCGCGCTCGTGCCTGATAACCTCTATGGCTCGGCGATTGCCGATGCCCTGCGCAAGTCAGCGGCGGCGAGCGGTGGCGCGGTCGTCCGCATCGAATCCTACGATCCTGACACCCAGGATTTTTCCGCCCTGATGCGCAAGTTGACCGGCGCATCCGATGCGCCGGCGGGTGACGCCCAGCCATCGATGGCCATGTTGCCGCCGCTACCTGCCTTCGATGCGCTTCTGCTGGCGGAGGGTGGGCCGCAACTGCGCGCCATGGCTGCGAGTCTCGCTGCCTTCGGAATCCGCTCTCCGGGGGTGCAGCTTCTCGGCACGGGCAAGTGGGATGAGCCCGGTCTGGGCAGCGAGACGGCGCTTGTCGGCGCCTGGTACGCCGCGCCCCCGCCGAGCCTGCGTGAAGAGTTCGACGTGCGCTACAAGCGTGCCTTCGGGCAGCCACCACCGCGCCTGGCCACCCTCGCCTATGACGCGACGGCGCTTGCCGCGGTTCTCGCCCGCGGACCCGAGCGCACGCCGTTCTCGCCGGCGCATCTGACCGATCCTAACGGGTTCTTCGGTCGCGATGGTCTCTTCCGGCTGACGGTTGACGGTGTCGTCGACCGGCGCCTTGCGATCCTCAGGGTCGAGCGCAACGGCGTCGACGTAATCGATGAGGCGCCGCGCAGTTTCGCTGCCGGTAGCTGAGGGTCGTCGGCGTGAGCGCGCCGTGTCACGCGAGTAACCGTGCCAATACGGCATCCAGCCGCAACCGGCCGGCGGCGGTGGCGCGCAGGCCGAGAGCGTCTCGCTCGGCGAAGCCGGCCTCGATCAGCAGGGTGAGGGCATTGGCATCGACCGCGGCTTCCGGCTCGATGCCGGTGAGGGCGCGGAATTGGCCGCGCGAGAGGCCCTCGCGCAGACGCAGACCCAGCATGACCAGCTCTTCACGGCGTTCCTCCCGCGTGAGTGCGGCGCGCTCGGCAAGCCCGCTCGCTCCTTGCTCGACACGCATGAGCCATTTTTCCGGCGCGCGAACCGCGCGCGTCGCCGTTGTGTGGCCATCCGTGGTGATCCGTCCGTGCGCGCCCGGGCCGATACCGAG
This sequence comes from Rhodospirillales bacterium, assembly GCA_016712595.1. Classification (NCBI taxonomy): domain Bacteria; kingdom Pseudomonadati; phylum Pseudomonadota; class Alphaproteobacteria; order Rhodospirillales; species Rhodospirillales bacterium. Next base: position 900,056 of record JADJQT010000001.1, read on the forward strand.
GTAATCACCGCCGCGCCAGATGCCGAGGTTATGGCGGCACTCACCGCCGCTGCGCGCGTGATTGGAAATTTCGTATGCATCCAATCCCGCTGCCTTGAGCAAGTCCTGGGTGACGTCATGCAGCGCGCACCCCGTGTCCTCATCCGCCGCCGGAACGCCGTCGCGCCAGAACGCCGTGCCCGGCTCGATGGTGAGCTGGTAGGCGGAGAGATGATCGCCGGCTATCGCGATCGCCTCGGTGAGCGCCTGCCGCCAGGCTGGCGCCGTGTGGCCCGGCCAGCCCCAGATCATGTCAAACGAAAAGCGCGGGAAAATCGCCGCGGCCAGCGCGATTGCCTGGCGCGCCTCGGCTGTCGAATGGCCGCGCCCGAGCAGGCGCAGCGCGTCGTCGTCGAGCGCCTGGACGCCAACCGACAGCCGGTTCACCCCTGCATCCTTGAAGGCGCGGAACCGGGCCGCTTCCGCAGTCGACGGATTGGCCTCGAGGGTGACTTCAAGGTTCGTCGCGACCGGCCACAGGCTGGTGATCCTTTGCACGATCGCCGCTGTCGTTCCTGGGTCCATCAGTGAGGGCGTGCCGCCACCGAAAAACACGCTGCACACCCGCCGTCCCACGGTTTCGGCGGCAAAACCATCCAGTTCGGCGAGATAGGCGCGCTGCCAGCGATCGCTGTCGATCGTCTCGCGCACGTGGCTGTTGAAGTCGCAATAAGGGCACTTCGAACTGCAGAACGGCCAATGAACATAAATCGCGATCTCGTTCACGGCGGGGTCACTTGACTAGGATGTAGGAATATGATCTTAGTAGAAAGGCTGAGGCCGACGGCGTCTTGTCTGCTTCAAGGCCCGGATACTGCGAGGCTGAATACGACATGGGCGGCTTTCGTTGCTTGAGCGTTCCGTCGGACGGCGCTAGGCGGGCGGTGGAATGGTGCTGGTGGGGGCGCTCCAAACGATCCTATCTTTATGTGGTGCATGGCCTTGATGCCACGCTTGCGTGCCAACCCGGAAACTTTATCGCCGCGCGGCGCCAGGGACGCGGCTGGGACGCTCTTTACATCGGCGAGAGCGACGATCTGAGCACGATCTTCGAACGGTCGCCCGGCCGGCGGCTTCTGATCGCCCGGCAAGCAACCCATATCCATACGCACGTCAGCAGCCGCAATGCCTGCGAACGCCGGGCAGAACAGTGTGACCTGCTGATCAACCTCGCACCGCTCCGTGGAGCGAATGCGGATTGGGCCGGGTGCACGTCCATGGTTGGACGGAGTTGAGCAGGCTGCGAGATCACGCGAAGCAGGCGGCCACCAGTTTGCGAAATGCCTCGGCGCGATGGCTGATCGCATGCTTTTCCGCCGGCTCGATCTCGCCGAAGGTACGGTTGAAGCCATCAGCGACGAACACCGGATCGTAGCCAAAACCGCCCTCGCCCCGGGGGGGAAAGACCAGGCGGCCGTGTACGGTGCCTTCCAGCGTTTCGCAATGTCCGTCTGGCCAGGCGAGGCACAGGGCGCAGGCGAAGTGGGCACGTCGGTCGCTGGACGTGCCAAGTTCCACTTCGAGGCGACGCATCGCCGCACCGAAGTCCTTTTCCGGCCCGGCCCAACGCGCGGAATAAATGCCGGGCGCGCCGCCAAGAGCCGGGACGACCAGGCCCGAATCGTCGGCCAGCGCCGCAAACCCCGAACCCCGCGCTGATGTCAGCGCCTTCAACTCCGCGTTTTGCGCAAAGGTCAGACCGGTCTCCTCGGGCTCGGCAAGGCCGAGGTCGCCGGCGGAGATCACGTCGACCGCGAACGGGCGGAGGAGATCGGCGATCTCGACCAGCTTGCCGCGGTTGTGGCTGGCGAGAACCAGCCGGGTGTTTTCGAAACGACGTGGCATCGCGATTTTCGACGACTCCTTCGACCTCGCTCAAGCGAGGCCGAGTACCTGACGCTGCAGGCCGACAAGCTCGTTGATACCGCCGCGGGCGAGGGCGATGAGCTTCAGCAACTCGTCCTGATTAAACGTCTTGTGCTCGGCGGTCGCCTGCACCTCGACGATGGCGCCCGCGCCGGTAAGCACAAAGTTGGCATCGGTGTCGGCGGCGGAATCCTCCTGATATTCGAGGTCGAGCAGGCAGACTCCGTCGCAGATACCGCAGGAAATCGCGGCGACGTGGTCGGTCAGGGGCAATGCGCTCAGTAATCCCAGCTTGATCAGTTTTTGGAACGCCAGATGCAAGGCGACGTAGCCGCCGGTGATCGAAGCTGTACGGGTGCCGCCGTCAGCCTGGAGAACGTCGCAGTCGATGCGCACCTGAAGGTCGGGCATCGCCGTAAGGTCGGTGACCGCGCGCAGGCTGCGGCCGATCAGCCGCTGGATTTCCTGGGTTCGGCCCGACTGCCGGCCGCGCGCCGCTTCCCGGTCGGTCCGTTCGGCCGTGGCCCGCGGAAGCATGCCATATTCGGCGGTGATCCAGCCGCGTCCACTATCCCGCAACCAGGAGGGGACGCGCTGGGCGACAGAGGCGGTGCAAAGTACGTGCGTATCGCCAAACTCTACGAGGCACGACCCCTCGGCGTACTTGCTGACGCCCGTCTCGAGGCGAACAGGGCGCAGGCGATCGTTGGCGCGGCCGGAGGGTCTCATCAAAGCATACACTCGTTGCGTGAAAGGGCGCGCACCCTAACGTGCGGGCGCGGTGCCGTAAAGGCCGACGCCGATGCGTGGTCTGAACCGCGCTGAGCGTCGGTTCCTCTTGCGATCATCTGCCGGCCCCGCGTTGACGGGTCTAAATGCTCCGACTAAATCACCCCTCAGCCGCGTAAGGGGTCTCGCCGTCGGGCGGGACGGCGGCAGTCGAAAGTAGGCGTGCACGCATGATCCGGGACCTGAACGACCGCGCGCGGGAGATCCTTCGCCAGATTGTCGATTCGTACCTGGAGACCGGCGAGCCGGTCGGCTCGCGGACGCTCTCCAAGCTCCTGTCGGTTTCGCTGTCGCCCGCGACCATCCGCAACGTCATGGCCGACCTTGAGGATGCCGGGCTGTTGTTCGCGCCGCACACGTCGGCCGGGCGGTTGCCGACCGAGGCAGGTTTGCGTCTGTTCGTCGACGGCTTGCTCGGCGTCGGAAACCTCAGCGATGAGGAGCGGCGGGCGATTTCCCAGCAATGCGCCGGCAGCGGGACCAACATCGAGGGCATGCTTGAGCGTGCCACCCATGCCCTTTCCGGACTCACCCGCTGCACCGGTCTCGTCTTGGCGCCCAAGACCGAGCATCCGCTCAAGCACATCGAGTTGGTCAATCTCAATCCGGGCCGCGCCCTCGTCGTGCTTGTCGCCGAGAATGGAGTCGTCGAAAACCGCATCATCGAGACGCCACCGGGCCTGCCGCCGTCGGCTCTGGTCGAAGCCTCGAATTTCCTTTCGGCTCGGCTGGTCGGGCGGACGATCGCCGAGGCACGTGAAGAAATTCTGTCTGAACTCGAGGCTCATACGGCCGAACTCGACCAGTTAACCAGCAAGCTTGTCGAGTCCGGACTGGCGATGTGGGCCGGCGGCGAACGCGGGGGCTCGCTGATCGTACGTGGGCAAGCGCGCTTGCTCGACGACGTTCAGGCGCTGGGTGAACTCGAGCACATCCGCTCGCTGTTCAACGCCCTTGAACAGAAAGAGATTCTTGTCAAGGTCCTCTCGATGGTCGACAAGGCCGACGGCGTGCGGATCTTTATTGGCTCCGGCGACACGCTTTTCAACGTCGCGGGCTGTTCAATGATCGTAAGCCCGTTTCGGGACGGCAGCGAAAGGATCATCGGCGCCATCGGCGTCATCGGACCGACACGCATGAACTATGCCCGAATTATCCCAATGGTCGACTACACCGCTCGAGTGGTCGGCCGGATGATCGGATGACGCGGGTAAACGACGGGAATGGGAACCATGGCAGACACGGAACGCAACAGCGAGCAGGAGACCAAGCCCTCGGCCGCAACGCGACCAGAGGAGGCGATGGATAAAAGCGACGCCGCAGCCGAAGGTGTGGCCAACGCCGGTACCGAGGCTTCGGCGCAGGAGCAGATCGACGATCTGACCCTAAGGCTGGGCGTGGCGGAACAAGAGGTCGCTCGCCTGAAGGACGAATACCTGCGCTCACTGGCCGAAATGGAAAACGTCCGGCGGCGGGCTCAGCGCGACCGGCAGGAGGCAAGCCAATATGCCATCACCGGCTTTGCTCGTGACCTGTTGTCGGTGGCCGACAACTTGCGCCGCGCCCTTGGCAGCGTTACGGAGGAGATCCGCGCGAGTGATGCCGTGCTTGACGCGCTGATCAGCGGCGTTGAAATCACCGAACGGGAACTGCTGGCAACGCTTGAGCGGCACGGCGTCAAGCCGATCTTGGCGGAGGGGCAGCCGTTCGATCCGCACGTGCACGAAGCGCTGTTCGAGATTCCGGACGAGAGCGTGCCGCACGGCACAGTGCTTCAGGTCATGCAGTCGGGCTATGCCATTCAGGACAGGACGCTGCGACCCGCCCGGGTCGGGATCTCGCGGGGTGGTCCCCGTGCCGGCGCCCCGGCCGGCCCTGACGAGGGGGTGATCGAATTTCCGCGCACCGAGACCAAGCCGGGCGCCTATCGCAAGGCGGCCGAGAATGAGGAGACGATGTCGGGACAGCGGATCGACGAATCCTTGTGAGCGCAGGGATCGCCGAACGCGTCAGCCATCAAGGCGCCGGATTGTCGCGGTGCGGCCTGCAGTATCGGGGCGAAACGGACGGCATTGCGAAGCGCCGTTTTGGCGCCGCGTTTATGCCTCGCCCGGTTGCGCGCTTTCGAGCCCCCGCATATATAACGCGCCGAGGCGTCAGGTTGGACGACAGATAAATCCAACGACCACCAGGGGGTCTTCGCGACGCCAGGTTGGGTCGCGCGGGCTCGCCGCAAGAGAGGTGAAAACATGAGCAAAGTCATCGGCATTGATCTGGGTACCACGAACTCCTGCGTCGCCGTCATGGAAGGCAAGGACGTTCGGGTGATCGAGAACAGCGAGGGCGCACGAACCACGCCTTCAATCGTTGCGTTCACCGATTCCGGCGAACGGCTGGTCGGCCAGCCGGCAAAGCGCCAGGGGGTGACCAATCCAGAAAACACCTTGTTCGCGATCAAACGGCTGATCGGCCGCCGATGGAACGATCCGGTGACCGAGAAGGACAAGGGCATGGTGCCCTACCGGATCGTGGAAGGAGCCGGTGGCGACGCCTGGATCGAGGCCCAGGGCAAGAAGTACAGCCCCAGCCAGATTTCCGCCTTCATCTTGCAGAAGATGAAGGAAACGGCGGAGAGCTTCCTCGGCGAGGAGGTCAAGCAGGCGGTCATCACCGTGCCGGCCTACTTCAACGACAGCCAGCGCCAAGCGACCAAGGACGCCGGCAAGATCGCCGGGCTTGAGGTGTTGCGCATCATCAATGAGCCGACTGCGGCCGCGCTCGCCTATGGCCTTGAGAAGAAGGGCGCGGGGACGATCGCGGTCTATGACCTCGGCGGCGGCACCTTCGATATCTCCGTTCTCGAGATTGGCGACGGCGTGTTCGAGGTCAAATCGACCAACGGCGATACCTTCCTTGGCGGTGAGGACTTCGACAAGCGCATCCTTGATTACCTCGCTGACGAGTTCAAGAAGGAGCAAGGCATCGACCTGCGCTCCGACCGCCTCGCCCTGCAGCGCCTGAAGGAAGCCGCGGAGAAGGCGAAGATCGAGCTGTCGTCGACGATGCAGACCGAGGTCAATCTGCCGTTCATCACCGCCGATGCCTCCGGACCGAAGCACCTCAACATCAAGCTGACGCGCGCCAAGCTCGAAGCGCTGGTTGAGGACCTGATCGAACGGACGATCGCGCCGTGCCGTGCCGCGCTCAAGGACGCGGGGCTGACCGCCGGTGAGATCAACGAGGTCGTCCTCGTCGGTGGCATGACGCGCATGCCGAAGGTAGTCGAGAAGGTCAAGCAGTTCTTCGGGCGCGAGCCGCACAAGGGCGTCAATCCGGACGAGGTCGTCGCCATCGGCGCTGCCATCCAGGCCGGCGTGCTCAAGGGCGAGGTCAAGGACGTCCTGCTGCTCGACGTCACCCCGCTGTCGCTCGGCATCGAGACGCTGGGCGGTGTGTTCACCCGGCTGATCGATCGCAACACCACGATCCCGACCCGCAAGAGCCAGGTGTTCTCGACCGCGGACGACAACCAGACGGCGGTGACGATCCGCGTCTTCCAGGGCGAGCGCGAGATGGCGGCGGACAACAAGATCCTGGGGCAGTTCGATCTCGTCGGCATCCCGCCGGCGCCCCGCGGCATGCCGCAGGTCGAGGTGACCTTCGACATTGACGCCAACGGCATCGTCAACGTCTCCGCCAAGGACAAGGCGACCGGCAAGGAGCAGCAGATCCGCATCCAGGCGTCGGGCGGTCTCTCGGACGCCGACATCCAGCGGATGGTTAAGGAAGCCGAGGCGCACGCCGCCGACGACAAGGCGCGGCGCGAACAGGTCGAGGCGCGCAATCAGGCGGATTCGATCCTGCATGCGACCGAGAAGGACTTGGCGGAGTACGGCGACAAGATCGCTGCCGCCGATAAGCAGGCGATCGAACAGGCCGTGGCCGACCTGAAGGACGTCAAGGATGGTAGCGACGTTTCCGCCATCCAGGCGAAGACCGAAGCGCTGGGGCAGGCGCGGATGAAGCTGGGCGAGGCGATGTACCGCGCGACGCAGGGCCAAGGGGCGGATGCGGCTCCCGGCGGCCCGGCCGGCGGTTCTGGTGACGGCTCCAGCGACGATAAGGTGGTGGACGCCGAATTCGAAGAGGTCGATCCGGCGCATAAAAAGGCCAGCTAGGCCGCTGAGAAATGCTGGCGGCGGCGGTGATGCCGCCGCCGCTTTTTTGATCAAGCGAGCAGCATTCCTGGCCGCGGATGATTTTAAATGTCGAAAGAGGATTATTATCGCGTTCTCGGGGTTGGACGGGAGGCGAGCAAGGACGACCTGAAGAAGGCGTTCCGCAAGGCCGCATTGGAATGCCATCCCGACCGCAATCCGGGGAACAAGGAAGCGGAGCATCGTTTCAAGGAACTGAACGAAGCCTATGAGGTTCTGAAGGACGATCAGAAGCGGGCGGCTTACGATCGCTTCGGCCATGCGGCTTTCGAGCACGGCGGCGCGGGAGGCGACGGCGGCTTCGGACCCGGATTTGGCACCGGATTCAGCTCGGGCTTTGCCGAGATCTTCGAAGAGATGTTCGGCGGCGGCGGCCGTGGCGGCGGACGTACCAGTGGGCGCGGCGCCGATTTGCGCTACAACCTCGAGATAACCCTTGAGAGCGCTTTCGCCGGCGCCAAGAAAACGGTGCAGGTCCCAACAGCGATCCGTTGCGACGCCTGCAAGGGGAGCGGTGCGGCGGGTGGTGGCGCTCCCGAGACCTGCTCGACCTGCCGGGGGAACGGGCGGGTGCGTACCCAGTCGGGCTTCTTTACCGTCGAGCGGACCTGCCCGTCATGCGGCGGCAGCGGTCAGACGATCCGCGATCCCTGCCGGACGTGCAATGGCGCCGGCCGGATACAGCGGGAGAAGAGCCTTCAGGTCAGCATTCCCGCCGGGGTCGAGGATGGCACGCGCATCCGGCTCACCGGCGAGGGCGAAGCCGGCGTCCGCGGCGGGCCTCCCGGCGATCTCTATATCTTCGTCACGGTCTCCCAACATCGCTTCTTCAGCCGCGACGGCGCGGACATCCATTGCCGGGTGCCGTTGTCGATGACGGCAGCGGCGCTGGGTGGCTCGGTGGAGGTGCCGACGGTCAACGGCGAGCGGACGCGGATTTCAATTCCGGCCGGAACCCAGTCGGGGGCGACATTCCGATTGCGCGGCAAGGGAATGACGATCCTGCGCAGCCAGGCACGTGGCGACATGTACGTCGAGGCGATGGTCGAGACTCCGGTGAACCTCACCGACCGGCAACGCAAGTTGCTGCAGGAGTTCGCCGACGGCGGCGCCGAAGAAACTCACAGCCCCGAGAGCCACGGCTTCTTCGCCAAGGTCAAGGAACTCTGGCAGGACCTGCGGGAATAACCGCAGCGCATCTGGAGCGATCCACCTGCGTCTCCAGCAGGCGACGGGAAAAGACGGGAAACGAGGGACGATCATGCGCATCGGCATTTCCGGGTGCGCCGGACGGATGGGGCGGATGCTCGTCCAGACGGTACTGGCGAACGACGAGGCCGTGCTCGCCGGCGGCAGCGAACGGCCCGGGCATCCGGACTTGGGCGCGGACTTGGGTACGCTTGCCGGCGTTCCCCCGCTGGGAGTGCGTCTCGGCGACGACGCCGCGGCGCTGTTCGCGGCGGCGGATGCGGTGATCGATTTTTCGAGTCCGGCCGCCGTTTTCGAGTCCTCACATCTGGCGGCGGCGCATGCGACGGCGCTCGTCGTCGGCACCACCGGGCTTGGCCGCGAGCACCATGCCGCGCTGGCCGCGGCGGCGGAGCGCGTTCCGGTGGTGGTGGCGGCGAATATGAGTTTGGGCGTCAACCTCCTGCTCGGACTTACCCGCAAGGTCGCGGCCGTTCTTGGTGACGACTACGATATCGAAATCGTCGAAATGCACCATCGACACAAGGTCGACGCGCCGTCCGGCACGGCGCTTGCGCTTGGAGACGCGGCCGCCACAGGGCGTGGGATTGCTTTGGCGGATGCGGCCGTACGCGTGCGCGATGGCCACACCGGGACGCGGGCGCCGGGTGCGATCGGCTTCGCCACCTTACGCGGTGGCGACGTCGTCGGTGAGCATTCGGTGATCTTCGCAACGGAAGGGGAGCGCATCGAGCTCACCCACAAGGCAACCTCGCGCGCGATATTTGCCAAGGGCGCGGTCCATGCGGCGCTTTGGTGCGATGGCCGTGCTCCGGGCCTCTACGCGATGCGCGACGTTCTCGGGCTCGAGTGACGCCACCACCACCTGATGACGCCGTCGGGCATGCGTTCCGTTCGGTTATTCCGTCCCGTCGCTCCGGCCTTGCGTCTTGACAAGGTGGCTGGATTCGCCGATGGGTATCCTGCTTGCAGCTCAGCATAGTGATGCAACCGACGGAGCGTGCTGCTAGACGCAAACGGTCGGCTACGGTGGGCTGCTGGCGTCTGGAGACGAGGTTTTCGCTGCTGGTTAGCATGGCGCGGCAGGGGCAGTAGGGCATCCGCCCGTACGGATACGCTGTTATCGATCAAGAAGGAGTCATGCGCATGTTCTGGGGGTCGCACCGCCTCGTTATTTCCACCGCTTTCGTGCTGTCGCTCGCCGGCTGCGGCGGCACCGTCACCCAGGGCACAGATGGCACGGCGATCTCCGGTTCGGCCGGCGGTGCTTCCAGCGTCGACGCCGCCTCGAACCTGCAGCACTGCGATGCGACGCTCGGTACCCTCGCGGTCGATGACGGGCGCAACGCCTCGTGGTGGGGTCCCTTTACCGCCGCGACCAACGTTACCACGATCGAGCCGCTGATCCGGCTCGCTGCGCAGCAGTCGAACTGTTTCGTTATCACCTCGATCGGCAACTCGCGCCTCGATTCCCGCATGTCCGGGATCACCCAAACGCAGCGCAACTCGGGGGAATTCCGCGCCGGCTCCAAGCAGCAGGCGGGGCAGCGCGTGGCGGCAGATTATTTTCTTGAACCAGCGATCATCATCAACAATTCGAGCATCGGCGGCGTCGGCGGTGCAGTGGGCGGCCTGTTCGGATCGACGATCGGCGGCCTTGCCAGTGGCCTGCAATCGAAGTCCTCAGTGGTGTCGATGTCATTGTTCGATATTCGCTCGCAGGTGCAGATTGCCGCGTCGGAAGGCAGCTCGACCGCGACCAACTACGGCGCTGCCGCGGCGGCTTTCGGTGGGGGTGCCGGAGGAGGTCTCGGGGGCTTTTCGACAACCCCGGAGGGCAAGGCCACGGTCGCCGCGTTTCTCGATGCCTATAACGGTATGGTCGTGGCGCTGCGCAATTACAAGGCGCAGGACGTCGAAGGCGGACTCGGCCGCGGCGGCGTGCTTAAGGTCAATTGAGGCGAAAAGCGGGGCAACGGCCACGCGCACCCCGCAGGTACTGTCTGGTTAGATAGTGCCCGGCCCGCCGTCGTCGAGGCCTGTGAGTTCGGGCAGTGCGTTTAAGGCGCTGTCGTCGGAAGGGTCTTGGATAGGCGGCCGAGGGCGAGGCGTAGCGTCTGCGCCAGTTCCTCGCGTTCCGCGGGGGGCAGGAAGCTGGCGATCGAAAGAGAGCGGCCGTGCGAGCGCAATTCCAGCCGGTTGTCTTCGCCCGGCATCTCGTGCAGGTTGACCTGGAGCCAGTGCGGCGGGAACGAGACCAAGGACTGCTTTCCCCAGTGGTCGATCCGCCGGACGGTCAGCGCGCTGCGCGTCAGGTTGATCGCCTCGCAGGCGTTACCGGCGAACTGATTGAAACGCATCCCGGCATAAAGAAGGACGAGTTCAAGGCCGAAGAACGGCAGCACTGGCCACGCTCCGATAAACAGCAAAACAGTACCGAAGATGGTGACGGCGATGGCGACGAGGCAGACGACGAAACGCGCCGCTGCGGCACCCGCGCTTCGGTGTGGTCGCAGAACGGCGCTATAAAGGACAGTGGAGTCGGCCGGCTGAATCATTCCTCGTCTCGCCCAACAGGGAATGATTATCAACCCGTTCCTGTCGGGGCAAGGGCGAGGAAAGAAGACGATGGCTGTGAAGCGAACAACGGGGCGCCAACGCTCGGCCACAGGCGACGGGCAAGACTGTGAGGCCCCCCTTTTGCCGCTGGCGGACATCGACGAGCTCTACCGACGGCTTGCCGCGATCAATCCGGCGCCGCGCAGTGAGCTCGCGTTTATCGATCCCTACACCTTGCTGATCGCCGTCGTCCTTTCCGCCCAGGCGACGGACGTCAGCGTTAACAAGGCAACGGAGCAGCTCTTCAAGGAGGCGGACACGCCCGCCCGCATGCTGGCGCTGGGCGAGGAAGGCCTGCGCCAGCGGATCAAGACCATCGGGCTGTTCAACACCAAGGCCAAGAACGTCATTGCCCTGAGCCGCATTCTCGTCGAGCGCTTCGCCGGACAGGTGCCACGCGTTCGCGAGCAGCTTGAGGCGCTGCCGGGCGTCGGTCGCAAGAGCGCCAACGTCGTTCTCAACGTCGCGTTCGCGGAGCCGACCATTGCCGTCGATACGCACGTCTTTCGCGTCGCCAATCGCACCGGACTTGCGCGCGGTACCACGCCGCTGGCCGTCGAGCAGGGGCTGATGGCGCGTACGCCGCAGCAATGGCTGCAGCACGCGCATCACTGGCTGATCTTGCACGGTCGCTATGTCTGCCAAGCGCGGCGGCCGCTGTGCGGCGGCTGCGTGCTGCGCGACCTCTGCCTTTACACGGCGAAGACCGACGGCGCCGAACTCGTATCGCCCATCCCGCCGCCCGCGGCCGGCCGACCGACCGTCTAAGCAGGTTGCGTGCCGCGTGCTGGGCGGATTTCAGCCGGGCGCGGGCGACTGCCGGCGTTGGCGCAGCAGGCCGGTGACGCACGCCGGATCGGCCGTGAGAACCAGCGTACGGTCGCGCGCATCAACATGGAGAACCCGGTAGCTGCCGGTCGACGAATCGGCGTAAAGGAACACGTCGAGGACGCAGTCCGGATCGCGGAACTGCCAGATTTCCGCAGGTCCGTCCTGGCGTTGAAAGTCGGCCGGCCCCAACAACGCGATCAGCTGATCGCCGTCGAGGCCAACCAATTGCTCCGGCGCGAGATCATTCGCGCCCGGCGGGCGCGATGCGTAAACGCCCTGGGCCGAGTTCGCAGGTGACGTCTCGGCCGAAGCCTCGTTGCCTCCTTTGGATGTGGCGCACGCCGCCGCCAGAAGCGTGGGCAGCAGGGCGAGGAAAACGGCGGCGGTTGAGGATTTCCGGGCTAACGTCACGACGGATGCGCGATCATCGGCTCTGGTGTCTCATGCTCGGCCCGTCCTGCCCCGTCCGTCCGTCCCAACCCCTCGGCCCGCCCGGCGCCTTCCACGCGCAACGGTCCAGGCACCACAATGCGTGCCGCCGGCGCTTTCGCGGCGCTGCCGCGCCCGTCGAGGCACGGCCCCTCGACCTCGATAACCGCGATTTCGCCGATGATCTGGCCTCCGGCCTCGATGGTGAGCTGGCCATAACGCAAGGTTCCCTCGATGTGCCCGGTCGACCGCACGGTAAGGCGCTCGCGGCACAGCAAATCGCCCTCGAAGTGACCGGCGATATCCGCCTCGGCGACCTCGCCCGTGCCGCGAAGGTTTCCCGATGCGCCGATTTGCAGATGCCGGCACCCGGAAACGGAAATATCCGCCTCACCGTCGACGACCAACCGGTCGCAGCATGATATGTCGCCCGTCATCCGCACATCCTTACCGATCACCAGGCATTTGTCTCTAGCCGAACTGGAGGACGGCGGCTCCAGGCGGTGATCCGGACGGGCGAGAACAGACGGCAGGTCCGGGGCGCGGCGCGGGGTATCGCCCGGCAGGCTGGGAGAGACGGACAAGCGCGACGGATGCGGGGTGATCCGGCGCGGTGGCGGAGTGTTCCCGGCGCGGGAAGGATCGTCCGCTGCCGGCGGCGAATCGACGGCAGGAAAACCCTCGGCTTCATTGTCGCCTCTCGCCTTCTTGATTCGAAACATTCGCCTCAAACTCCTTTTCGGAAAGCCCTGGCAAGTCGGGCGTCACCGATGTCAACGTGAGTCTCGATGACGCAGAGTTTCGAACACGTGGACCATCGCCGCAGTTGCTACCAGGGGAACGAGCAAATTGACAACGGGAATGGTCAGCATAAGAGCAATCAATACACCGGCGACAAAGAGAGAGCCTCGGTGCTGACGGCGCAATGCGCGGACTTCGGTTGGTCCCAATCGCCGGGCTGCTACGGTTTCAAAGTATTCCCGACCCAAAAGGTACCCGTTTGCTCCATAAAAAACAAACGGAAATACTGGTGGGACGAGCAGGAGAACGAGAAGCAACAGGTTCAACACCAGCAACGCCACGAACAGCGAGAGCGTCGAGGCAAGCATTTCTTGGAGGGGTTGACTACGTGCCGCGGGGAGGCCCGGGTAATGGCGCCGTTCCACTGCGTCCGCGACGCCGTCGAGAAAAAAGCCGGTGGTCGTGCTCACCACTGCGGGAAACAAAAGCCAGCTCAGTACTGCGGTTGCGAGGCCGCCTAACACCTGGATGACGTCGTTGAGCCACGGAATATTTAGGAACGTTGCTTGCGCCAGGAAAAACCCCGCGCCGATCCATACGAAAACGAAGGCGAGCAGCGAAAGGCCGATGCTGATCCATAGCACTCTGCGGAACGCTGGATCGCCAAGTTGCTCGAAGGCTTTGAAAAATGCCGATAGCATCGGAAACGCGTCCGATCGAAATGAGGCGAACGCTCGCCTGTGTAGCGATGGGGCGCAGTGTGCGCAAGCTGTCCGTGGCGGGCGTTGCCGACGGTTCCCAGGCGATTATACTGCGCCGCCTCGTGACAGCCTCGAAGGGACCACGGATGGCCGAAAGCCTTTATGACGTCGTCGGGATTGGCAACGCCATCGTTGATGTTCTTGCGCAAGCCGACGACTCCTTTCTCATCCGCCACGGCTTGAACAAGGGCACGATGACGCTGATCGACTCCGATCGCGCCGAATCGCTCTATGCCGCCATGGGGCCGGCGGTGGAGGTCTCGGGCGGTTCTGCGGCCAATACCATCGCCGCGATCGCTTCGCTTGGCGGGCGCGGCGCGTTCATCGGCAAGGTCAGGGACGATCAGCTTGGTGCGATCTTCCGCCACGATATCCTCTCGCTGGGAATCGCCTTCGGCGGCAAGCCGGCGCATGAAGGTCCGTCGACCGGTCGCTGCCTGATCATCGTCACTCCCGATGCACAGCGGACGATGAATACGTTTCTTGGCGCGAGTTCCGAGTTCAGTGTGGCCGACCTGGATGCGACGTTGATCGAGAAGGCGCAGACGACCTATCTCGAAGGCTACCTGTGGGACCGTCCGCAGGCGAAGGCGGCATTCATCGCCGCCGCGGGGATCGCCCATGAAGCGGGCCGAATGGTTGCGCTCAGCCTCTCCGATCCGTTTTGTGTCGATCGGCATCGCGACGATTTCCTGTCGCTGGTCGGCAACCACATCGACATCCTCTTCGCCAATGAAGACGAGATCGTCTCGCTCTACGCGGAACACTCGTTCGACGGCGCGTTGCAGAAGGTGCGTGATCACTGCCCCATCGCCGTGTTGACGCGCTCGGAGAAGGGTGCGGTGGTTGCCGCTGGTGACGAAGTGCACGTTATCGATGCCGTGCCGGTCACCCGCGTCGTCGATACGACGGGAGCCGGAGATGCCTATGCCGCCGGTTTCCTGTGGGGGCATGCGCGGGGGCTACGGCTGGAGTCGTGCGCGCGAATCGCCGCCGTCGTCGCCGCCGAAGCGATCAGCCACGTCGGCGCGCGGCCGGAGGCACCGCTTGCCGATCTGGTGCGCCAGACGCTTGGCTGATGACCAAGGCTGCGCCGACGACCGTCCTGCCGTCCGCTGCGGTGCCTGAGCGCGCGCGCGCTCGGCTTCGCCGACGCGTCGACCGCTGGTCCGAGGCAATGGCGGTTTTTCGCGATCGGCGCGTTCTCGCGCTGATATTCCTCGGCTTTGCCAGCGGGTTGCCGTTCGGGGCTCTGGCGGAGCCGCTGTCTGCTTGGCTGACCGAATCGGGATTGGGCAAGACCGAAATCGGTCTGTTTGTTCTCGTCAGCCTGCCTTACTCGCTGAAGTTCCTTTACGCCCCGTTCATCGATCGCCTGCCCCTGCCGCTGCTGACCAGCCGCTTCGGCCGGCGCCGAGGCTGGGCGCTCGCGGCACAGGTCCTG